>JBNMQI010000016.1:0-24864 GCA_051277905.1 Gammaproteobacteria bacterium | reverse complement strand
TATCGAATGCCCATACCGTTGGCGAATTGAGTACGTAGCGCACGAAAACTTCGTAGCAGGTGGAGAAGGTCAAAACAACAATGCACCAGGCAAAGGCTTTGCCGAACCAGGCACTAAGGCTATCAATAAAGTAGAGAATACGAGTCATCATGGCTCGGCACCTAATAGAAATATTTCGATATGGGAAGGAGTATAGGGGTGGTAATAATATACATACCACCCCATAACTTAAGTGTGACTAAATTTTAACTATAACTTACCGAAGTAATGCTCAAATGCACCCTTATAATTGGGGTTGTTGTTCAATGCATAAGCACCGTGACGCTTTGCCCATGCCATTTGCGAATCAATAACCTTCTTGAAAAAGGGATCAGATTCGTTGAAGCGTTTAACTACGATATCCCAAGCTTTCAGCTGGTCATTCATAACGCTGTCAGGGGTACGGTAAACATTGACGCCATGCTTTTCTTTCAGCGTGACCAAATCTTGAGAGTAACGCTCCATAGCTTTCCAAGCCATGTCTGCTGAAGCCGCTTCAGAGGCATATTTAAGAATAGCTTGATGCTCTTTTGCAAGACCTTCATAAAGACGCTTGTTGAAAATAATTTCGAAACATTCCTGCGACTGATGAAAGCTAGCAAGGTGATAATGCTTGGAAACATCCTGCATACCGAAATCTTTGTCGGAGCTTGGATTGTTGAATTCAGCCGCATCGATCAGACCACTCTTCATGGCAGGCTGAATTTCGCCACCGGGTAACTGAACAACAGACATGCCCATTTCCTGCAAGACGTCAGCAGCAAGACCAACGGTACGATACTTCAGGCCTTTCATTTGATCACTGCTGGTGATGTGCTCTTTAAACCAACCTAGTGGCTGAGCAGGCATTGGGCCAGTGAAAAAACCAACCAAATCGAGTTTAAGGTCACTCATCAATTCTTCATACAGTGTTCTACCGCCACCGTATTGAATCCAGCCCATCAGTTCATTCGCAGACCAGCCGAAGCAGGGCCCCGTACCAAACAATGAAGCAACCGGGCTTTTTGAATACCAGTAAGCAGTAACCAGGTGTGCACCATCAAGAACGCCCTTATGTACCGCAGTTTGCATTTCTGCTGTTTTGACTACTGCGCCTACGCCGAGCAGGTCGATCTTCAGTGAGCCGCCGGACATTTCGTTGACACGATTAACGTAGTCCTGTGCAAATTCCAGAAAGATACCGCCGCCCCAGGCGGCTTGCACCTTTAGTACAACTGTTTTTGGTGCAATGGCAACCGGTTCCTTGGCTTTTTCTTCTTTTTCTCCCTGACAACTGGCCAAACCCACCGCTGCAGCGGTTGCTACACCAGCGACTAAAAACTTGCGTCGTGATTGTTTTGTATCGGTCATGCTTGTAATCCTCCTAGGGGTTGGAAATTTATATTAGATAAATTCCGAAAAACAACTTTTGCCAGGTTATTCTTATAATTATTGAACACTGATCGCAATATCGAGTATATATTGGTAATACCAATATTGGTAGTACCAATGCCTAGAAACTAAGCTACTCGATCTTTGGGTGTTTTTCCGCTGAAAATTGCAATCAGGTTATCAATGGCTCGATAGCCCATTGCGTTGCGCGTTTCATGGGTGGCGCTGCCAATATGGGGTAACAAGAAAACGTTATCTAACTGGCGATATTCAGGGTGAATATGGTCAGGTTCGCCATTATAGACATCGAGACCTGCAGCTGCAATTCTGCCAGATTTCAGGGCGTCTACTAATGCATCGTCGTCAATAACGCCACCTCTTGAAGTATTAACTATAATCGCATTGGTGTGCAGGATGGCAAGGCGCTGTTTATTTAGCAGACCCTTGGTTTGAAGAGATGCCGGACAGTGAATCGATAATACGTCAACTTCTGCTAGCAATGCTTCAACACTGTCGTGGTAGACCGCGCCAGCAGCGAGTTTGGCATCAATTGGATGTCGGTTATGATAATGAATAGTCATATTAAAGCCACGAGCACGCTGGGCTAAGACTTGTCCGACTCTGCCCATACCGAGAATGCCAAGGCGTTTACCCGTGATTTGCTGCCCAACCATGAAAGCAGGGCTCCAGTCTTTCCACTGTTGGGTGCGCATGATGCGCTCACCCTCGCTGGCTCGACGAGCAGCACCTAACATAAGTAGCATGGCTATTTCAGCGGTAGCATCGGACAGTACGTCAGGCGTGTTGGTAACGATGACTTGTTTCTGTTTGGCGGCTTCTAGATCTACATGATCAACACCAACAGAAAAATTGGCTATTGCTTTTATTCTGGTTGGTAATAGAGCAATTGTTTCGGCTGTGAATTTCTCAGTGTGGCAGGGTAAGATAGCGTCCGCACGAGTGGCTAGTTGCAAAAGCTCGTCGCTGCTATATAGCTTGTCTTCCGGGTTGAGAATAACGTCAAAATGTTCAGCAAGTTTGATCTCTACCGCATCGGGTAATTTTCGTGTTACCAGCACAACGGGCTTATTGTCCATATGAGATACTCTGAGTTATGGTTTTAAAATATAGTAACAGCATAATAGTTTTGGGTGTTATGGTTCAATTTGGTGGTGAACTCCACTCGTGGTGCTAGAGTTGCCTTATGGCGGTCATTAGCATTCAGTTACCGGCAAATACTAAGATAGGAACGAGTTTTGAAACCAGCTGTTAAAAAGATTTTTGATTTTCTTTATGGGCCATTTTTTGCGGTGCTGGATTTTTTCATGCGCCATTACAAGTCAAATCGTACGCGTCTGGATAACTTTATCGGTAAAGAAAAAGTAGCGACTTTTTTTCAAGGTTTAGCAGTATTTATTTTGGTTACATGGATTGTTGTTTTCACCCTTGCACCTGAAGAAAAACGTAAACAGCTAATGCAGGAAATGAGTCAAAACTACGAACAGTTAAAAGCCGGCGTCTCTAAATAATATTATCCCTAAAGCTGGTTTAATATGGCTCGTGTTTCGTCATTACTTGGTTCGCTAACTAACGCATTTTTAATAAAGGTATCTCTAATTAATTCCAGATGTTCACGAACCACACGACGAGCGCCTTCACTATCTCCCTCAATTACAAGTTCGACCATTTCATGATGCTGCCCATGTAGTTTTTCTGAGTTAATGTTCACTTGATGAACTAGGCTTAGATTCTCTTCAATCTCACTGAGTAGCAGTGAATAAATATTCCTTAGCATTAAAGATAACGGCACATTGTGGGCAGCATCAGCAATGGCTAAATGTAATTCTAGGTCCGCCCTCGCTTCTTCAACTGGATTTTTCATCAGCACTGTAGCTTTTAAATCATTTAGGCGTTGACGGATAATCACGCGATCTTCATTCGTAGCGCGTTTGGCAGCATAAAAAGCAGCAGAACACTCTAATGTTTGACGAAGTTCAATTACTTGGAACTTCAATTCGTGATGACGTTTAATTAAATCAAGTAGTGGATCAGAAAAACTCTTTTTAACAACGTCACATACGTAGTTGCCACCACCCTGTTTTGATAGAATTAGCCCACGATATTCGAGTACCGAAAGTGCTTGCCTAAGCGATGCTCTTGATACCGCAAAATCACGAGCAAGCTGACGCTCGGGTGGCAAAGTGTCACCGGGCTTAAAAGTGCCATCCACAATCATCAATTCAAGTTTTTCAGTCACCGTGTCGGTCACAGAAAGGTTTTCTATTGGTTTTTTTGTCATTGTTTGTTAAATTGGTCAGTCCAATTCTATTAATCTAAAGATATATTAGCAATCACGTCTTTAGATGGCAAGGCAGTATAGCTAAAGTCAATTAGAATCGTACCAGACAAAAACGAGGGCACATTTAAAGGCAATGACAAATTCAATACGACAACAGCTAGCGAATCTTTTTCGGACATTTCTCGAGTATGAATCGGTAATTGACCAATCGACCTCACTAGCCGCTTACGAATGCGATGGGCTGAGCGCTTACCGCCAAACTCCTTTGCTGGTTGTTTTACCTCAGACTATTGAAGAAGTACAAAAAATTGTCGCCATTTGTGCTGAGCGTAAGATCCCCATTGTGAGTCGTGGTGCTGGTACGAGCCTGTCGGGCGGTGCCTTGCCCCATGCAGACGGTATTGTCTTGAGTTTATCTAAAATGAATCGAATTCATAATATTGATGAAAATGCACAAAGTATTACTGTGGAACCAGGTATACGCAATTTAGCGGTTTCAGAGGCAGTAAAACATCTGGGCCTTTACTATGCGCCTGACCCATCGTCGCAAATTGCATGCTCTATCGGGGGTAATGTTGCTGAAAATGCAGGTGGCGTGCATTGCCTTAAATATGGTTTGACGTTGCATAATGTTTTAGGAGTAACACTCGTGACCGCCTCAGGTGAATTGTTGGTATTAGATCAACAGTCACTGCAGTCGCAAGGCTATGATTTACTTGCATTGGTCATTGGATCAGAGGGCATGCTCGGTATTGTAGTTGAAGTAATCTTGAAACTATTGCCGATACCCCATTGTGCCCGAGTGATAATGGCAGTGTTTGATGACGTTGAGAAGGCGGGCAATAGTGTCGCCCGTATTATTTCAGGCGGTATCATTCCTGCGGGTATCGAAATGATGGACAATCCCGCTATCAGAGCAGCAGAGTCTTTTGTCAATGCGGGTTATCCTATCGATTCAGCTGCTATTTTAATTTGTGAATTGGACGGTACTGAGGCTGAAGTCGAGTCTCAAATAATTAAAGTCGATAGCATATTAAAAAATAGTGGTGCAGTAGATACTCGCTTGGCCAAAGATGATGCCGAACGACACTTATTCTGGTCAGGACGCAAAGCTGCTTTTCCAGCGGTAGGCCGATTATCGCCTGATTATTATTGTATTGATGGCACTATTCCGCGGAAGGCGTTGGGTGCAGTTTTAACCGAAATAAACCGACTTTCTGAAGAGTATGGTTTACGTATAGCCAACGTTTTTCATGCAGGTGATGGTAATTTGCATCCGTTGATTTTGTATGATGCCAATAATGAAGGTGAGTTTGAAAAGACTGAAGCATTGGGTAGCAGAATCCTTCAGTTATGTATTCATCATGGCGGCACGATAACAGGTGAACACGGAGTCGGAGTCGAAAAGTTAGGCGAAATGTGCGTTCAGTTTAGTGATATAGAGCGTTATCAATTTCACGCAATTCGATCAGCTTTTGACCCTGCCAATATAATGAACCCCGGTAAGGCAATTCCTACTTTGGCACGCTGTGCCGAATTTAATGCGATGCATGTTCATAATGGTGAACTTCCGCATCCTGAACTGGACCGGTTCTAATGTCTGCGCAGATTCAAAAAGTTAGCATTCCACAAGTTAATCATGAAGACGACCTTCAGTCTCAGATTGAAGCTGCTTCAGCGAATGGTGTGCCAGTAAAAATAACGGGTGGTAATACCAAGGTATTTTATGGACATGCCGTTGACGCATTGGATATTGACGTAAGCGGACATAGTGGCATTATTGACTATGACCCAGCTGAGTTAGTCATTACTTTACGAGCAGGATGTAAACTAAAAGACGTAGAGCTGTTGTTGGCTGAAAAAGGACAAATGTTAGGATTTGAGCCGCCTTGCTTTGGCGAAAAAGCAACTATAGGTGGTATAGTTGCTAGTGGTTTAACGGGTCCAAGGCGTGCATTCTCTGGTGCTATCCGTGATTTCATTTTGGGTGTAAAACTGCTTAATGGTCGAGGTGAAATAGTCAATTTTGGTGGTCGCGTGATTAAGAATGTTGCGGGATTTGACGTATCACGTTTGATGGTAGGGGCATTAGGTACTTTAGGTATTTTACTTGAAGTGTCGATTCGTGTTATTCCAAAATTTGAAGCAGAAACAACGCTGTCTTTTGAACATGCAGATGCCCAGAAGCATATTGATTGGATCAACCAGACAAGACGTTTGCCTTACCCAATTTCAGCATCAGTTTGGTATCAGGGTCAAACTAAAATACGGCTCTCAGGCAGTCTGCAAGGCATTGGTAGTGCGTGTCACGATTTGGGCGGAGATGGCAAAATAGATAAGGATGAAACTTGGTCTGGGCTTAAAGAAAAATCGCATCCGTTTTTTGGCCAAGTAAAATCGCTTGCTAGGGTGTCGGTACCCAGTGTTGAAAGTGACTTCTTAACAGCTGAATCACAATTGATCGAATGGGGTGGTGCTCAGCGCTGGATAGAAACGCCACAAGAGAGTCTTGATCAGTTAAGGCATCAAGTAGAGTCTCATCGAGGCACGGTCTGTGCTTTTCGAGGATATAACAGCCATGCTGAGATATTTCATCGTCCAACGGATGCAATTTTAGCATTGCATCGAAACCTTAAATCAAGCTTTGATCCAGCCGGTATATTTAACCCTGGTCGAATGTACGCTGGACTTTAACAATGCAAACAAATTTGACCCAACGATTTAAAGAAGGTAAATCAGCGGAAGCGATTGAGTCTATTCTTCGTAGCTGTGTGCACTGTGGTTTTTGCAATGCAACTTGCCCAACATATCAATTACGTGGTGATGAGCTTGATGGCCCGCGTGGTCGTATCTATCAAATGAAACAATATTTCGAGGGTGCGCCAGCCAATAAGGATATGCAGCTTCACCTCGATCGGTGTCTGACATGCCGAAGTTGTGAAACGACTTGCCCATCGGGTGTTAATTATAGCCGCCTATTAGAAATTGGACGGGAAGCCATCGAAGTTGATTTACCTCGGCCTATCATGCAGCGTGGGTTACGGTGGGGCATTACTTGGTTTTTAAACTCAGGTTGGATATTCAAGTCGTCAATTCAAATAGCACAAAAATGCCGATGGCTATTACCTAACAAAATGAGTGTATCGATACCTCAGGTAAAGCCAAATATAGCCAAGGTTACTGCTCAGCATGAACGAACAGTACTCATGTTGTCGGGTTGTGTTCAACCTGCTTTAGCACCCAATACGAACGCAGCTGCAAAACAACTGCTGCATCGCTTGGGCTTGAGCGTTGTTGAAATTAACCAGAAACATTGCTGTGGTGCTGTCGGTATGCACACCTCTCAAATAGAGCAAGGTAAAGCGCAAGCCAGACGTTTAATTGATGCCTGGTGGCCCCAAGTAGAAAAAGGGGCTGAAGCGATTATTTTCACTGCGACTGGCTGTGGCGTTAGCATTAAGGACTACGGTAATATTTTTAAAGGTGAGGTTGGTTATGCTGAGAAAGGCCAAGCTATTAGTGACCTTGCGTTTGATTTAAGTGAGCTTGTAGCCAAAGAGATGGCAGATCAAAACTTCACTATTGATCGGTCTATGAATCAATCTACAAATAGTCCAAAGCGAGTTGCCTTTCATTCACCGTGTACTATGCATCATGCGCTTGGTTTGAAAAATGTTGTAGAGAAAATTTTAACGAGCGCGGGTTATCACGTCTGTCAGGTTGCCGACTCACATTTATGTTGTGGTTCGGCTGGCACCTACTCAATTTTACAACCAGAAATATCAAAGCAGTTGCAGAAAAATAAGCAAACAGCACTAACAGTTGATTCTCCAGAGGTGATTGCCACAGCAAATATTGGCTGTCAGTTACAAATAGGGCAGGGTGCCAAGGTGCCCGTGGTTCATTGGATCGAGCTAGTGAATGATGTGCTCTAAATCGGTGGTACTGGAGTAGGCAAGCCGCCTTCGTCAACAGCGACAAATTTAAACATGGCTTCAGTCACTTTATCCGTCTTGCCAAGTCGACCGCGTTTCGCCCAAGCTTCGACGTATATATCCATCGACGTATTACCGACTTTTCTGAGCTCTGTATGGACGCTGAGCACATCGCCAATTTTGACCGGGCTAATAAAACTCATTGCGTCTAAAGCAACAGTGACAGTGCGGCATTGAGCCCGATCAACAGCGCAGATGCTGGCAGCTATATCCATTTGCGACAAAACCCAACCACCGAAAATATCACCTGATGGATTTGCATCTGCGGGCATTGCCAGCGTGCGAATGGTAAGACTACCACGGGGTTCATTGCTCATCGTCTATAGCCTGTCATGTATGATAAAGTTTCAACAGTTTAACCCAACTAGGCCGTCATCTGATGCAGTTTAATATCATACCACCTAATCAATTCCGTTCCGTTGCTTGGAAAAATGGTCAGGGTAGTACCCAAGAGTTAGCGTTCGGTGGCAACAGTATAGATAGTTTTGACTGGCGATTAAGTATGGCGCCGGTGATTATAGATGGTGACTTTTCTGATTTCGGGCAATATGATCGAACGCTCATATTAATTGATGGTAATGGCTTAACGTTAAACCATAGCAATGGTCAGCAAGACGAGCTAAATCAAAGATTTGATATGGCACATTTTGATGGTGGTTGGCGAACTAATGCTAAATTGCATGATGGCGATATTCTAGATTTTAACGTGATGACTCGGCAAAGTAAGTGTCGCTCCAAAGTGACAACGTCAGATAGCAGTATAGACCAACACTTATGTCCTGGGGCGAGTCTGCTGTTAATCTATGCTGTCGACAGCGGGATTACTATTATAGCGCCTAATTCAAACGCTATAACGCTGCTGGGTAAACATTTATTTCAAACTGAAGTTGCTAAGCTAGGCCAGTGGCTTATCACTGGTGGACCATTCGTTTTTGTTGAAATAGACTATGATTAGCAACTAAAGGTCGAATTCAAATTAGGCCAGTATTGATTAGTCATATATTGACTAGGCAGGTATTGCGCCACCATCCACATCAACAATCGTACCTGTAACGAATCGGTTTCCGAGTAAAAACATGACTGCTGAGGCAACTTCTTCAGGTTGGCCAGCTCGCGGTATTATGTTGTGTTCGGTGCCACCTGACAGAAAATCTTCGCGCGCTTCACCCTGCTGAGTGAACATGGGTGTGTCGATCAATCCAGGACAAACCGCATTAATACGCAAGGGCTTGATTTCACTGGCAACGAGTTTAACGAAGCCTTCAACTGCATTGCCAACAGTGCCAATGGCAATGGAGCCTGGCTTTGCTTTTCTGGCGGGATAACCACTCAGCAAAACAATTGCACCATCGTGCGACATGTGGGGCGCACCGAGTCGAACGGTATTCAAATACCCCCACAGTTTTGCGAATGAACCTTGAAAACCATCTAGATCCATCTCTAAGAAAGGCCCAATAGCGCGTGATCCGCCAGTGGCTGAATTGACTAAATAATCAAATCCGGCGTAGCGCTCGAAAATAGTCTGTAAAGCAGACCTGTCCTGAACATCAGCAATTTCATTTTGCATGCCATCGTTGGCATCGCTCTGTGGACCACTTCGACTGACAGTAATGACTTCTGCACCTGATTGCATCAGTAATTTTGCTATCTCTAGTCCAATGCCAGAGGTGCCTCCGAAGACGATTGCTTTTTTATTAGTAAAATCTGTCATAGTTAATATTTCTCTAAATGATACCTGCTTCAAGACTGGCCGCCATCAGCATGCCGAGTTCTTCACATTGACTTTCGAATTCTGTTTTGTACTCGCCATGTAGAATAATAGGTTTCTGCACTGCTTTCCAGCGTAGACCCGTAGTTATTTTTCCGATAGCGATTTTTGTACCAGTTCCATCCAAGCCTGCACGAATAAACAATGCATAGGGCAGGGCTTCTGTTTTTTCAAGACAGGGGTAATAAATGCGGTCGAAGAAATCTTTTAAAGCGCCACTCATATAACCAAAATTTTCGGTGGTGCCAAGAATAATCGCATCCGCCCATAAGACGTCACATGGAGTGGCCTGCAAGGGTGCAATGTATTTAGTCTCAACGCCTTCAATATCAGGATGATTGGCACCAAGCAAGGAAGCATCGACCAATTTCTGTGTGTTAGGGGAGGGGTTATGAGCAACGATGAGTAAATGTTTTTTTTCCGTCATAAGCAAGATCATAGCGCTTGTGATTAACAATAGGTAGGGGTCTTAAACAAGTTGAATTGTTTTACGACTCGTTAACTGACGGTGTGACATACTCGATCGTTTTCACAAAAAACTAACTTGGCGCAGTATTTAGATTGTTCTTTTAAGCTTAACAGTTGGCAGTATTGCTGCTAAAAATTTACTATTGGCAGCTGTGCGAAGGAAAAGTAAAGTCCGTTAGTTATTGTTTGGCACATAGGTGCTTGAGTGTTATTAATTTTTAAAATCAAGGTGGATCAGAATGAGTAAAGAAAGATTTGAAGTTGGATTAGAAAAGCGTAAGGCGACTCTGGGCGCTGAATATGTGGAGAAGAACTTAGCCGCTGCCGATGATTTCACTCGACCCTTTCAAGAGGCGATGACGGAGTGGTGTTGGGGCTTTGGTTGGGGTGATGAGGCGATTGATGCAAAAACTCGATCTTTAATGAATCTAGCAATGATTGGCGCATTAGGAAAAATGAATGAGTGGGAAATTCATTGTCGAGGTGCAATTACAAACGGTGTAACAAAAGAGCAAATCCGTGCAACTATTCATGTTGTTGCGATATATTGTGGCGTACCACAATCTCTGGAATGTTTTCGAGTTGCCAGAAAGGTATTAGAAGAAGACGGCCAGTTATAGTCCTAGAGGCTATTGTTAAGCTGGAAAAACGCTGCCCTTATTTGGCTAACTGTCATGAGTTCATGGCAGTTAGCAGGTCTCGGGCGACAGCGTCTGTTTAACGGTTAACTTTTGAAAAATGGTCAAGGTTACTAACCCAACTGATATTGTTGGGTGGTCTCGGCCGTTGTTACTCGTTTCGTGGCTCACCGTTGGGAAGTGTTGTTTGACACTCGTTGAAAATCCTAGTTTTACAGCGACGACAGATCTCAGAGTCCAGTCTGGGATAAAGTTTTGGGATTACCTTTGGACCCATAGGGAACATATTATTCCTGCCGATATCGTCTATGAACCCACCCTGCTTTAGCATTTGGAATGCTGAATCTTTGAGACGATGGAAGTAAAGACCGCCACCCATCCGTCTGCGTCGGCGAGCTTCCCGTGTTAGCATTTCTGCTCCTGCGAGATCGATAAAATTGATTCCAGTCCCCAATAAGAGGACGTGTTTATAATCAGAATTGTCCTGGTCATATTGGCGCAGACTACGTTCGACACTGTCGACAGCCCCAAAAAATACCGCGCCGTCTAGGAATAACATCTTTAACTGACAACAACCGGGCGCTCCCTTTTTCGGAATAAAGTGATAGCTTGCATCGCCAGTAGCTGGCAGTGCCTCACGAATGACTGGACGTGATGTTCGGTACAAGTACATCATTAGTGATAGTAGCATGCCAAAAAAGATGCCTTTTTCCAAATCTAATAGCGTGCCAACAAATGTGACAGAGAAGATAACGGATTCAGCTCTACTGACTCGAAAGATGGACCTGATATTTTGGAAGTCGATAAGCCCATAGGCGACTAAAAAAAGAACCCCCGCCATAGTTGCAATTGGTAGATAAGTGGCCAGTGGTGCAACGGCTAACAGAATAAACACTAGCATGCCGGAAGCGAACACAGACGCTAATGGCGTTTTTGCACCAGAAGTATAGTTTAAGCCAGTTCGATTGAACGAGCCACTTGAAGGGTAGGACGAAAAAAAACTGCCGATAACGTTTGCCATGCCTTGACCGATAAATTCCTGGTTAGCATCAATATTCTGTTCTGATCGTACTGCGATGCTGCGAGAGATCGAAACCGCCTCCGTTAGGCCGAGCAACGTAATTGCTAAGGCACTAAAGAGTAAAGAGCTCACTGCGGATGGCGATAAGTCTGGCACCGACAGTGGTGGGAGGCCTCTAGGGAGCGCACTCACCGTTTGGATCATTGCAGTTTCTGCCCCAACTATCATGTCTAAGGCAAGTGCAAGTAGGCTGCCAGCAGTCATAGCAATAATCATGAAGGGGAGCTTAGGAATATACTTCTTCACTAATATCCCAGAAAACATAGTCAGTAGTCCAATTGATGTTGCATATAGGTTGATTTCATCGAACATCTCGAAAAAAAAGTAGATCGTTTCGTGGAAAGATGTTCCGCGTGGAATGGCAAGATCAAAGAAGTTCTTGATCTGACTGGAGGCGATTAGCACCGCAGCGCCAGCAGTAAATCCGATTACGACCGTATGCGAGATGAAATTAACGAGTAACCCCATGCGGGCTACTCCGAGCGCAAACTGAAATACACCGGTAAGCAACGACAGCGTCAATGCGAGGCTCAGATATTCCGAACTACCGGGATCTGCAAGCGGGCTCACTGCAGCAAACACAACCAGTGAAATAGCAGTAGTCGGGCCCGTCACCAGATGCCACGAAGAACCGAAAAAAGCACCAATTATGGCCGGAACCATTGCAGCGTAAAGGCCATACTCGGGCGGTAGACCTGCAATCGTGGCAAATGCGACCCCTTGAGGAAGTAAAACAATTGCACCAGTCAACCCAGCTATTAGATCGGCGCGTGTGCTGGCGGCGTTGACTCGTGGCCACCAGCGCAAGAAAGGAAATATTTTATAAAGGCGCAGGTCTGAGGTATTTTTCATCTCAGTACTTCACTCGCTGTCACGTGCTTGGTGGATCGGCCACAAAAAATGGGGCACAATTGTCTTTTGTTTGACTTAACGTTATTTTTGAGCAAATGCGTTATCACGAATTCAAATTGTCTCCCTTTAGTGGCCTTAAACATCCTTAAAATCTGCAATGAAAACTGTTCGTAAACATATAAAGTTTGGCAGGCTTTTATCTACTTCAACTTGCTATAAGAAAACATTTTTTATCATTTGTAAATTCATTAATCTGGATGACTTGATAGCTTGCATCTATCAATAGGAGTGAGGGTCAAGTTTTATAGAGCCTGCTGTGTTTCATTATTTCAGCTGCAAACACTGACCAAGTTTAGGGTCAAGCGTTGAACTAAATAAAAATATTTTGTATTAATACAACCTTTTACTGACTATTGATAAAAATATGAAATGGTTAGAACTAAAAAAAAACATTCATTATTGAAAAGGTGTATTTAGTTAACTCAATAAAATTTACCGAGCGGCAGACGAGGCTTTACGCTTGTTAAGGTGGTTTGGAAGACTATTCACCCAAGAAGCTAATTTTTTCCAATGCACCTGAATCAAGTGCTTCTCGAATTAACTTAGTGGCTGCATTAGTCATTGGTAATACCGGATCTCCATGTACCCAAACTAATCCCAATACTTGAGAGACGCTTGGTTCGGTCAATAATTTTTGGCGTGTATTGGGTAAATGCGCAAAACGTCTCGGCACGATTGTTGCTAAGTCTCCAGCCATTGCATGGAAAGCTAATTGAAATATGGAATTTGATTCCAGTTTTGGCATCGGTTTGCAGCCAACGCTTTCAAATGCTTCGTCCATTATACGCCTTTCACGCATCGACTTAGACAATAGGCTCATTGGTAAAGTAGCGGCCTCCTTCCATGTGATTGAAGGTTGGTTACCAAGCCAATCATTGTCTGGTAATAACAAATAAAGAGGCTCCTCAAACAGAGCCATTGTGATGAATCTGTCTAATAAAGGATCATTTAAGTAAGTTACACCGATGTCAATTTCAAAATTGGTTAAACCCTTAACCATTTGGTCAAGGCTCATGAATTGGATGTCTAGTTGAACTGAAGGGTAGTGCTTTTGAAACAATTGACTGAGCATTGGAAATAGAGGTGAGCTCATGGGAATAGCGCCTATCCGTAGCCGACCGTGTAGGCTGTTCTTCATTATTGCAAGCTCTTCAAGCATGGCAGATCTATCGGCTAAAAGTCTTTTTGCCCAGCTCACGACCCTCTTTCCTTCTTCGGTAAAACCTTGAAATTTTTGCTGGCGCAATATAATGGGAATTCCAAGCTCTTCTTCTAAGCTTTTCAGTGCGCTTGATAAACTGGGCTGTGATACATGACATTTTTCAGCAGCACGACCGAAATGTCCCTCTTGTTCAAGTGCTACCAGATACTGAAATTGCCTGAGGAACATATTATTTCCGATTCGTTATTGTTAAAAAAAACTTTGACGCATACTACGGTATTACTGGTAATGAATGAAAAGAAATTATTATTCATAGACCAGCTAGTTTATGATCTGTCGAAATTATTAAGCAATTAAAATTTTCACAAACGGCCAAAATGAGTCATTAAATTTGTTTTCTCCCATCCTAGTTGTAGTCGTATTTGTTGTTGGTGTCCTTATCGGAGGGGTCGGTATAGGCGGCGTTTTGTTAGTTCCTTCGCTTAATTATTTCAGTTCAGTGCCCTTACATGTTGCCATTCCTGCCTGCATGGTTGGTTATATATTTACAGGCTTAATCGGTGCCTTTATGTATGCTAAGCAAGGCACTATAAACTGGCCTTTGGCACTTAAAATATGTTTGGGTGCCTTGCCAGGTGCTTATCTTGGAGGTTATGCATTGCCTTTTTTAACTCCTTACTGGTTAGGATTAGGCATTGGTTTTTTAATTTTAGCATCGGGTCTTGACGCACTTTTTCGCACTGGCCGACATCAGCATATTGAGCCCCCTTCTAATAATATTGAATTAATTTCAATTGGATTTATTACTGGTATTGGATCAGCCCTAACGGGAACAGGCGGACCGTTATTATTAATCCCAATTTTATTATGGCGAAAAACGCCCATTCTAATAGCCATTGGTTTGTCTCAAGCGGTACAGGTACCAATCTCATTAACGGCAACAATTAGTAATATGGCTCACTCAGAAGTCGACTTTAGTCTTGGTTTATCACTAGCACTATTTCTAGGGTTTGGCGCAATTTTAGGTGCTAAGTTTGTTCATATATTACCCATTATATTTCTTAAAAAAATGGTGGGAACAATCCTCGTTATGGTCGGTATGATTACCTTAATCAGGGTGTTTTCATAAAAAATTTATGACGTTAGATGATTTACAGCTATCATAAAATTGCTCCATGGATAATATTAAAGTTAGTAGTCGAATGAAGCTTAAACTCACTGGAATCACTATTATTGGGTAATACTGGTCTGCTTTACTGCTACTTATCACCATAGGGAAATGATGGGAATTAAGCACCTTGTTAGGCAGAGCCTATCAAGCCATAAGATATATCACTTGGACAGGTTTTGCTGATGCTGGCTATTATTGAATCGTTAAAGCCGCAACATTAATTATAAAACTAAGTGGAGAAAACACGAATGACCGAGCAAGTAGCAGCCCCAAAGCAAAAAAAAATAACGATCAGAGAACTACAGCGCAAAATGCGTGCAGACGAGCAGATAGTCCAAATGGCAATTTACGATTACAGAAGTGCTGTAATTGCAGACCGTTTGGGAATTGACATTTTATGTGTATCTGACACTGGCGGTATGATTTTGTTTGGTCATCAGTCAACAGTAACCGTCAGCTTTGAAGAAGTCATGATGATGTCTAAAGCGATTGACCGTGGCAGTAAATATGGCCTACGTATGGTAGATATGCCTTATTGGAGCTTTCATGTATCTCCTGAACAAGCGGTAGAAAATGCAGGCAAATTTGTTCACCAAGCAAACGCTGAAGTCATGAAGTGTGAAGGTAATCAGCATCATGCTAGAAACATTGAAGCCATTGTTAAAGCTGGTATTCCTGTTCAAGGTCACATTGGGATTACACCAATGCGTATGCCACAGTTAGGTGGTTTCTTCGCTCAAGGCAAGACCGCTGACATAGCTAAGCGATTGGTAGATGATGCATGGGCTTTCGTTGATGCTGGTTGTTTCTCTATTATGTGTGAAGTTACTAGTGAAGACGTTTGTGAGTATTTAGCTGAGACATTACCAGTACCTGTTATTAGTTTGGGAGCTGGCAACAAGGCACATGGTGTTCATATTATTACATCTGACCTATTGCACCTTTACGAAGAACATGTGCCACGTCATTCAAAAATTTATACCGATTTAATTCCAATAATGGAAGATGTATTTACCCGTTATGCGGATGATGTAAGAAATCGCGTTTATCCTGGTCCTGAGCATACTGTATATATGACGCCAGAAGAACGTATGAAGTTTGCTAAAGAAGTAGACTGGAAGTCTCAGCTATAACTTACAAAGTTTTAAAAGCACCAAGTTTACAGATTTATATTTTGAGATTTTAACTATATAGAGGTTTAAATTGTGTCAGCGAGAAATCACGAACAGTGGAACGCGCAGCCTAAATTACAGTCAGGTGAATGGGTTGATAGTAGGATCTACTCCGATGAAGAGATTTTCGAAGAAGAGCTAGAGAAGATTTGGAAGCAAATGTGGATTCCAGTTTGTCATGAATCTGAACTTAAGAATGCTTATGACTTTCGCACGATGACTATTGCTCGTGAACCAGTAATTGTGGTTCGTGGCAAAGACATGAAAGTCCGAGCTTTTCTAAACGTTTGTCCTCATCGCGGTAACATGATCGAGCGTAGACCTTCAGGCAGCTTTGCAAAAGGTACGCCTTCTGGAACACCTAAAACGATGACTTGCATGTTCCATGCGTGGCAGTTCGATATGAAAGGCAAATGTGTCAACATTACTCGAAAAGAAGAAGGCTACCAGGATCGCTTATGTGAATCTGATGTCGGTCTACGTGAACTTAAGAGTGAAGTGTATTTTGGTGGTTTTATTTGGGTTAGTCTGAATGACAACATCAATCAAACAGTTGAAGAATTTGCTGCAGGTGCCCTTGATAGCTTAGCGCCCTCAGTTAATGAAGAGCCACTAGAAGTGTTCCATTACCATAAAGCAATAATTGATTGTAACTACAAGTTATGGCACGACACTAATTGTGAGTTCTACCATGACTATCTGCATTATCACAATCGTATTACGGGTTTTAACGACGAATATTTTGCTCGTAAAAATACCGGTTTTAAGGGTGGTCATGTAAACGTAGGTAGTTTTGAAGTTCAATATGAAAACTATGAAGGATTTCATTCACGTGAAGAACTTTCATTCCCTCATTTACCGGCAAATCAGTGGTACATGATTGATATGTTTCCAGGTGTCAATTTTAATCTACGAGGTTCAGCGTTACGTTCCGATATTATGACGCCGCTAGGGCCTAATAAAGTAATGATTGAATTTCGCGGTTTAGGCCTTGCAAGTGATAGTCCTAAGGATCGTAAAATCCGTATAGATCACCATAACTCCATATGGGGTCCTTTTGGTCGTAACTTGTGTGAGGATTTAATCGCAGTAACGGGTCAAGGTGCAACAATGTCAACGGGATCAGAAAGTCGACAGATACTGCATGGTAGACATGAAAATGAGACTATTCATGATGAAAACGGTATGCGTCACTATTACGAGGAATGGGGTCGTTGGGTTGGTCGTTCACCAAGTCACCCAGACCAGCCTTTTGTAGAGCCAGCATAAACTGCTTAACAGGTTTGTAGAGCTATAACCCTTTGGTAATTGATGCTAGTTGCCAAAGGTTAACAATAACTATTAGAAACAAATAAATGGAGGCAGCAATGTCTGTAAACAGCGCTGAGACAGTTGAAAAAATAAAAAGTCTCATATATAAAACATGCTTATACCAAGATGATTGTGAGTGGAAAAGCTGGCTGGATCTTTGTTCCGCAGACTACAACTACGCGATAAAAGCCTACAGCCCAGAAATCCAGAAAGATATGGAATACATGGGTGGACCCAAAGAATATATGGAGTCAATTACGGGTCAGTTACGCAAGCACAATATAGATGATTCACCTTTGAAGCGTCATGGTGTTGTCTATAGGGTAGACATAGCAGAGGATAATAAAACGGCAACTGCTGTTACGTCACTCACTGTATTTCAAACTCTTCTAGGCGGCAATAGCTCTCACGTTGATTCGGGAACAACTGGAATTTTTCTAGTGGGACGCTACAACGATAAATTCGTAATTGATGGTGACGACGTTAAATTCATCGATCGCGAAGTTAGACTCGACACTCGAAGACTAGATAAAGGTACCCATTGGCCAATTTAGCTAATTACACATAGGCTAGGAATAAGAATATGAATTGGAAAGATGTATGCGCTACTTCTGAAGTAGCAGAGAATTCTCTGAAGGCTTTCAATGTTGATGGAATTAGTTTTTTAGTTGCAAATGTTGGAGATGGTTTTAGAGCTTATCCTCCAGTATGTCCCCATATGGAAGAGTTTCTAGAAGATTCGGGTCTTTGTTCGGGAGGTGTTCTTACCTGTGACAGACATTTGTGGCAGTGGGATATGAAGACTGGAGAGCCTAAAGGACCAGCCGAAAAGCCGCTGCTAATGTACCCAGTTAAAGAAGAAGAAGGTCGAGTTATAATAAATCTTGAGAAGGAATTGGAATATGATTTCGATGATGATGACGACGACGATTAATTTTTTTGATAAAAATAAATTTAAATAAAATACACTTGACCCTATATTTATAATAATCTAATCTTTAAATTTTTCATCATCCTCAGGGTGACAAATAATCCTGAAGGCCGAGAATTAACGTAATCGGAATTTAATGCAACAATGTTGATCGAAATCGAGAAAAAGGGGCAGACCTATAGCTTCGAAGCAGAACCTGAAGAAAAATTACTCTTTGCTGGTCTGCGTGCTGGTATTTCGTTGCCCTATGAGTGTTCTACTGGCACTTGCGGTTCATGCCGAGCACGTTTGAAAGATGGGGATCTAGACTTCGGTTGGCCAGATGCACCTGGCCATAAAAATTTAAAAGCCGAAAAAAATGAATTTCTAATGTGTCAGGCAACCGCTAAAACACCTTGTAAACTCGGTATACCTTCAAAAATATTATCCTTTAGAGATGATGATCTGACACCCCTTCACCATCAAGCAATAATCTCAAATCTGTCAATGCTATCGTCTGATATCTTACGTTTTGAAGTCAAGTTAGATTCTTCTATTTCCTTTCATGCAGGCCAATTTTTTGTTCTCAAAGCGCCTGGCATTGATGGATATCGTGCCTACTCAATGGTTAATTATGAGACTAGTACTAACACACTCGAATTTATTATTAAACAGAAGCAATACGGAAGTTTTACAGACTGGATTTCTAGTTCTGATCGGGTTAGTAACGAAATAGAAATATTTGGACCGCTAGGAAAAGCTACATTTCACCCTGATGAAAATCATGACCTTGTGATGATTGCAGGTGGATCTGGTATTGCAGGTCTTATGTCGATACTCGAGCATGGTTGCAAAGTAAATTATTTCGATTCCCATAAAGCGAGTCTATATTTTGGTATACGGACTTGGGAGGATATGATTTTTGTTGAAAGACTTAATTCGATGGTTGATCGTTTTCCAAAAAACCTTTCTGTGCAGATGGTTGCTTCTCAGGAGTCTGCAGGTTCAAGGCCTCCGGATAGCATTGGAAAACTTTCTCACGGCTATGGGTGGGTTCACGAAGCTGCATTGAGCGCAATGTTACCCGGTCAAGAAAATACGATGGCCTATATTGCAGGACCTCAGCCTCTAGTTGATGCGACGATAAGGCCACTAATTACTGAAATTCAATTAGCGTCAGGAATGATACGCTATGATAGTTTTAGCTGATAGTTTAAAGACTTAAGCGTCCTTAGTTACTGAAGGTAACAAGTATTAAATTTATAAGCAGGAGGTACAGAAGTAGTAGTAGAAGAAGTAGAGTAGAAGTAGAGTAGAAGTAGAGTAGAAGTAGAGTAGAAGTAGAAAATAACGTTCATTTAAATGCAGTTTATTAGAATATTAATCATTGAGGAGTAGAGGTTTTAATTATGATAAAAAATATGAAACATGCACAACGTCGAATCACTTTTGGTTTAACTGCTGTTGTTGCCGCAATCGGAATCGCATCAACCAGCTTTGTATCTATGGTATCAGCAGGAACTCTTGATCACGGGAAAATAGGTGAACCCGTTAATCTGGTCATAGGTTACCAACCTTATTATACTGAAGCTTGGTCTGGCGTAGTAATGCGCGATCAAAAGCTATACGAAAAGTATTTGCCTAAAGGATCTACTGTTGAGTTTCAAATTGGACTTGCTGGATCAGTTATTGTAAACGGTATGCTGGCTGGTAAGCAGCACATTGGCTACATGGGTGATATGCCTGCCATCGTTTCTACGACTAAAGAAAGAGTGGCACCTATTAGTATAGTTGCAACTGCTGGCCTTGGTTTTGATCAGTGTAATATCATGCTTGCACGTATGGATGCGCCTGATTTTACTAACTCTAAAGAAGCACTCCAGTGGATGAACGGCAAGAACGTCGCTGTACCTAAAGGCGCTTGTACTGATCGTTTTGCATTGGCTGTTTTTGAAAAAGCCAACATCAAGCCAGCCAGTTATTTAAACCAAAACATCGAAGTCATAACGAGTGGATTTCGTGCTGGTAAACTTGATGCTGCGGCCATTTGGGAGCCAACTGCCTCACGCCTTGTTGAAGAAGGTCTTGCAAAGCGGATTGCATCTGGTGCTTCAGTTGACGAAAATGATGGTGGTTTCATAGCAATGCGTGGTGACCTTATTGAGCAACGTCCAGACGTTGTTAAAGCTTGGTTGAATGCAGAGCTTGATGCACAGTTGTTCATGGCTGATCCAGCTAATACTATGGCGGTAGTCAGAATGGCTGAATCACAGACCACTGGTTTTACTGAAGAAGTGCTGTGGAAGTCATATGCAGGCGCTTATTCAGATGCTGAAGGTGGAACACCAGTAAGGATTGAGCTTGCATTTGGTATTACTCCAAAAGCTCAGGCTCTTATTAAGAAAGCAACCACGTTCCTACATAGTATCAAAACTATCAATGTTGATACTCTTCGAGATGGCGCTGTCATGACTGAATTTACAGAGGCTATATTGAAAGAGCGTGGACTAACGGCCCCTATTGGTGAAGTACGTGCTGATGACGGTCCTTTTCCAGGGTAGTTGACGTCTAATATTCACTAAAATTTCTATTCTTCGTCGGGTTATTAAAGACGGCGAAGAATAGAGTTATATTGACAAAGTACTCAATAAACGTAGTTAGTAAGCAAAAAAATAATAAAAATAATTAATAAGTTAGAAGTAATTAAATCAATTAGTCACCCAACACAAATAGTGTACTAGTTACCATAAAGTCATTCATAAGGACTAGGTAGCTTTTTGCCATGACATGAGTACTTATATGTACACTTCGAGGATATTATGAACACAACAAGCTTAAAGGCTTCAGAAATGACCGGTACGGCTTTGACCATGTACCGAATTTCTACTTGGTTTAAAAGCCCAAAACCCTACCTTATGTTGGTTGGTATCGGCTTTATACTGGCAGTATGGTACTTATTCGTTGAGGTATGGCAATTACCTCGGTTTGAGGATATGCCGGGTTTAACGGAAGTAGTAATTGAATATTTTAATCCTGATCCAATATATGGGTTATCGGTTTTTACGCCAGAGTATTATACACATATTGGTATTAGTCTTAGACGAATTGCCTATGCTTTTTTCCTTGCGACTGTGCTTGGAGTGCCGCTTGGTTTATTTTTAGGCTGGTCAAAAAAGTTTCACGAATTCATTTTCCCTCTTTTTGAAGTGCTTCGTCCTATCCCAATTCTAGCTTGGGTTCCACTAGCCATTATTATGTTTAGTGGTTCTGAGACTCCAGTAATATTCTTGACTTTTTTGGCTTCATTTTTTGCCACGACGTTAAATACAATGTTGGGTGTTCAATCTATTGACGAGTCTTATACCCGTGCGGCTCGCTGTCTGGGTGCTAATGGTTGGCAAACGTTCAGACATGTCATTGTACCGGGAGCAATGCCGTATATCTTTACTGGTTTACAAATTTCAATTGGAGTTGCCTGGTTCTCATTAGTGGCTGGAGAAATGGTGTCTGGTCAGTTTGGACTGGGATACGTCATTAATACCGCCTACACAATGGTTACTTATCCTACGATCGTCATCGGAATGATTACGCTGGGTGTGACTGGTTTCGTAACCAGTACAATGGTTCGTATGGTTGGAGACTTCATGATGCAATGGCGAGTCCGTGAACTTGCTTTAGGAGACAACTAATGAGCACCGCAATGAATACAGATACTAACTCCCAGACAATTGTCACTAAGGGTGCGATTCGTATCGAAGATGTCGTAAAGGTCTATGATCCCGATGGCGCTGCCGTAATGGCTGTGGATCACTGTTCTATTGACATTCCAGGAGGGGAGATATGCATGATTGTTGGCCCATCTGGTTGTGGAAAGACAACTTTATTGAATGCTATTGCTGGATTTCATGGAATCACTTCAGGAGAAATTTATCTAGATAATGAGCTACTGTGTGGCCCAGGTAAAATGCAAGCCGAGCCCGGTTCAGACCGTATAGTAGTATTCCAAAACGGCGCCCTATTTCCTTGGAAATCTAACCTTGAGAACGTTGTTTTCGGACCCATGATGGAAGGTAAGCTGAGTAAAAAAGAAATATACGACAAAGCTATCAATATGATGGCAGATGCAGGACTTGGTGGTACAGAGCACAACTTCCCTGGAGAAGTGTCTTCAGGTCTTCGACGACGTGTGGAGATTGTTCGGGCATTAATGCTCGACCCAAAGGTATTGTTATTTGATGAGCCTTATAGAGCGCTTGATTCACTGACTAAATCTGTAATGCATGAAGCCTTATTAGACATTTATTATAAGAACAAAGTCACAATTTTCTTTATAACTCATGATCTAGAAGAAGCAATATTTCTGGGACACAGACTAATAATTATGTCTTCCAGACCGTGTAAACCGAAAAAAATAGTTGAAGTTGATATTCCACATCCTCGGGATTACAGCGTACTCACTAGCCCAAGGTTCCGTGAATTGATGGCAGAAGCAAAAGGAGTCGTAAATGAAGAGGCTAAGAAAGCCTTTGAAGCCGGCGAAAAAGAGGGGTAATAAGAAATGGATATAACTAAATTAAAAGATAAAATTTTAAGTAGGGCATTCTTCCGTGGCGTTATTGCTATCGGTATATTTTTACTGATTTGGGAAGTAGGTGCGCGTTTTGAATCTTGGTACGGATATCGCGTCCCTTGGATTGGCCTCATACCAGCACCAACGGCTGTATTTGAAAGCTGGGGCGGTCTAATAGGTGACCCTAGTTATTGGATGAGTTGGCAAATGAGTTTTATGCGTGTAATGGGTGGATTTATTGCCGCTATGATTCTCGGTATACCTTTTGGTCTGTTTATGGCGGTGAATCGTACTTTCCACGACACGGCTTTCCCAACATTTGAAATCTTACGGCCTATACCGCCTCTCGCTTGGGTACCGGCCTCTATTATTTTTTGGCCGACTGCGGAATTGTCAATTGCTTTTGTAACCTTTCTAGGTGCTTTCTACACCATTGTTATCAACGTACTGGGTGGTGCTAAATCGATCAATAAGCAATTCCTTCAAGCGGCACAATCAATGGGTGCTTCTCAATGGGATATTTTTAGACGCGTGGTATTTCCTGCTACCTTACCCTCAATCGTTGTTGGATCCGCAGTAGGAATGGGTATAACTTGGGAAGTAGTTGTTGCGGCTGAAATGATTTCTGGTGGTGGTGGATCTGGTGGTGCTGGTGGTGGCCTTGGGTTCTTTATCTGGAACTCCTATGTTGGTGGATCGTATGAACAGATTGTTGTCGGCATGATTAGTATCGGTATTGCTGGTTATATTAGTAGTGAAATGTTACGTAACCTTGGTGGCTTTTTGACACCTTGGTTGAAAACAAGATAATTGGATATGAGTACTATGAATCAGGAAACTGTAAAGCCAAAAGTTGAACTTAGATCGCAAAATAGCAGCGAAATAGTTTTAAATAATGTGAGTAAAGTTTATGGTGGCGGCCCTTTTGCTAAAGAAGTCATAAAGGATTGCTCATTTACTATAGAAAGCAATAAGCTCACTGTGATGATTGGACCATCGGGTTGCGGAAAAAGCACATTAATACAATTAATTGCTGGCTTCGAAACACCCACTAGTGGCGCGATAACAATGAATGGGAAGCCAATAACGGGCCCAGGTAAAGACAGATTGGTCTTGTTTCAAGAATCTGCGTTGTTTCCATGGATGACTACTTATGACAATATCATGTATGGCCCAAGGGCACGTGGTGAAGGTGGTAAAGAGGCAACTGAACTAGCTGATTTCTTACTGAATAAAGTTGGACTGGAGGCATTTAGAGATAAATATCCCTCGCAACTTTCTGGTGGTATGCAAAGACGTGCTGAACTAGCGCGGGCTATGATTAATAAGCCAGAAATCATGATATTGGATGAGCCCTTCAGAGGGTTGGATAATATGTCCAAAGAATTGATGTGGGAATACTATGCTAATCTATATGAAGAAGATCGTAATACGAATTTCTTTATAACCACTGATATCGACGAAGCTATTTTCCTTGCAGACCGTCTTATAATAATGACTAATTTACCCACTCAAGCTCGGCATGTAATTGAAATTGATATACCTAGGCCAAGAAAGATTGAGGATATCTTTGCCAACCAACGGGCTAATGATATCAAGAAGGAAGTCATGACCCTACTGCACGAAGAGGCTATGAAATCATTCTCTGGTGGCAGTAAAGCGGCCGCTGATTTTCTTGAGGCTTATTCGAAACGGGCTGAATAAAAGGTTTACTGCAATTATGTTGATAGATTTTATATTAAGCAGAGAAACTGTAATAACACTAGCAATTATTGGTGGTGTTTTTTCTATGATAGTCAGCTGGTGTCGGAAAAATGGAAAGGCATCAGAGCAGGTCATTAAGTGGATGAATAAGATCTCTTATATTTGCATGAGTGTTAGTATTTTTTTATTTATTGCTGCAGGTCTTTTTGGCACCAGTTAATATTTTTATGACAATTAATCATTATTTGAATGATGTTAGGTCTCGTAAAAGGAACTTTCGAGGCCACATCATA
>JBNMQI010000015.1:0-26563 GCA_051277905.1 Gammaproteobacteria bacterium | reverse complement strand
TAAATCACAAGATACTTTATTAGCGCTTTAATATTGATGATTTAAACAAAGCCATTCAGCTAGCAACGTTAGTGATACCGCCAATTCTATCGGAATTCGTGCGAGCTAAGTGAGCAAAGGGTCTAAACGATTAGTGGTTGCTCGTTTGCTGGTGGAGCACACTGTTATCTTTGTTACCGAATCGAATGCCCTACTCAATTGGTTTAGCTATGGTATAGGGTATCCCCATCCCCAAAAGAGTGCATGACATAGTCGCGGCACAGCCACTTTTTGTAACGACTCTGTAAAGTGAAGAGCGGAATCTGGGAGCCCTGATGAGAACAGTATTAATCAAATTAATTAAGGAAAATTATGAAGATACAAATCCTCAGTGACCTACATAATGAGTTCCTACGAAGTGGTGAAGTAGTCCCTTTGCATCATTGGTCGTGCACTATTCCCAAAACCGATGCAGAAATTATAATCCTGGCGGGTGACATCGACACCGGGACCAGAGGCGCTGAATGGGCGATTATTGAGTCAGAACGACTGGCTAAACCTATTTTGTATGTATTAGGTAACCACGAGTTTTATGATTATGAATACTGGAGCCTTAAGGAAGAGATTTTCAAATTGTGCGAAGGCACGCAAGTGTTCTTTCTGGATTCAGACGTGTTTACACTGGATGATGTTCGTTTTATAGGTACGACTTTGTGGACAAACTATACAGCCAATATTCAGGTACCTCAGGATTTAGCCATGTTAAATGTGGATAAATTTCTGGCAGACCACCGTCGTATAAAAATTAAGTCGGGTGATTTATCTAGAAGATTTAAGCCCGAACATGCACTTGCCATTCACGCAAAGGAATTACGATGGCTGGAAAAAAAATTGGCGCAATCGACTGATTTAAAAACAGTTGTTATTACTCATCATGGACCGCATGCCGTCTGCCAGCATCCGGATTTCGCCTTGAATGAAATGACGGCTGCGTTTTATTCTGATTTGGATGATCTAATCGAGTCCAATCATATCGATTCATGGATTTTTGGTCATACTCACGCCAATGTAGACGAGTTCGTTTTTGATACGCGGATAGTGTCTAATCAGGCTGGCTACCCGGGTGAGAATGTGAGCAACTTCGACGCCCACTTTACTATCGAAATCTGACCCAGGAAACCATTGCAAGGAAACATTAATACCGTCTCACTATTAAACAGGCCAATAGAGCGCCTGTTTAATTAGCGGGTCAAAAACGTCATTATGATGCAAGTTGGAATAACGTCAGAGCCCTTTTTCTAATGGCGCATCACTTCCCCATAGAAACCAAAGCCTCAACATAATCATATCCAAGGTCTTGAGCTACTTCTTTATAGGTAACATCACCACGATGAACATTCAGACCGTTGCGTAAATGCGGATCGTCGGTGAGCGCTTGCTTATAGCCTTTATTCGCTAGCGCAAGTGCACCTGCCAGAGTTGCATTATTGAGCGCAAAGGTTGATGTACGTGGCACACCGCCGGGCATATTGGCAACACAGTAATGCACTACACCGTCAACCACATAGGTTGGGTTGCTATGCGTGGTTGCGTGTGAAGTTTCGAAACAACCGCCCTGATCAATCGCGACGTCAACCATGACTGCGCCTGGTTTCATCGCTTTGACGTGTTCGGCAGTGACTAGCTTTGGTGCCGAGGCACCGGGAATTAATACACCGCCAATGACGACATCAGCTTCGAGCACGTGCCGTTCAATTGCATCGCGGGTTGAGTAGACTGTATTCACTGATCGACCAAACTGATTCCATAGTCGGCCTAGGGTCTCGTTGGATCGATCGAGCACCCAAACGTCTGCTCCCATGCCAACGGCAATGTGAGCGGCATGTGAACCCACCACACCACCACCAATAACGACTACTTTGGCTGGATCAACACCGGGCACACCACCCATCAACATGCCAATACCACCTTGAGTTTTTTCGAGGTTATGTGCCGCTGCTTGAATCGACATACGGCCTGCAACTTCGGACATTGGGCGAAGTAATGGTAATCCACCAAAGGGAGAGGTGACTGTTTCGTAAGCAATACAAACGGCACCTGAGTTCACCAGATCGCGAGTTTGCTCTGGGTCGGGTGCAAGATGCAGGTAGGTATATAAAATTTGACCTTCTCGAAGCATAGCTCGCTCGACGGCCAGAGGCTCTTTAACTTTCACTACCATCTCGGCCTGAGCAAATACTTCGGCTGAGGTATCGACAATCGTTGCGCCCGCTCGTTTATATTCATCATCCGTCGCGCTTATACCGCCACCAGCATTTGTTTCGACTATGACTTGATGACCTTGTGACACCAATTCACGTACCGACTCTGGTGCCAGACCTACTCGGTATTCATTGTCTTTAATTTCTTTAGGTACGCCTACTAACATGTTAAAACCCTCTTGGAATTAATATTAAGTGACTAATCGATAAATCGTAGTATTAGCAACCATTTCCCAATAGAGCCAGTATCAACGGTCTGATGGTCCAGCATAATTATTTTTTAACCACGGCTAATGAATTCATCGGTCTTGGGTTATAGGCTGCGTTTAATATTTGTAAAAAAGTAGGACATTTTTTGATAACGCTACTTGGAATAGGGTACAGAAGTCATTCATCTCTTTAACTTATAAGGCTCGGTAGGCACTGGCAGATATTGCACTAATACAGCTTTAGAGAACGTTGGCCGGGAGCCGTTTCGCTTTTACGGGGTTCGCTGCTATCGACCCGATAATAGGTGAGAATAACCGATCATCAAGCCATGTTTCGTATTGCTTGGCGCATCAGCTGGCGTTTGATGCCGTTATTCGATTGAATCAATTGCATACCAAAATCCCGAATCGTATTTTGCAGTGGGTTATCTGCCCCATATAGTACTTTCAGGCCACTCAGTAAATGTGTCGCTAGGGCTGTTTCGCTTTTTCGTTGACGCTCGAATTGACGTAGTTTTTTCTTATGCCATGGACTTTCAAGATCACCTAACAATTGCATCAATAACGCTATGTCACTAAAGCCTAGGTTAACGCCCTGCCCTGCTAAGGGATGTACGCTGTGTGCAGCATCGCCGATAAGTAGCACTCGATGGCTCAACCACTGGTTGCAACTATGCCAACCCAGCGGGAAACTCTGCCGACTACCAACGCTCGTTACTTGCCCCAACTGACCATCGAATGCCTCACTAAGTGCGCTACAGAAGGCGTCGTCACCTAGTGCCAGCATGGCTTGCCCCAACTCGGTATCACAGGACCAGACTATAGAACTCCCGCCATTGGCGAGTGGCAAAAAGGCGAGTGGTCCAGTGCTGAGAAACTTTTGCCAGGCAGTTAGCTGATGCGGTAGTTCAGTGGTTACATTGGCGACAATGGCTATTTGATGATAACTGCCGCTCATTACTTCGATGTCGGTTAAGCCACGGGTGTTTGAGCCGCGTCCGTCAGAGGCAATCAATAGGTCTGCCGATAGCGTTGTGTCTGACTCAAGCTTGACCGATACAGTGGTATCGGAGTTTTCGGTCAATGTTGTGATCTTGTCTGATAGAAACCAGTCTATTGATTGCTGTAGCTGACAGGCGTTGTGCAGTGCGGCCAGAATTTGATTGTTTTCGACAATGGCCCCTAGACTTTGGCTTGCTAGCTGGGCGCAATCAAAATCGACTGCGGCGTTACCGTTGGCATGCCAGATAAACATTTTTTCGTAGTCACAGACCCGATTTTGATCAATTGCAGACCAAATACCCAGTTCATTTAAAAACTTCTGTGAGGTGGGACTAATAGCAGATAAACGCAAGTCGTAAACCGCATCAACAGCGCTGGCTTTTTTGATGGTTGCCGATGGCTCAACCAACGCAACTCGAAAGCCTTTACGTGCAAACGATAGCGCTGCACAAGCACCCACCATGCCAGCACCTGCGACAATAACGTCGTAACTGTTGGCTGATTTATTTTGCTTTAGCTCGCTTTGTTTCATCTGGCTTTGTTTCATCTCAAGTGGCCTCGCACCATAGCGTTGCCACCGGTCGCTAAACCCATACCTGACAGCGCCACTTCGGATTTCACCGCCGGCATGATGTCGAGCAAAGCTAGTGTGGCTGAGCGAAAGTGGTTCAGCAGGGGTAAGTCATTCGAGAACAGGCTAACTAGGCCGTCACCTAAGCGTATGACTTGTGTTTGCTCAGCCTGCCTTAGCTGCTCGTATGCGGCTAACAATTGCGATAATGTGTTTGAATCGGCGACTGACTGACCTTCTAACAAGCCTTGCAGGCTTGCAATATCCCGCAGGCCAAGATTAAAACCCTGACCTGCCACTGGGTGCAATGCATTGGCCGCACTGCCAACTAACACGCAGCGCTTTTCAGTTAACGAGGTTGCTTCGGTTCGCTGTAATGGGAAGCTAAAGCGTTGTCCTACTTGCTCGATAAAACCCAGCCGAAAGCCAAAACACTGCTGTAATGATTGCATAAAGGTGTCGTCATCCACCGCCATCAATTTGAGTGCATCTGCAGGCTTGCAAGTCCAAACGCAGGCGTATCGACTGTGGCCAAGCGGTAGCATTGCCAAGGGACCTGATTCGGTAAACCGCTCATAGGCGGCAGCTGCAATTGGCTTATCGAAACAGACATTAGTGATGATGGCAGACTGCGCATAGTCGATGGTCTTGTGCTGAATGCCAAGGCTTTCTCTGGCCTTCGATTGAGCACCATCCGCTATTAATACTAGATCGGCCTGCACGCTTTTACGGCCTTCAGGACTTTGATAACTCAGTTTGACATTTTGGTCGAATTCAAAGGATTCAAACGTCGAATGAGTCAGTAGGTTAATTGAGGGTGACTGGTCGATTTTTTCGAGTAGACAGTTGCCAAGCAATTGGCTTTCGATGACGTATCCCAACGCGTCAAGTTCGTAATCGGTTGCATTTAAGCGACTAACGCCCCAATGGCCTTTTGATGAAACATGAATGGTTCGGATCGGAGAGGCCAGGTGACTAATCTCGTTCCAGACATCCAGCGCCTTAAAAATTTGAACGCTCGCATATGACAGTGCGATTGATCGAGTATTGAGACCTGTTGCATCTGTTTCGTTTTGCGGGAATGCGCTAGATTCAATAACCGATACGGTTCGTCTAGGATTTTGATTAGTATGCTGCAGTGCCAATGCAGCACATAAACCAATTAGGCCACCGCCAACAATGGCAATACTCTCTTGTTCTTGCGAATGCTCAGTTATTGCTGTGTCCATTATATTTGTCAGTTTTAATTACTTTTAACTCGCCATTAAGGCTTCGATTTCGTCGATTTTTCTGGGCAACGCTTCGGTCAACACTTCGCAACCCGTGCTCGTGACTAACACGTCATCCTCAATCCGAATACCGATATCCCACCATTTTCGAGGAACCGATTTGCTCTGTGCTGGGATATAAATACCGGGCTCAACGGTTAATACCATACCAGGTTCAAATAGACGCCATTGATCAGCCACTTTGTAATCACCAACATCGTGTACGTCTAGTCCCAACCAGTGACCGGTACGATGCATATAAAATCGTCGATAGGCTTGATCTTTGATCAGCTTTGTTAAATTACCCTTGAGTAATCCTATCTCAAGCAATCCCTTAGTAATAATACGTAGGGCTGCATGGTGTGGATCATTCCAATGATTACCGGGTTTTACCGTTTTAATGGCTGCCGTTTGGGCGGCTAACACTATTTCATAAACCTCACGCTGAGCAGCACTGTATTTGCCGTTGACGGGGAAAGTACGTGAAATATCCGAGGCATAACCCTGCACTTCACAGCCAGCATCGATGAGTAATAAATCACCGTCGTTGAGGACGTCGGAATTTTCGGTGTAATGCAAAATACAGCCGTTAGCACCGCCGCCGACAATTGCTGGATAGGCGTGTTGGGTATTGTTACGTTTGAATTCATGATCAAATTCAGCGGCTACTTGGTATTCATATCCGCCTGGCTTACATATTCGCATCGCCCTTTTATGAGCCACAACATTGATAGACGCTGCTTGTCGCATTAACTTTAACTCGGCCTTGCTCTTAAACAGGCGCATGTCGTGTAAAATATAGTCGAGTGCCAAAAATTCAGATGGCACCTGCTTACCGTTGCGTGACTGAGCTTTAATATGATTCACCCAACCGATCAATTGTTGATCAAAATCAGCTGAAAGGCCCATGATATTGTAAATGCTCTCTCGCCCTTCTAGCAGCCCGGGTAAAATTTCGTCAATATCGTCGATAGGGAAAGAGTCATCAGCGCCATAATTTTCAATGGCACCTTCCTGACCTGATCGTCTACCATGCCAGGTTTCTTTCTCAGGATCTTTCTCGCGACAAAATAGAATATAGTCGCCATGCTTTCGACCGGGGGCCAAAACAACGACAGCATCAGGCTCGTTAAACCCGGTTAGATATAAAAAGTCACTGTCCTGTCGAAACGGAAAATCAACATCTCGGTTACGCGCTATCTCAGATGACGACGGTAAAATAGCAATGCTATTTTTACCCATCATTTTCATTAACTGAGTGCGACGGCGCTTAAATTCTGTTTGTTTCATACTATTTTTACTGCATTGGTGGTGCGGGCATGATGCGATTAATGGCTTCATTTAAAAATAAAACCGCCACTCGAACATGCTCAACGATTTCAACTAACTGATCTTCAGTTTCAGGGCTTTCAATTTCATCGTGATCAAGTTTACTTATTTCAAGTAGATCGGACAAACACTCTTGTGACTGCTCATCTAATTCTTTCGAATTGTTCTTTGCCGTTATTCCTAACCCATACAGAAAACCTAGGCACCAAGTTGACAAACCTAATAGCTGGACGCCAAAATCATCTGAATCGTCGGGCAGCAATAATTCAAAAGACAAGTCATCAGTATTTAACTGTTCGCGACTGACTTCAAACAGCTGCTTTAAAACCTGCAAGTGTTCAGTCGCTATGACATCAGTGCCAGTGGGAAGTTCATCAAGCGTATGCTGCAACCAGACGGCCATACCGCAGTTATCCAGTAATAGACCGCAAAGGGTTCCATGGGACTCTGATGCATCGACGGTAGCACCCAGTTTTTCCAATGCATTTTGCACTGAATCAAATTCTGGCATTGTAGAAAACCTATAGATTTGTATAATTTTAGGAACTACTTAATCAGTAGTTAAATAACTGTAACAGCTAGGATTGTTTCTGTCATAGGTTAGATCAAAGCAGCGAATGGAGTTTTACATTGTAAAACACGCATTTTAAACATCGATATAACTTAAACCAGACACGATTTAAATGCTTATTGTTTGGTATTCTACCACTCACATAGCTGTCAAAAAATACACATTAGTTGACTGTTTGTATTTAAAGCAGGATGATTGGATTATGGACTCAAATAAAACTCTTTTTACCGAAAATGATCTTCGCCAACTGGAGCAACGTATCGACCAGTTAATCGACACGGTTGGGTCATTAAAAAATGAAAATAGCAGCTTACGCCAACAACAGGAAAAGCTCGTAGTCGAACGTTCTCAATTACTCGATAAAACTGAAACGGCCAGAACTCGGGTTGAAGCGATGATAATAAGACTACAGTCACTCGAGCTAAACTCATGAGTGATCCACAACCGATTAGTATTACTATCCTCGATAAAGAATATAAGGTCGCTTGCCCTGTTGGCGAACAGGCTGCGTTGTTAGCGTCAGCGAAATATCTGAATGATAAAATGCGTGAAGTTCGCGACAGCAGTAGCATCCTTGGGTCTGAACGCATCGCAGTCATTACCGCATTAAATATTGCCAACGATTTACTCAGTAGCCGAGCAGCCAAGAACAATATCAATGAAGATTTATCACCCCGATTAAAAAACCTCGAAACCAAAATTTCGCAGGCACTTGAACAATCTGAGTCATAAAAAATTTAAATTTACTTTCCCCCTTCATCAAGGGTATAGTAAATTTTATACCTACTGCGGTGTTGGTTAGCAGCCATCAAAATCCTTGAGCCGTTCTATCCACCTAGGGGTCTTTCGTATAACGCTGGTGTGCATGCCCGATTCGTCGGGAAGCCTGATGAGGTTGTCAATTACCCCACCTGAACCTTTGGTTCAAGGTTGATATTTTTGCGACGGCACTGTGGTTGGTATTCTTCCTTTAAGCTGGGAATTCACAGTCAATCATTATTTTTAATAGTAAATTCAGTGACTTAAGTACGCCATTTTATAATTTACTCGCAGTCAACTTACACTTATTTCAGAAATAATTGATAAGCGTCATTTTCAGTTTCATTCCAATATGGAATATCCAAGCTCGTTAGAAATATGTTGAACGCTTTATAATCTGCCTTCTCAACCTGAAAACCCATCAGTATTCGGCCAAAATTTGAGCCATGGTTGCGATAATGAAACAAGCTGATATTCCATTTTTTGCCCATCTTCATTAAAAAATTTAATAGCGCACCTGGTTTTTCGGGGAACTGAAAACGATATAACAGTTCATTATTCACACCACCACCAGGGTGCCCGCCAACCATATAACGGGTATGTAGCTTAGCAACTTCATTTTGAGTCATGTCTACGACAGAGTAGCCATGAATCTGTAATTTCTCTATAAACTGATTTTTTTCGTCGTTACCCTTGGTGAGCTGAATACCTGCAAAAACACGGGCACGATTATGATCAGAATAGCGATAGTTGAACTCAGTAATTGAACGTTTCCCAATTAGCTGACAAAATTCTTTAAAGCTCCCTGGACGCTCCGGAATTTGCACCCCAAGCAACGCTTCTCGGTTCTCACCTATTTCAGCTCGTTCAGCAACATGGCGCAATCGATCAAAATTCATGTTAGCACCACAGTTGATAGCAATAAGTGTTTTCCCATTCAAACCATGCATGTCGGTATACTTTTTAAGCCCTGCCAGAGACAACGCCCCCGCCGGTTCACATATCGCTCGAGTATCTTCAAAGGTATCTTTAATGGCGGCACAAATTTGATCGGTAGTGACAGTAATAGCGTCATCTACAAGATTTTTTAACATCGCAAACGGATACTTACCCACCTGCTTGACAGCAACACCATCGGCGAATGTACCCACCTCCTTTAAGGTTATCCTGCGGCCAGCCTTTCGCGATTCGTAAAAACAGGCTGAGTCTTCTGGCTCTACCGTAATGATTTTAATTTCGGGTCGAACGGCCTTTAGAAAGCCAGCGATGCCAGCGGCTAATCCACCACCACCGACGGGTACAAAAATAGCATCGATATGATCCGGATGCTGTCGAATAATTTCATGTGCTATCGTTGCTTGCCCTGCCATTACGTCCACATCATCGAATGGATGAATAAAAGCTAGCCCTTCTTTTGCAGACATTTCTAACGCGTATGTTTTTGCAGCATCAAAATTCTCTCCATACAGTATTGCCTTAGCACCATGGCTTTTAACTGCGGATACTTTTATTTCTGGCGTTGTTATTGGCATTACGATAATGGCTTTAAGACCCAGTTTTTTGGCTGATAAGGCCACTCCCTGCGCGTGATTTCCGGCAGATGCGGTGATAACGCCAGAGAGCTCTGGGTTAGCTTTTAGCATTAAATATATTTTATTAAAGGCACCGCGGATCTTAAAAGAGAACACAGGCTGTAAGTCTTCGCGCTTAAGCCAAATTTTATTGCCATTTCGGCTCGAAATACGCCGCATGTAGTCTAAGGATGTTTCGCGTGCGACATCGTACACTCTTGCTGTTAGTACCTTTTCCAGAAACTGTTGCTGCACCATAACTTGAGCCGTTTTATCAAAAAAGTAAAAAGAGGTCGCAATTGTGCTTAAGGGACTAACAAAGTCAACTCTAGGAGGTCATTTATTATCCGAGGTAAATAGACTTAGTTAATAGGATTTACATGACAATTCATTATGCAGTGGTTAAAATTCGCTAAACTTATCTTTTGGAAGACTTGAATGACCCCAGATCAGAAGAAAATAGTAGCGGCAAAAGCTGCACTCGACTATATCAAACCAAACACCATTATCGGTGTTGGAACTGGATCGACGGTTAATCATTTCATCGATTTACTCGCTGAAAATTTTAAAGGTCAAATAAAAGCGGCGGTCTCAAGCTCAGTAGCATCAACTGAACGCATGCGGCATTTCGGCATACCGGTCATCGATCTCAATGAAGCTGGTCGTTTGTCTATTTATGTCGATGGCGCTGATGAATCAAATCATCAATTACATTTAATCAAAGGAGGTGGTGGTGCTCTTACTCGAGAAAAAATTATTGCAGCCGCCAGTGATGAATTCGTTTGTATTGCAGATGCCAGTAAACTAGTTAATGTCCTCGGTGACTTCCCATTACCCGTTGAAGTTATTCCAATGGCTCAAAATCTTGTTGCGAAACAATTAGAAAAACTTGGCTGTGAAGCCAAATTAAGGGAGGGCTTTGTGACTGATAACGGCAATATCATCTTAGACTTACACGGCCTTCAAATTGAAGATGCATTGATGTTAGAGAATCAAATTAATCAAATGATTGGCGTTGTTTGCGTTGGTTTATTTGCTCAGAGACCTGCAGATGTCTTGATTCTTGGGGAAGATAATGGCGCTCGAAAGGTTTTTGCCTAACCCTGCGAGGACACTCTATTTCAATTTACTAAAGTCCTTAGCAAGCGTGAATGACAGCGCTAATCTCTTTTCTAAAATCCTAAGCGTCAAATTATAGCTAAAAAAAAGCCTGCATAAAGCAGGCTTTTTCAAAACTAAGTGTTTTACTCTTAACGCTTAGAGAACTGAACGCCACGACGTGCTTTACGCAAGCCAACTTTCTTACGTTCCACTTCTCTCGCATCACGTGTAACAAAACCTTCTTTACGCAATGCTGGACGAAATGTTTCGTCATACTGCATTAATGCGCGAGTAATGCCCAAACGAATGGCACCAGCTTGGCCGCTTGGGCCACCACCAGCAACACTGACATTGATGTCGAAAGTTTCTAACATATCAACCGTTTGTAATGGCTGACGAACAACCATACGTGAGGTTTCACGTCCAAAATAATCTTCAATGCTTTTCTTGTTGACTGTAATCGCGCCTTTACCAACAGTTAAATAAACTCGTGCTGCTGAACTCTTGCGACGACCAGTACCATAATATTGTTCGGCTGACATAATAACGACCCTTTAAATTTCTAGTGGCTGTGGCTGCTGTGCTGCGTGCTCATGTGTTGCACCAGCATAAACTTTCAGCTTTTTAAACATAGTCCGTCCAAGTGAATTCTTAGGTAACATTCCCTTGACTGACTTTTCAATAATTCTTTCAGGATGCTCTTTACGCAACTTGGAAAGATTGATTGATTTCAAACTTCCGATAAAACCTGTGTGATGATAATAAATCTTGTCTTGTTCTTTGTTGCCGGTAACACGCACTTTGTCGGCGTTGACGATTACAATGTAATCACCTGTATCGACATGAGGGGTATATTCTGGCTTATGTTTCCCGCGCAAACGAAGAGCAATCTCTGTCGACAAACGACCGAGTACCTTATCAGTAGCATCGATAACGAACCACTCTCGTTTAACAGTTTCTTGCTTGGCACTAAAGGTTTTCATACTAATTCCTGTTAAGCGTCATTATTACGCTTTGGCTTCTCTTACAAAGGGCGCGAATACTAACGGATAAAATCAACCTTGACAAGCCAAATCAGGCGTTGAAAGTTGAAATATTCGGGTTAGCTCTAATGCCGCTGCCTGAATCGCTTTTAATGATGAGATATCAAATAACTCAGCTTATTCAGGACGCGGGATTATAGCAGCAATAGTTTAAAATACGTTATTAAATAATTCGCCTTACACATATTAAGCGCTACTTTTAGTATTAAACTTGGTAAAAACGCCCTGCCATATAGATAAACCGTGAATAATAACGATTTTTGGCGCCCTTATGTTGATAAGACAAGTTGCCATTAACTCACGTAAATTTATATTATTCACTGGCAATAGCCAATGTGCTGCCCTATATAGTTGTTAATATTGATAATTGGATAGTCACACCCTACATATGTATTGTTAGCCTGATGATCGGCGCCAATTGATACTCGGTTAAATGCCACGTTTGTCATACGGTTTAACAAAGGCATTTAGCGGGCGCTTAGCACTCATACTTGAGAACCTAAATTTTATGCTGTACTACCCATAATAGAGACGCTGTTCGACCCTAACATTATCTGTATAATTACTAACTGTAAGCTGCTTTATATCGGAAACTAACCCAATGCTACAAAGACTGAATTTAATCGACACTCTGCTTGATGAGTTCCAGCATGGCTTGAAAACTTGCCAACTGCGTCCTTTTACCGATGCCCGGCCTTACCCTGGCTCAGACATTGAAGACACCCCTCTATCAGACAGCGAACAACAGCATGCTGCCGGATTAATGCGCGTTAACAATGCGGGGGAAGTGGCGGCGCAGGGGCTTTATCGAGGTCAGGCTTTTAGTGCTCGTGATCCAAAAACTAGTGGCACTATGCGAGTCGCTGCTGAAGAAGAAAACGAACACCTCAACTGGTGCTTACAGCGCTTGTCAGAACTTGGGGGGAACCGCAGTAAACTCGATGGGCTTTGGTACCTAGGCTCGTTTGGAATTGGTTTTGTCGCCGGCGCTATTGGCGACAAATGGAGTTTAGGCTTTGTTGAAGAGACTGAAAAACAGGTCAGCGACCACCTCGATAGTCATCTACAAAAGCTACCTGAACAAGACCTGCGCAGTAGGGCTGTTCTCGAAACAATGAAAGCAGACGAAATAAGGCATGCAATTGAGGCACACGAGGCCGGTGCGGCGAGACTCCCAAGTTTTGTCAGACGCACCATGGGACTGACGAGCGAGGTCATGACCTTCGTAGCCTATCGAGTTTAAATGCATTTTGGCAAAGCTTTCAAGGAGTGCGCTTTTAATCCACTTCGACAATTTCAAAATCGTGTGTCATTTCTACTGTGGTTTCAAACATCTTTGAGGCAGAACAATATTTTTGTGCCGACAAGTTAACTGCTTTTTCAACTTTAGCGAAATTAAGGCCTTTGCCACTAACAACAAAATGCGCATGGATTCGAGTAAATACCTTGGGTATTTCTGCAGCACGCTCGGCTTCAATTTCGACATGGCAGTTGACAAACTTTTGCCTCGATTTATTTAATATCAGAACAACATCAAAAGCAGTACAACCGCCAAGACCTAACAGTAACATTTCCATTGGCCGAACGCCCATATCGCGCCCTCCATCCTCTGGGGCACCATCCATTACTACAGAGTGACCGCTGCCAGATTCACCAACAAAGGTCACATTATCCAGCCACTTAACTTTACATCTCATTATTTTTTACTCTATTAGGTTGCACTACTTAATTTATAGTCTATATTTTAATCATCAAATTATACAGTTGAATAGAAAATGGTTATTAACCCAATAGTTAAAGTGTTACCTCGCCAAAATGTTGCGCTTGAAAGCTTTTTAGGACATTGCCATGTCAAAAAGTATGCGGCACGAAGTACAATCATCCACGCAGGTGACGATTCTGAGACTCTTTACTATATTATTGAGGGCTCGGTTAGCGTAGTTATCGAAGACGAAGATTGCAATGAAATCATTCTTGCTTATCTCAATCCCGGCGATTTTTTTGGTGAGATGGGTCTATTCGAGGAAGAAACAAAACGCAGTGCTTGGGTAAATACTCGGACCTCTTGCGAGGTTGCTGAAATTAATTACAGCCAGTTCATGACCCTCGCTAAGGAAACGCCAGAAATTCTTTTTCAGTTGTCGTCTCAGCTTGCCAGTCGATTACGCAAAACTAGCCGTAAAGTAAGCAACCTTGCATTTATGGATGTCACCGGCCGAGTTGCGAGAACTTTACTAGATCTTGCCAGAGAGCCTGATGCCATCACCCATCCTGATGGCATGCAAATTAAAATTACACGTCAAGAAATTGCAAAAATAGTGGGCTGCTCACGCGAGATGGCGGGACGCGTTATGAAGACACTTGAAGAGGACGGCCTGATTACGGCCCATGGCAAAACTATCGTAGTATTTGGTACTCGCTAGCTTCCATCTGCAAACCTGTTTATCGCCCTTATTTATCCCCCATATTTTTTTGGGGGCAATAATTACATTACTTGCTAACAATACACAATTTGATCACCAAGCTAGATTCGATTATGATGTTGCTATGCCACTAGCCGAAGACAGAATCACTAGCCGTTACAGTATTTCGGCTTACACATCGACCGATATTACGATCAATGAAAAGCAATATCAGCAAAGCTTAATTGTATCTCCCGAAGTATTGATCTGTCCCTCACCAATCAACTCTATTGATGACCTGAACGAGCATACATTACAAAATGTTCTCGATTTGAATCCCGATGTCGTATTACTTGGCACAGGTGAAAAACAGATTTTCCCGGAACCAAGAATTTTTGGGTTGCTTGGCGAAAAAGGCATTGGCCTTGAAGTAATGAACACCGGTGCATTGTGCAGAACATTCAATATTTTGGTCGCAGAAGATCGCGACGTTGTGGCTATCGTTATTCAGAACTGATTATTAAACACAGTTCATTTAGAATTAAAGAATAGCGAGCGCAACGCATCCCCTGGCTCCTCGGCTCGCATGAACGCTTCGCCAACCAAAAAAGCATTTATATTATTATCTCGCATGAGCTTTACGTCAGCGCTGGTATGAATACCGCTTTCCGTTACTAAAATGCAGTCGTCGGGGATTTGATCCCGCAAATCAATCGTTGTTGATAAATTCGTTTCGAATGTTCGCAAATTTCGATTATTAATACCAACTAGCGACAAGCCTAACTGCATTGCTCGATCTAGCTCTTGCTGGTCATGTACTTCAACTAGCACATCCATCCCTAGGTCAATAGCCACTTGGTTCAGGTGCTTTAGCGCCTGGTCATCCAATGCCGCTACAATGAGCAAAATGCAATCAGCACCGAGCGTTCTGGCTTCAACTATTTGATATTCGTCAATGATGAAATCTTTTCGTATGACCGGTAATGTACAAGCGTTTCGGGCCGCAACTAGATAATCATCATGACCTTGAAAAAAATCAACATCGGTCAATACAGACAAACACGCTGCGCCAGCATTGGCGTAAGAAAGTGCAATTTCGGCTGGGTCAAAATTCTCTCGAATCACACCCTGGCTTGGTGAGGCTTTTTTAACTTCGGCAATCACGGCCGATAAGCCTTGCTCATTTTTATCCCGCATTGATTGAATAAAACCACGGGTTATAGGAGCGGAGGCTAACGCCGATTGCAATTGGCTGCCCGATACCCGATTTTTTCGGTCTTCAATCTCAACTTTTTTGCGCGTTAATATTTTTAAAAGTATATCGGAGGTTTGGTTACTCATAACTATTCGATTTCTCCACCAGTTTTTGCAAAGTTTCAGCCGCTTTGCCATCTGCAATAACACTTTGCGCCATTTGGACACCTGCTAGCCAACTATCGGTGACACCAGACACATAAATCGCAGCACCCGCATTAACACAAACAATATCGCGAGCGGGGCCTGGAGTATTGGCCAGCACTGCCTGAATAATAGCCAGACTTTGCGCTACTGTCTCTACTTTAAGGGAGGCTATGTCAGACATTTCAAATCCAAAGTCAGCAGGCGATACGCTGTAGGTTATAACGTCACCATCTTTAAGCTCAGCAATGTGAGTCACCGCTGAGACACTGACTTCATCCATACCATCTTCAGAATGCGCCACCATGACATGACGACTTCCGAGCTGTCCCAATACGCGTGCCATCGGCTCGACGAGCGCATTATCAAATACGCCAATCACTTGGTTCGGTGCGCTGGCTGGATTGGTGAGAGGCCCTAGAACATTAAAAATTGTTCTAACCGCCATCTCTTTTCTTGGCCCAATAGCATGGCGCATTGCACTGTGATGTTTTTGTGCAAACATGAAACCAACACCGACTTGACTAATACAGTCACCAACCTGTTCTGGCGTAATATTCAGATTCACACCAGCCGCTTCTAATACATCCGCACTTCCAGTGGCGCCTGATACCGATCGATTGCCATGTTTCGCCACATGTGCACCCGCCGCCGCAGTGACAATTGCACTAGCAGTCGAAATATTAAAACTACCAGAGGCATCGCCTCCAGTGCCACAGGTATCAACCAGATGCTCTAGATCAACATTGACTCGCGTTGACAATTCGCGCATCACCATAGCGGCCGCTGTAATCTCGTCAACAGTCTCGCCCTTCATTCGCATGCCAACGAGGAACCCACCAATTTGGGCCGGCGTACATTCACCCGTCATAATTTGATTCATGACCACTGACATGTCTAGCTGACTAAGATCTTGACCGGCAATAGCTGACTTAATCGCTGTTTGAATATCCATCACTGCCTCATTAAGTGCATTGCATGTTTAAAAAGTTACGCAGCATATCATGACCATGTTCAGTCAATATCGATTCAGGGTGAAACTGTACACCTTCGATAGCGATATCTTTATGCCTAACCCCCATAATTTCATCGATACTGCCGTCTTCATTTTCAGTCCAAGCCGTTAGCTCTAGGCAATCAGGCAAACTGTTTTTATCGATCACTAATGAATGGTATCGCGTTGCTTGGAACGGATTAGAAAGGCCATTAAAAACACCCTGATCGGTATGTTTTACCATCGATGTTTTACCATGCATAATTTGTTTGGCATGGATAATATCACCACCAAAAACCTGACCAATACTCTGATGCCCAAGACATACGCCAAGCACCGGCTTAACACCTGCCAAGGCTTTAATCGCTTCCATCGAGATACCTGCTTCGTTCGGTGTGCAAGGGCCAGGTGATATCATGACATGGGTTGCATCACTATTGAGCACTTGCTCAACAGTGACCTGATCATTACGAACTACTTCGACTTCGGCACCGAGCTCTCCCAAATACTGTACTAGGTTGTAGGTAAAGGAATCGTAATTATCGATCATTAATACTTTCATGACCTTGCCTCTTGATCTGTAGTTTCGCCGTCATCTTGACGGGATAATTTGGTAGACAATCCCGCCTCAGCCAACGCCACAGCTCGAAAAATAGCCCGCCCTTTATTCATCGTTTCAACCCATTCTTTTTCAGGAATAGAGTCATAGACAATTCCGGCACCCGCTTGAATGTAAAGCGTCTCGTCTTTAATGACTGCTGTGCGTATTGCGATTGCGGTATCCATGTTGCCACTCCAGGAAAGATAACCAACCGCCCCAGAATAAATACCACGCTTGACTGACTCCAACTCATCGATAATTTCCATCGCTCTAATTTTAGGTGCGCCAGACACTGTGCCTGCTGGAAAGGTAGCTCGCAGTACATCCATCGCTGACATATCTGGTTTTAGCTTGCCTTCGACGTTGGACACGATATGCATTACATGTGAATAGCGTTCGACAATCATTTTTTCTGTCAGTGTGACACTGCCTGTTTGACTTACACGCCCGGCATCATTTCGACCCAAGTCAATTAACATCAAGTGCTCGGCTATCTCTTTTGGGTCCGCTAATAATTCTTTCTCTAAAGCAAGGTCGTGATCATTGTCTTTTCCTCGCGGACGAGTGCCTGCGATGGGCCGGACAGTGACGTTATCGTCTTCGAGGCGAACCAAAATTTCAGGTGATGAACCGACAACAAAATGATCATCCAAATTCAGGTAATACATATAAGGTGAAGGGTTCAAACTTCGTAACGCACGGTATAAGTCAATCGGCTTGGCTTTAAATGGAATCGACATTCGTTGCGATAAAACAATCTGCATCGCATCGCCATCAATAATATATTGGCGAGCCTTTTCTACTGCGTCTTGGTATCCCTGCTGGGTGAATTCAGATTGGAAGTCACTTTCAGACACCGCTTGATTGACACGGCCGGGAGTGCGATCAAGGCGTACATTGATTAACTTAGTTTCTAAATCATCCAGGCGCTGCTGGCCATCAGCCCAAGCGCTATCTGATGCTGGATCAACATGTACAATAACAAACATTCGAGAAGACAAATTATCAAATACGACTAAATCCTCACTTAGCATGAGCAAAATATCGGGCGTACCGTGTTTATCTGGGTTAGGGCATTGCTTCAGCTTTGGCTCGATATAACGCACGGTGTCATAGCCAAAATAACCTACCAGTCCACCGTGGAACTTGGGTAAGAAATCGGTTTCTGCGACCTTAAAAGCACTGATGAAATCTTCAATGTATTGCAGTGGGTCGCTAGTTTCTTCTTCATCCACAATCTGACCGTCTATCTCGACTGACACTTGATGACCAAAGACCTTTACTCGAGTGTGACAAGCCAGCCCGATAATCGAATATCGCCCCCATTTTTCGCCACCCTGGACGGATTCGAATAGGTAAGAATAGGGTTCGTCAGCTAGTTTGAGGTAGGTGCCTAGTGGGGTGTCTAAGTCGGCGAGAACTTCTCTCACCAATGGTATACGATTATAATCGTGCTTAATTTGGTCGAACTGAGTGGAATTCATGTCAATAACTCAAAAAACAAAAACAAGGATCAAATGATCAAAAATATAGCGCTGCAACTGTAACGAATTACCATCGCCAACAGACGTTACTTACCTTGCTGTATTGACCTTGTTGGATCATAGTTAGATCAGTGATTTGAGTTCAGCTAAAGAATCTATCACAGCATCAGGATGATGGCTATGCCTTTCTTGTCCACGTATGTCTTTACCATGATTGTAGCCATAACTGACACAGATAATTGGCATATCTGCACCACGGGCAGCCATCACGTCACTAATAGAATCACCTAGCATAACTGCCTGTTTAGGATCGACCCCTAATTTTTTAGCAGCCATTAAAAGTGGCTCTGGGTCTGGCTTTCTTCTAGTGACCTGATCACCACCTAGGGTGACATCAAAAAAGTCAGCAATGCCCATTACAGCCAACAAAGGCTGGGTGAATGCAATGGGCTTATTGGTGACGCAAGCGAGCCGATAACCCTGTTGCTGTAGATAGTTCAATCCTATTTCAACACCATCATAAAGGTAACTGCGCTTACCATTATTAGCCACATAAGACACCTCGAATAAAGGCATTGCTTTTTGAAATAACGCCTCGCTCGGATCGCCTTCCATCGAGTTAACCAAGGCTCGCTTAACCAGACGCTCAACCCCATTTCCAATCCACTCGGTAACGGCTTCAACACCTCGAACCGGCATTCCCAATTGCAGCATCATTTGATCAATGCCATAGGCAAGGTCTGGCACACTATCAACTAACGTACCGTCTAGGTCGATCAGTACCGCTTTTCTATTTTGAAACAAACTTTTCATGATTAATTCCAGGCTATTTTGAGCTTACTTCGGAGCTAGCTCGGCCCTAACTTCGGCAATGATACTGTCGTATTGATTGGTATCACTTGGTTGTGCATGCCCAAAAATTCCTGAGCCAAGCACGAAAGTATCTGCACCCGCTTCAGCAATCGATTGAATATTGCCTGTCTTAACACCACCATCGACTTCAAGTCGGATATTGTATCCTGACTGATCGATCAGTTTGCGAACTTGCTTCAATTTATCCAATGTAGCAGGAATAAAGCTCTGCCCACCAAAGCCAGGATTGACGGACATTAACAAAATCATGTCAACTTTATCCATCACATATTCAAGGTAAGAGAGCGGCGTTGCTGGATTAAAAACCAATCCTGTTTTGCAACCACTGTCACGGACCAGACCTAGACTACGATCAACATGATCGGAGGCTTCTGGGTGAAAAGTAATATAGCTGGCACCCGCTTTGGCAAAATCAGGGATAATTCGATCAACTGGCTTCACCATCAAATGCACATCAATCGGCGCAGTAACACCGTGATTGCGTAAAGCGTCGCACACCATCGGGCCAATGGTCAGGTTTGGCACATAGTGATTATCCATCACGTCAAAGTGAACAATATCAGCACCAGAGGCCAGTACATTATCGACTTCCTCTCCCAAGCGAGCGAAATCTGCAGCTAATATAGAAGGTGCAATTTGATAATCGGGCATTAGTTTTCCAAAACGATAATTTGATACGCAATGTACACGAATTTGAAGGTGATTTCAGCCCCGTTGAACGAGCTCTTAGGATTCGTTTTAGATCCACACTATGTTGAGAGTTGGCAATTAATAAGTCGGTATTAATAGACTAACCATCCTTTTCGACCAACCTGGCTGTATGTTTAAACGGATGAAGACAATTAGAACAAAGAAAGAACAAATAACGTCCCGTTAATCCTGAACATAAAAAAGCCAGCACAAGCTGGCTTTTTTATGCTTTTTTGAACGAGATAAACTATTTCAAGCTGCCAATATAATCACCTAGGTTTTTAATATCGGCGTCGCTCAGACCGGCTGCCATTGCATTCATGGTCCCATTTTGACGAGCACCGCTCCGGTAATCAGTCAGATTTTTAACGATGAAAGCCGTGTCACGCCCCTTCAAAACTGGATAAGCCGACACCATACTTTGACCGCCAACGCCATGGCAGCCGATACAACCTTTCGCTGCATATGTTGATTTACCCACAACCCACTTCGTGGGGAGTTTGTCTTTTTCGACGCAAGCTGCTCCACCGAATAAAACTGACAATGAAAAAGCCATTATTAAAACGAACTTCATTTTTCTAAACTCCAGTGTAGTAAATTATGGTTTGCCATTAGATAATAGTGATAGAGTAAATATTATATGGATAATTAATTTCAACCTTAAATCTATTGTATTGTGGCAAAGCCACTCGTTGATGTAAAGGATATGAACCCCAGCTGAACCCAAACCAAACTGAACTTAATATGAGCGATACAAAAGATTTTAAAGACCTAAAAAACTACAACCAAGTGATTCGACAGGATTTAAATATTCCTAGCGACAGCAATAAACACGCTTTAAAATTTAAAACTACCTGGGGATTATTTTCACCTCGTGCGATTGATAATGGCTCTCAAATGCTACTTGATTTTTTGGATATCGACCCAGCTGACGATTGCCTTGATATGGGTTGTGGTTATGGTGTTCTTGGCCTAACCATGGCAAAACTGGCACCCAATGGTCATACCTTATTGGTCGACAAAGACTTCATTGCAGTTGAGTACTCTGAAAAAAATCGTCTCTTGAATCACATTGATAACGCTAGTTGCCTACTAAGCAATGGCTTCGATCACATTCCAAAACAAAGTTTTGATATTATCGTTTCTAATATCCCAGCTAAAGTCGGCAAGGAAATGCTCTATATCTATTTATTCGATGCACTCGAACATCTAAAACCTGGGGGGTCATTTTATATCGTCACCATCACGGGCCTACGCCAATTCTTTAAACGTGGCTTTAACGAAGTTTTTGGGCATTACGAAAAGATAAAACAAGGTAAGACTTATACTGTTGCAAGGGGCATCAAACAACCTAAATAACGAATGGGCATAATTAACTAGGCCCCTAATTTATTAACCCGCCGGACCGTGCAATGTTTAGCTGACTAACTTTTTTTTTGTTAGCACGAGTAATTCAAGGGCTTGTTGTGTGCTATCGGCAAGAAAATTAACATGTCCCATTTTTCGACCCACTCTAGCTTCGGATTTTCCATACAGGTGTAATTTTGCCTTACCGTGTTTTAGTAAGTCATCCCACTTGGGAGAAGCCGATTCGGGCCAGATATCACCTAACACGTTCCACATAGCGACTGGTGTGTGTAGCGCGCTATTACCAGCTGAAAGGCTACACATCATACGCACCTGCTGCTCGAATTGAGAAGTGAAACAAGCATCTAGTGTGTAATGACCTGAGTTATGTGGGCGCGGTGCCATTTCGTTAATTAAAATTTCGTTGTCTGACGAGATAAAAAATTCAACTGCCAAAACACCACAATAGTCTAAACCATGCGCTATCTTTGTTGCGGCTTCGATAACCTCTGAGGTCATTTCTTGCGATAAATTAGCGGGGGCAATAGAAATATCGAGTATGCCATTGCTATGCTGATTTTCAGCCAATGGAAAACAATCTACCTTTCCAGCTTGGCTACGACATAACACAACCGAGACTTCCTTTGCTAGGTCAATACGTTTTTCGAGTAGGTAGGATACTGATCCTAGCTGAGAAGCCGCATTCAATAATTCATCATGATTTTGACAAACTACTTGCCCCTTACCATCGTAACCAAGGGTATTAGTTTTCAAAATAGCAGGAAAACTAAAACCCCTCGCCTGCTCGACATCCACCGCTGAACCTATTGATAAGAAGTCAACAACACCCAAACCCAATGACTGAAAGAAGATTTTTTCGCTATAACGATTTTGCGCGATTCTTAGGGCACTGGCAGAAGGATGAACCGGAACAGAATTCGCAAGATACTCAAGGGTATCTGCAGGAATATTTTCAAACTCAGTACTAACAGCCGCACAATGTTTGGCCATATAGTCCAGCGCTTCACGGTCATCATAGTTGGCTTGCAAATGCTCACTCGCCATACTACCAGCAGGGCTATTGGTATCGGGGTCAAGCACGATGACTTCATAGCCCATCGTTCTGGCTGCACTAACAAACATGCGCCCCAGTTGACCACCGCCTAGTATCCCAAGTTTTGCACCGGGCAGTATTGCGTTCGACATTATTAATTTACCGGAGATAAGGTCATTTCTAATACAGAGGTCTTTTGCTGCTGGCGAAATGCTTCAAGCTTATCCGCGATGTCACTATCAAATACAGATAACATCGATACGGCAAAAAGTGCCGCATTAATTGAACCCGCTTTACCGATGGCAAACGTGGCAACCGGAATACCTTTTGGCATTTGTACAATAGACAATAAAGAATCATAGCCTTTTAAATGCTCACTTGGAACTGGCACACCGAGGACTGGAATAGTCGTATTTGCTGCCAACATGCCCGGCAAATGTGCGGCGCCACCTGCACCTGCAATAATACAACTAAACCCGTTTTCACGAGCGGATTTCCCAAAGTCAGTGAGTAAATCTGGCGTGCGATGTGCTGATACCACTTTGGCCTCGTATTCAATGCCAAACTGTTCCAAGTATTCCACGGCAAACTTCATGACAGGCCAATCACTGTCACTACCCATTACTACTGCAACCTTCAAATTCGACATGGTGATCTCAGTGTCGTTTAGAAAAAGCGAAATAGTATACTCCTTTTCCAAAAGAAATAACCATTCGCTTTAGATGATCTGGATATCGCTATTCAATATGCTACTATCCGCTATGTTTAGACTTAATGTCTTTAGACTTTAAACCTACCACTTTTATTTATTAAAACTATAGAAAGCATAGACAACAATGAACGCGACAAACACTCCCTTAACTGTATTTGAAACTAATATCGAGAACCTTGAGCTAATTGCCCGAGGCAAAGTACGCGATATCTACCGTATTGACGAAAAGCATATGCTCATCGTATCGACTGATCGGCTATCGGCATTCGATGTTGTATTTTCACAGACCATTCCGACAAAAGGGGCGTTATTGACTCAGATTTCTAACTTCTGGTTTGCACGTACCAATCATATTATTCGGAATCATCTCAGCGATTTAAAGCTTGAAGATTATGTTTCAGCTGAAGACTTATCGCAACTTCAATCGAGATCGATCATTGTTAAGCGTCTTAAAACATTACCTGTAGAAGCGATTGTTCGAGGTTACATTATTGGTTCTGGCTGGAAAGATTATCAAGCGACAGGTGAATTATGTGGCATAAAATTACCCAAAGGATTACAGCAGGCAGAGCAATTGTCCGAACCTATTTTTACGCCGTCTAGTAAAGCAGCTGTTGGGGATCACGATATTAATATTAGCTTCAATGATGCGGTTAAACTTATTGGTGAAGATATGGCGAATCAGGTTAAAGACGTCAGCATTGCCCTCTACAAAATGGCTTCAGACTATGCCCAAAAACGTGGCATTATCATTGCTGACACTAAATTTGAATTCGGTGTTGATGAAAACAATCAGCTAGTCTTAATTGATGAGATATTAACGCCAGACTCATCACGATACTGGCCTGCGGAACACTATCAGAAAGGAATGAGCCCACCCAGCTATGATAAACAATTTATTCGAGATTATTTAGAAACCCTCGATTGGGACAAAACGCCACCTGCTCCAGCTATTCCACAGATCATAATCGACAAAACTCAGCAAAAATATCAGGATGTTCACGATATCTTAACTCGTAATTAAGCTTGTTCATTTTTGTTGGAAAACCCGCTTCTGGAAGTGAAGAACTTAAAATTGTGTGCAAAACAACAACGTAGAACTGATAAGCCAGAGCGCCATCAGGCGTGACGAACTTAACAACGCAAAAAAACAGGTGATAGGAGATTAATCCTAAAAATCAACCTGATGCTCGGTTTTTGAGAATTTGACAGAAGGGGCTTCATCTTTCCAGCTAACACTAATTTTAAAGCTTGAAAGTTGGCTAGGCCAAGGTCCATCTAACTTCTCCTCACCGGCTCGCTAGCACGGTGAGGAAAAACAATACTAATTTTTGAAATGTCTAAACAAATTAATACTTGTAGGTTTCTGACTTGTAAGGACCAGCTACTTTAACATTGATGTATTTAGCCTGCTCATCAGTCAGCTGAGTCATTACTCCGCCGAAACCTTTGACCATTAGGGCAGCAACTTCTTCATCAAGCTTCTTAGGCAATACGGTTACAGTAATGTTGTCCTTTTTAAACTCGTCCGATTGGTCAGCAAATTTACTTTCAAATACATGCATCTGTGCAAGCACCTGATTTGCAAACGATCCGTCCATGATACGTGATGGATGACCTGTTGCGTTGCCTAAGTTGATTAAACGACCTTCAGAAAGAAGCAGTAAATAATCATCTTTGTTATCAGCACCGTTACGATAAATCTTGTGCACCTGTGGCTTCACTTCTTCCCATTCCCAGTTGTCGCGCATAAACTGAGTGTCGATTTCGTTGTCAAAGTGACCAATGTTGCAAATCACTGAACCCGCTTTAGCCGCTGCCAAAATGAACTTATCACAAACGTCGACGTTACCCGTTGTTGTAACAATAAGGTCTATTTTATCCAGTAACGCGGTATCAATACCATCAGCACTTCGAGTATTAATGCCGTTGATGTAAGGCGATACAACTTCATAGCCATCCATACATGCTTGCATAGCACAAATCGGATCAATCTCAGCGACCTTTACGATCATGCCTTCCTGACTCAAACTTTGAACTGAACCTTTACCAACGTCCCCATAACCGATCACAAGTGCTTTCTTACCCGAAAGCAGCATGTCAGTACCACGCTTGATACCGTCATTAAGGCTGTGGCGACAACCATATTTATTGTCGTTCTTTGCCTTGGTGACAGAGTCATTAACATTGATCGCAGGCACTTTCAATTCACCAGCTTCCATCATCTCAAGTAGACGATGAACGCCCGTTGTAGTCTCTTCAGTGATGCCATGAATATTGTCTAACATCTGTGGATACTTATTATGAATCATGCCAGTAAGGTCACCACCATCATCCAAGATCATGTTGCAATCCCATGGTTTCCCATCCTTTAAGATAGTCTGCTCTATGCACCATTCACCTTCAGGATTCGACTGACCCTTCCAGGCATACACTGCAATACCGGATGCAGCAATACAGGCAGCAGCGTGATCTTGTGTTGAGAATATATTGCAAGACGACCAGCGTACTTCGGCACCAAGCTCAACTAGTGTCTCGATAAGAACAGCTGTTTGCACTGTCATATGGATACAACCAATGATCCTAGCATTCGCTAGTGGCTTCTCAGCTGAATATTTTTTGCGAAGTGTCATCAACGCTGGCATTTCAGCTTCTGCTAAGATTATTTCACGACGTCCAAAATCAGCGAGAGAAATATCGGCTACTTTATAATCGTTTTTTGCGACATCGTTCAAAGGTGTCACTGCTGTTGTACCCATGTTGTTACTCCGTAAATATTTTAAATTTAAAATTTATTAAAAAACCATGCCATTATAAAAGACCCATCGGCCAATATCAATTAGCTAAGACTGAACTAAAACATTCAATCCGGAATCTGACGTTACCCATTATTGCACCTAGTACCTGAAAAATATCTTCATGTTATGTTGAATCATGATTGGGCTTAAAAAATCAATACATGACTTATACGAACGTACTAGGACTTTTGGTTCAATCTAAATTTATTATAGCAGAGGATTAAGAGTTATTTTCTATTACTAGTGAGGTATAACGCTCATTAACTTTACTTATGAGCTAAGCTGGTCACGTAACAGAAACTTTTGAATTTTGCCGGTTGATGTTTTCTGAATCTCAGTGAATAAAAACTTACTTGGCACTTTAAAGGCAGCCAAACTGTCTCGACACCATTGCCTCAACTCATCTTCTGTCGCAATTACACCTGATTTGAATTCAATAAAAGCACAGGGTGTTTCACCCCATTTTTCACTCGACATTGCAACTACTGCGGCCACTGAAACAGCAGGATGTTGATACAAAACGTTTTCAATTTCGATTGATGAAAT
>JBNMQI010000014.1:0-27068 GCA_051277905.1 Gammaproteobacteria bacterium | reverse complement strand
ATGGATTCTATCTGGGATGGGTTCGTCAAGACAGTTCTATTTATAACTTCGAATTTATAACCCGCTATAATATTGATTATGCTAGTTCCAACTGCTACAAACTTTAAACCGACATCACAGCCTATTTATTACTTTTACTTGTCTGTCTCGTAATGAAAAAAAATCTCGCAGTATACGGTTCGTTATTAATAGCTGTGGTGGTTTTTACCGGTTATCTAATGTACCACTATTCAGTACTCGATTTTATCGATACATCGGCAATCGCCGAGATTATCGTAAGTTTTGGATGGTTAACTATTCCGGTTTTTATTACCTTTGGTGCTTTGTTCACGGCGGTTGGTTTACCGCGACAAGCAGTCGCTTTTATTGGCGGGTATATCTTTGGCACAGCTGGCGGTGTGGCGCTGGGAACCATGGCGGCAGCATTGGGAGCGATACTGACATTTTATGCAGCGCGTTGGCTGGCACGTCCATTTGTACTTCGGAAATACCCCCAGCTGGTTGTCAAAATAGATCATTTTATTCACGATGGATTGTTCCTAAAAATCATCCTGATTCGTTTTTTACCGTTTGGGACTAATTTAGCGACAAATCTCGCAGCAGGCGCTGCCGCCACCCCTGTGCGTCCTTTTGCTTTGGCTTCGCTCATCGGTTATATCCCGCAAATGACCATTTTCGCAATGAGTGGGTACGGCATTCGAGTGGAATCAAATACGCAACTGATAGTCGCGGGTGGATTGTTTTTGATATCGATAGTGATCGGTAGTTATCTTTACTATCAACACCTGAAAATTTTTGATTGAATTCAAATAGAACGCAATTAATTGGGGTCGGATTATGTTATGAGGCAAAAGCTATTGCTAAAACAGAGTGGATACTTTATTACTCATCGAGGCCTTGCACATTAACGATTGATGTTGATGAAGCCATGTTGGTCAATAGTCTAATTAAGGCCCTCTAGGTCACGTTTCGTGACGAATATATTTGATCATGTTATAAGCTGTCAGTCGTATATTGGTGTGATTTCAAATTGATAAAGAAAACTAATTATCTAAACACTGAGCCGAAAGCCTACCACGGTGCTATCGACTTTGAAGAAATTTCAGCGCTCGGCCTAACGGCGGATGAGATTGTAGATTTCAGTGTTAACAGCAATCCTTTTGGGCCCGCTTCAGCCGTCGTTGAAGCTCTGCAATCTGCCAATATATCGCGTTATCCCGATAAGGCTTGCCTTGGGTTACGTCAAGCATTAGGGCGTCAGTTTGATTTGTCCTATGATCAAATCATGGTGGGTAATGGCACTGCAGAATTACTTTGGCTGATTGCGTTTTCGTTTATCGAAAAGTCTGACAAGGCAGTGATTTTGGAACCAACATTCGGTGAATACCGCCGAAATGTTCGGTTAATGAGAGGTCAAGTTTGTGAATGGCGGGCACAAGTAGAGAATAATTTTGAATTGGATGAAGTGGCAATTGAGCAATTACTAATTCAGCATCAACCGGCGATTTTTCACTTTTGTAGCCCGAATAACCCAACAGGCTATCAAGTGTCGAACTCAGTTTTAGAGCGGTGGTCACGATTGTCACCACAAACAGTGTTTGTGGTAGACGAAGCATATGCACAATTTTCACAGCAATATGAATCAGCCATGCACGCTAAGCTGGTGAATGTTTTGGTGTTGCGATCAATGACAAAAGACTACAGTCTGGCAGGGGTTCGGCTGGGTTATGTGACAGGTCCAGTTGATTTGATTCGTGTGCTTGAACAGCGGTCAATCCCTTGGAGCGTGAATGAATTTGCACAAATAGCTGGAGTCGCAGCATTAACAGCACAGTCTGAGTATGAATCTATGTGGCGTGATCTTCGCGATGAAGCAATTAACTTTAAAGCGGGCTTGCGGGCTTTAGGCTATAGCCCCGTCGACTCAACAATGCACTATTTTTTGATGGAAGTCAGCGACGCTAGATTGTTGCGTCAACGGCTATTGGCAGAGGGTATGCTGGTGCGCCTTTGCGAATCTTATCAGTTACCAAAATACATCCGTCTATCGACCCAGTTGCCAGAGCAAAACCTGCGCCTACTTGATTGCCTAAAAAGAGGAAAATTACTCTAAGCGTAAATGGTCGAGATAGATGACTCTGGATTGTTTGAGCTTGCTCGCAAAGAAACCAATATTAGCAATGGACTCTATATCCATTAGCCGGGTCTTTGGTGCATGAATGATATCAGCGAGATTAATAGTGATATGGTTCCAACCTGTTTTCAGGTCGGTTCGTTGTTGAAAACGGTCATTATATAAATAGCCACTTTGGCCATGCAGTTGATCGTGAATACGCGTAGTGATCGATAAGGACGAATTGTTAGGGACATAAACGCTGAACATTAGACGTTTAAAATTTTTCCAGTTGCTGGGCAAAAATTTTAAGGATGTACCAGAATATAAGTCTGTTGTAAGCTCAATGCGAGCAGAAAAATTTCCGTGGGTCGTTATTTCCTTATCAAGCGTCATTTGGCCACCAGACGTCCAACGACTCAACTCTAGTGTATTTTCAAAATCTGCCAGCATAGGAAAATTACTTTTTGCCCTATACTCATCGACTAAAGTCATTGTCAGTGGCAATAGCTGAATACAAAGTAAAACTGTAATGATGACTTTGAACTTTAGACCCAGTAATTGAGCGGTACTTGATTTCGGGCGAGGAAAAAATGTCAAGGCAGTCAAGCCACCGAGAATATTTCTGAAAATGTCTTGCCAGTCAGCGTGTCTACCAATGAAAAACTGAATTGACTCGATTAACACGCCAGCCACTAAACAAATACCAACAACCCAGTAAAACTGTTTCGCTTGTGTTGCTTGCTGAAGAAACGATGCGTGTCTTAAAAGTAAAAGTATTGTGATTGAAAAAAAGACAATATGACCTAGGTTCCAAGCCATTTTAAAGGATCGCGTAGGTACGATATTAGAATCCCCGACAAAAAATAAAGCAAATGCCAGTAATAGAAAGATACCTAACAGTAAATTAAATTTTTTCATTCAGGTTGAAGTCAATGGTGAAAGATTGATCGAAACTCAGGCAACTTAGTCAGATATTAGCGCTCTAATTCGTCCGTATCATATTGACCAGACACTTTGCGACGTATGTGTGACCATGACATACCAACGGCTAAAACACCTACAAGTACGAACTCAACGACCCAAACTACAACTGAAGTATTGTCGAGTTCAAGCAGGCCCCATTCTAAGAGTAGCCAAATCATTACGCCAAAAAATGCCGCGGCAAGTATTGTGCCGAAAATACCCAGTGACATCCAAGTGGCACGCAGATACATGACCCAACCGATTAATAATAAAATTCCCGAACCTACTTTATACACTAGAGCGGTATCTGAATTTAACCAATGCACCCACGAATAGATTGATGGGTTGTAGGTGATCATTACGAGGAATAAGGCAATCAAGAATCTGAGTAAGAAGCTAACAAAGGTGAAATTATTCTTATTATTCATTGATATTAACCTGTAAATTAGCCCGCAAAGGCGAAACCTAAATATAGCAGAGAACATATAGCGAGGAAAACAAGGTCTCGACCTTTCACTTTAACTCAAGCGCTATGAAACAGGCTCTTTAAGTCTGACATTTAGGGCAGAAATAACTCGACCTTTGGTTCTGCATTAGTTTTTTAATGTCGGTGCCACAGGCCATACAGGCGCCCTTAATGCCATATGCTGAGAGTGATTGAGCGAAATAACCAGGCTTGCCATTGACTTGGGTAAAGTCTTGCAGTGTTGTTCCACCTTGCAAAATAGCAGCATGCAAGATGGTTTTAATTGATGTGACTAGTTTTTCGAGTCGCTTCTTACTGATGCTACCCGCTTTACGCAATGGGTTGATGCCAGCTAAGAAGAGTGACTCGCAGGCATAAATATTACCAACGCCGGTGACATTGTGGCTATCCATAATGACGGATTTAATCGAACTAGTCTTGTTTAGGCATTTGGACTTTAGATGGTCAACATCAAAACCATCAGATAAAGGTTCTGGTCCTAGATTTTGAAGAAGGCGATGATGCAGTGGGTTGTCCTTGCAGTAGAGTAGGGCGCCAAATCGTCGTGGGTCACGATATTTGAGGGATTGACCTGAAGTTAATTCAATTTCAATATGCTCATGGGTTAGGGCTGGCGTGTTAACGGGTTGAATTGCCATGCTGCCTGACATGCCCAGATGCCAAATTAAACTGCCCTCATCGAGTTGCATCAAAATGTACTTGCCGCGTCTTGATACGGACTGTATCAAACGACCAACCATGTCAACCGTTTCTGGTGGGACAGGCCATCGAAGTTGATGATGCCTGACAATAAAGCGGTTAATTGTTTGACCACAAACATATGGTTCGATACCGCGCATGGTGGTTTCTACTTCGGGTAGTTCAGGCATTTTTTATCACTCTGCTTTGATTGCTGATAATGGGTTAATAATGAGTAATCAATAATCTTCTCTAAAAACCCAAGAAAAAACAATACCCGCTAACCAGGTCGATTTTTCGGTCACTAACGGACTATCTTCGACAACCGAATTCTTTAAACTATCGTAACGAATGAAGCCACCAATACGATAATCTCCGAAGCCTTTGCTGTAAGTGAAATCGCTGCGAATGCCACTAAAGCCGCCTTTTGCATTATAGACTGGGCGGTTGGCAGTGGCATCAGCTTGGCTTACGGAGTAGAAGTAGGCATGCTTTTTTTTGCTGACATAAAGTGGACCAGATGCAAAACGAAGTTTCCAATCCTGCTTATTATAAGATGGATGAAGCCAGACTAATCGGGGTTCGAACGCTGGGCCAAGGTTCCGAGGATCATTTTCTAGTGTAAAAGCCAACCGAACGGGCAATTCAAGCCAGATTTCATTGCTCTCACCTTGGTGAATTTTATAATCTAACGACGGACCAAGCTCTAGCGTTAATTTCAGCTGATCCATACCCGAACGTTCAGGGTTATCGTCATCGACTGGCAAGGTCAATCCGCCACTGACGGTCAGTAACAGTCGGTCGGAATCAATAAAAATGCCTTTTAAACCATTGTCGATTTTTAATGAGTCACTGCGATAACGCACATAGGGTGCTGGCAGGAATAATGATCTTGAATGTGATGATCCGCGGTAGTCTGGTAAATATAATGAGACCGCTGAAACTCCGAGTTCAAACGTGGGTAGTTTTTGGTCATCTGCTTTTGCGCTGAATGCTGACAGGCAAAGCAAAAAACCAGTGAGTACAAAGCTAATTCTTGGGTACAACATTTTTATTGACTTCCAATAGGTTGTAATACTGATCTTTGTTGAAGTGATATTGCAATCCAATGTCAGGGTGCGCGATGATAATTTCGGGTTTAATCGACATCAGAAAAAAACCAACTTGATTACCATTATCAAAGCTGGCGGTTATTTTTTGAATCGGAGTCGATTTTTTCTTGAAGGCTTGAATTCTTGACGCTTGTAACGTTTGCCAGTTCCCAATGATGGTGTTGAGCTGGTCAGGACTAGATGTGTTGTTGCTATCTTGCCAGCCACCATTTTCAGTTTGAGTGATTTCTAATGGGCCTATTTTCAGGCGGCTAAGGGCGAGTGCTCGGGGTAATAGTCGCTGATCGATTAAGCCACTGATACCTCTGGTGATAAAAGGCAAATGCCGATCGGGCAGTAGAAATACAGTTGAATTGACGAGTAAATATCGCCGCTCCCCAATTTGGTTTGTTGCGCCAAAGTTGATACGAGTATCGTTTAAACTGAGGATCGCTTTAGGAAACTGAAGCCCTATGGTTGACAGGTCGATTTCATTTGCGGGCAATTTAGAGTCAGTTTCGCTGCTCGCAATGCCAATTATCCTTTCGATGGTAATATTATTTGCGAGCCACTGTATCGGTGACACGATTTGCCACTGACCATTAGTGCGGGTCAAGTTGATAGTGTCATCTGCGGTTTGGATTGATACCCGGTCAATGTCTTGAAGCTTGAGCAACGTGATACGACTTTGTGGGTTGTATCCAGGTTCGACACCGGATCGATTACCAATATAAGTGAATAGAATAATCAGTACGATCAGCACGTAATTGATGAGCCAGCGTTTCGACATTAATTTCATTCTGTGTAGGCCTCAGGTCTGCATAATGACGTTTGGTTAACGACTGCGGCGCTTTAGCCAGATACGCAGCCCCAATCCAACCATCAGTAACGGCAGTAAGATCAGAAAAATAACGGCTATAATTACCTGTTGAATTTGGGACAACTCCAGGCGGGTATCGGGTGCTGCACGTGGGCTAATCGATATGAGATTATCATCATGGCTCAACCAGTTGAATAAGTTAAGGCCTAGCTCAAGGTTGGCGCCATTACCAAGATAATGGTTTGACAGGAAGTCAGCATCACCTACTACCGCAATTCGTTGCTGTGATGAATCAGAGTTACTTTCAATAGAAGTCGTTATTGTTGATCGAGAAAGGGTTAATCCAATATTAAGTGGGCCACTTATCTCATCGGCATTGTCACCATTATTTAACTCACCTTTCAGCTCCCCTGTTTCATTCCAGCTAGAGTCACCACTAGCTAGAAAATTAAGTGATTGCCATTGTGTTTCATTTCCATGATATTCAAGCGCCTGTGCCTGTGGATAGAGCGACAGGCTTGTTACATTTTGGGTGATTGGGTGTCGGGGGTATTTCGCTACTAAAGCAAAGTCAACACGGTCGAGCCCAAGCAATTGGCTATTGGGGTCGACAATAATGCCGGGCAAAAACTCGATAGCCAGTGCATCTGCCAGCCGATCGATTGGACTATGAATGGTGCCAGGGTCTGCAAGCCAAAGTAGGTTGCCACCTTTCTCAATATATTTTATTAGTAGATCAAGTTCGCCTGGCAAAAGTGCAATTTGTGGGCTGGCAATGACTAAAACATCGGTGTTCTGAGGAATGCTACTAGCCTCAGTTAGGTTTAAATTTTCAATGTTATAACCCTTGCTCGCCAAGCGTGTTGCGAATTCACTGAAATCGTGGTTGGCATCGCTGTAAGGATTACGCTCACCATGACCCTGCAAAAAAACAATCCAACGTTCACCTTGCCGCAGTAAGCGTTGAATACTATTAGTCACGCGGGACTCCGTTGCTAATGAAATCTTCTCGCTTCGATCTTGATATTTGATGATAACCTCTGCATCTTGTCTGATATCGTATTGGCGTAACAAATCGGGGTAAAGATCAGGGTTTAAGATTTCAACGTGGATCAAGGGTTGTTGATCCTGATAACGTTGGAAAAGTTGACTGAGCATGTTGCCCAGTTCATTGCCTGGTGTGGCAAAAATGGTCACTTTCAATGGCTGTTGTAATGATTGAACCAAGCGAATACTTTCTGGTGATAGACTGTTCCGTTGATTTTTAGTGAGATCGATAGAGACTGAATACAATTGGCTGAACCAAGCTAAAATACCCATCACCAACAAAAACAAAATAAGGAAAACAATGGATTGCAGGCGAATTTTATTGCGTGCTACTTTATCCATAATCATAGCAGGCGTTCCCGATCTAACTGACGAATCGTGAGGACTAAAAAGACCGTGATGAATATTAGGTAGTAGGCGACATCGGCGGTATTAAATACACCTTCGAGCATGGTTTGATGATGCTGTAATAGCGATAGATAGGATACAACATCCTGATTGCCGGGTAGTGCTTCACCGATCCAGTCGATTATCCAGAGCATCAGCAGGGCACCAAATGTGCCGACTGCGGCAATAGTCTGGTTTTCAGTCAGACTTGATAAATAGAGCCCTATCGCTGCGAATGAGCTAAGCAATAACAGCATCGAAATATAAATAGACAGGAGCTTGCCAACATCGATTGCAGTGCCGATGAATAACGACAATGGCATCAGCATTAGCAAACTGACCAAGATAAACACAAAGAAAAATAGCCCGAGGAATTTCCCCAGCACAATTTCAGTCATGCTGATCGGTGATGAAATGAGTAAGGTGAGTGTTTTGTTGCGCTTCTCTTCTGCAATAGAGCGCATGGTGATGAGTGGCATGATCATTAGCAATATAATCGCAGCAAGCGAGAATAGCGGCGCTATCACAATATCAGTGACGCCAGGTACATTATCTAATTGCAATAACTGAGGTTGCAGCAAAAAAAAATTGTCTATTTGTGCCAGAAACATATAACCAAGCAACACTTGAACGACTGCGAGAATAATCCACGCCAATGGTGACAGAAACAGCGTGCTGATTTCGCGTTTAGCAATAGTCAAAATCATACTCCAGCTTCCTCGGCATCGACTGATGCCCCATCAGAGTTTTCATCCAGAGTAAGCTCGATAAATAAATCTTCCAGTGAGCGCTGGTCGGGAATTAGTTCGAATAATTCCCATTGCTGCTGTACCGATTGCTCAACAATAGCCTGTGCTGGCGACTCGCCATCAAAGAATAGTTTAAAATGATGTTCGTCAATAGCGTCCACATGAGTTACCTGATCTATCTGTTTGAGTTGTTCGACAGTAGGTGGTTGATTTAATCCAATCGTAACACTCGGAACCTGACTCAAATTTAAGGCTTCAATAGATGAATGATAAATTAACTCACCTTGTTGAATGATTTGTACCCGATCACAGGTTGCCTGTACTTCGGACAAAATATGCGTGGATAATATAACGCTATGATCTTGCCCCAGTGTTTTTATCAAGCGCCGAATATCGCGCATTTGAATCGGGTCAAGACCCACCGTGGGTTCATCCAATACAATAACTGAAGGGTTGTGAATAATGGCCTGAGCGATACCGACTCGTTGCTGGTAGCCCTTTGATAGATTTCCAATCAGACGTTGACCAACATCGGTCAGCCCGCATTGCTGTTTTGACTCATCGATGGCTTTCCTAATGGACTGTTTGTTAATTCCATGCAACTGTGCGCAATATTTAAGATACTCATCCACACTGGCCTCACGATAAACCGGCGGATGCTCGGGCAAATACCCCATTTGTCGTTTTGCTTCACGAGGTGATTCGATGATGTCGAATCCATTGATGGTGACCTGACCTTCAGAAGGCGCCAGATTGCCCGTCAGAATTTGCATCGTAGTCGACTTACCCGCTCCATTAGGCCCAAGAAAGCCCAATACTTCACCTACATTCAGGCTAAAGCTGAGGTTCTTGATTGCGGGGTGATTCTGATAAAAGCGGGACAGGTTTTCGACCTGTACGACAGCGGGTAATGGCATGTTTTGGTTAATTAATATTAGTGATCCAATGATACGGCTTTATTGGTTTTATTACAGCCAAAAAAAAACCGACAAATGTCGGTTTTTTTGAACTTTGACAAAAAATCAAAACTACTTGATTTTAGCTTCCTTATATTCAACATGCTTGCGAACAACTGGGTCGTACTTCTTCATAACAAGCTTGTCAGGGGTATTCTTTTTGTTTTTGTCGGTTGTATAGAAGTGGCCAGTGCCAGCGCTAGAAACCAATTTAATTAAATCTCTCATTATATAACTCCTAGCACTTCTCGCCGCGCTTTCGCATATCGGCAATAACTAAATCAATACCATTTTTATCAATGATACGCATGCCTTTAGCGCAAAGGCGAAGCTTTAACCAACGGTTTTCAGATTCAACCCAAAACTTATGGCTTTGCAGGTTAGGTAAAAAGCGACGACGTGTTCTGTTGTTCGCGTGTGAAACGTTGTTTCCGGAAATAGGTTTTTTACCTGTGACTTGACATACCCGGGACATGATTTACTCCGTCTTTAAATAGCGACATTGCTTTTGAGGGCGCGAACTTTACCAGAACAGTAGATTAGCTTCAAGCATTTAAGGATTTAAATGCGCTGTTTTTCAGTCAGTTGTGGATTCCTTTTCACAAGAGTGCAATATAAGATACTACTTATAATTTTACTAGCTGGATTAATTGGATGGACATCGTTTTTATACGAGAATTACAGATAGAAACAGTGATTGGTATTTACGACTGGGAGCGTAGGGTTAGGCAGATGATTAGCCTTGATATCGATATGGCAACGGATATTCACAAAGCGGCGACGACTGATAATATCGACGACACCTTAAGTTATAGAACGGTCGCTATGCATTTGATTAAGTATGTGGAACAAAGCGAGTTTGAGTTAGTTGAAACGTTGGCAGAGAAAATTTGCGCTATTATTATTGAAGAGTTTAAGGTGCCATGGGTCAAACTCACGTTAAGTAAACCAGGTGCAGTCAAGGGGTCTCGATCGGTTGGTGTGATTATCGAGCGGGGTAAAAAACCAGTATGATTAATAATGTCTATATTGGTGTCGGCAGTAATGTAGTTGCCAGATACAATATCAGGTGGGCATTAGATGAAATGCGCGCAGCCTTTGGGAAACTTGACCAATCGCCAGTTTATCAGTCCGCTTCTGTTGGCTTTGATGGGGATGACTTTCTTAACCTAGTTGTTAAGTTTGAGACTAGACTTGAAGTCACCGCTGTCGTGAGTCAACTTAGAGAGATAGAGGACGCGTTGGGCCGAGATCGCACACAGCCGCGTTTTTCAAAACGGCCTATCGATTTAGATATTCTGTTATATGGTGATATGGAAACAAATCAACCGGGTATTCAGGTGCCAAGAGATGAAATTCTTGAGTCCGCCTATGTCCTGAGGCCACTGTGTGATCTTTCTCCCCATTTACTTCATCCTCAGCAGCAGCAGAGTTACCTAGACCTCTGGCAAGCAATGGCACCCGACGCGCCGCGGCTTGACCTTGTGCATATGGATTAAAGCACTAATTCGAACCTAATCAAATTAATTGCCGGGTCAGGTTAGCCAACTAATGATTTAAGTGCATTAACGAGTGTCTGACATTCTTCATCTGTTCCGACGGATATTCTAAGGTGGTTATTAATTCGTTTAGCGTTGAAATGGCGAACTAAAATGCCTTGTTTTCTTAATTCACTATAAAGCGTTAGTGCTAATGCACTTTGGTGCTGAACAAACAAGAAGTTGCTACTGGATGGCAGTACGTTAAAGCCAAGCTCGAACAATGCCTTGGTTAGCCAGTTCCTGCTAGCCACTACTTGGTTACTGCATTGTTGAAAATAGGCGTCATCACCAATAGAGGCGATAGCAATAGCACTGGCCAAACTGTCTATTGGATAAGAGTTGAAAGAGTTCTTTACCCTCTTTATGCCTTTAATTAAGTCAGCATGACCCAGAGCGTATCCGACGCGCAAGCCAGCTAAGCTGCGCGATTTAGACAAGGTTTGAACTACTAGCAAGTTAGGGTATTGATTAATCAAACGAACGGCAGATTCTGTACCAAAGCTGACGTAGGCTTCATCAATGATTACCACAGAATTTGTGTTCTTGAGTATGGTCTCTATTGAATCAAGGCCTAGTGCTATGCCAGTTGGTGCATTTGGATTTGGGATAATGATGCCGCCATTGGGCTGTGCGTAATCTTCAAGTGTCACGCAAAAGTTATCATCTAAGGCTATCGTTTTGAAATCGATCTGATATAAACCGCAATAGACAGGATAAAAGCTGTAACTGATATCGGGAAATAATAAGGGTTTTGAGTGTTTGAAAAAGGTCTGAAAACTATGGGCTAAGACTTCGTCTGAACCGTTGCCAATAAAAACTTGATTCGCTTCAAGTCCATGATAGGACGCAATAGTATTGGCCAAGTCAGTTGATTCAGGGTCGGGATAAGATCGCAGCGTTTCAATTCGGAAAGATTCTATGGCTTTCGATACTGCAGGCGATGGTGGGTACGGATTTTCATTCGTATTGAGTTTGATATAATTCATACCCTGCGGTTGCTCACCCGGAACGTATGGGTCGAGTTGGTGCACGATGTCAGTCCAGTATTGGCTCATTATTCTCAGAGAAGTCCTATGTTTAGTTGCTTAGAAGACGGCCGCCATCAATAGTGATGACTTCGCCCGTAATATAATCATTGTTGATTAGAAATAATACAGTTTGAGTAATATTGTCTAGATGGCCAATTTTTTGTAACGGAATCTTATCCAAAATTACCTGTTGTTCTTCGTCACTTCGACTGGCCTCTGGCCACAGTATAGCGCCAGGCGCGATGCCATTAATTCGTACTTCTGGCGCCATATCTAACGCCAGCGATTTGACTAGCATTTGATTAGCGGCTTTGGCGCTACAATACAAACTATGATTTTTTAGTGGCGATGTCGCATAAATATCGAGCAAATTAATAATGCAGCCTTTGGTTTCTTTCAGGGCGGGGTAACATGCCTGTGATAAGAACAAAGGTGCTTTTAAATTGCTACCGAGTAAGTCGGTCCAATCCTGTTCGGTAATTGACCCTAATGGTGTCGAATAAAAGCTGGATGCATTATTAACTAAAATATCGAGTTGGCCAAACGCTTGAGACGATTTTTGGGCCAGCGACTCAATATCGGCAATGTCCGATAGTTCAGCTTGGTAACGTATCGAAGAACCAGGTCGTAAACTATTGAACTCCGCTTCGAGAGCTTGTGCATTGAGACTTGACGCGTGGCTAGTATTACCAGTGATATTCTGACTTGAATGGCGATGATGGATGATGAGATTTGCACCATTTTGATGTAAGGTTCGCGCAATCTGAGCACCAATGCGGTTAGCTGCGCCGGTTACAAGAGCGGTCTTTCCAGCAAACAATTGTTTTTCAGCCAATATTTTTCCGACGAACAGACGTTAAGAGAGCAAATAAACAGAATGTCATCATATCATTCTCAAGAGCAGATACTAGCGCAATTGCCAGAACCGAGTGCGCTAGAGATCAAGCATAGTAGTGAGTTGATCGAACTGATTGTTAGTGAAATTGAACGCGATGGCGTCATGTCGTTTCATGATTATATGAATCGAGTTCTGTATGAGCCGGGTTTGGGCTACTACAGTGCCGGTACGGCAAAATTTGGGGCGGCGGGTGACTTCATTACTGCGCCTGAATTGTCGCCTTTGTTTGGACAGTGCCTAGCCCAGCAATTCGAGTCAATATTCTCACAGGGGTGTTCTCGCCAAGTGCTTGAATTTGGTGCTGGCAGTGGTCGGCTATGTGAACAAATTTTGTCGAATTTAACCAGCCCAGTGCGATATAGCATCATTGAAGTTAGTGCTGATTTAAAGGCTCGTCAGCAGCAGTATTTGCAGGGCACATTATCGGCCTCCTTATTCGCAAGCATCGAATGGTTAGAGTCATTGCCAGTGAATTTTGACGGCATCATGTTTGGGAACGAAGTGTTGGACGCCATGCCAGTAAACGTCATTTTAAAAGACGGTGAATGGCAAGAGTTGGGTGTTGGGTTTGATGATGGGCGGTTTGTCTGGCAGCCCTATATAAGTCCGAATAACCTGACTCAAAGCGATGCAGTCAAAACCATGCTTAAGGTCGAGGCTGATCTGGTTGGCGCAGGTTTTGGCGCCTTACCAGAAGGTTATTGCACTGAAATTAATCTAAACTATAGACCTTGGCTCGAAGCGTTGTATGCGAGCTGTCATCAAGCAGTTATATTGATGATCGATTATGGTTACGAGCAGGCAAAGTATTATCACCCAGATCGAAGCAGTGGCACACTGACCTGTTACTATCGTCATCGAACCCATCCCGATCCCTTTGTTTACCCAGGATTACAGGACATCACTGCATTTGTCGACTTTGATGCCTTTGCAGATGCCGCAGTTGACGCTGGCTTCACTATTAGCGGATTAACTAGCCAACGTCAGTTTCTACTTTGTAATGGATTATTAGAAGCTGCTGAAGCAGTAAGTAAAGCGGGTAATACTCAGGCACAGGTTGAAACTGCACAGCAAATCAAAACGCTCACTTTGCCTGGCGAAATGGGCGAGAGATTTTTAGTGGTTGGGTTACAGAAAAACTTAGATGTGGAGATTAAAGTAATGGCGACGCTGAGCGGCAGAAGATAATGGATACAATTCAAATCATCATACTGGCGATTGTTCAGGGACTGACTGAATTTTTACCAGTATCGAGCTCGGCACATTTGATTTTGGTACCGATGCTGTTGCAGTGGCCAGATCAGGGGCTAGTGTTTGATATTGCCGTGCATGTTGGATCGCTAATGGCGGTACTCATCTATTTTCGTGTTGAAGTAATCGATATGCTGATTGCTTGGAGTCGAAGCTTAGTGGGTGGTGGCGTAACTTCTAATAGCCGTTTAGGTTGGTGGGTGATTTTGGGTACGGTGCCAGCGGTTATTATTGGTTTTTTGTTCAAAGGTGTCATCGAATCTGACTTGCGCTCACCCTGGGTGATTGCAATCACGACCATTGTCTTTGGATTGTTGCTTTGGTTTGCTGATACACGCAAGTCAAAACAGCGTAGCGAGTATGAATTAAAGTTGCCAGATGTCGTAACTATAGGTTTATTTCAAGCCGTTGCTCTAATCCCGGGTACTTCGCGCTCTGGCATTACGATGACTGCTGGACTACTACTGGGTATGACTCGGCAGGCGGCAGCGAGATTTTCATTCTTATTATCGATACCACTTATCCTCGCAGGTGGTGTATTACAAAGCGTAGAGCTGGCGCAGTCGGTGCAAACAATTGACTGGTTCGCCTTAAGTTTAGCGGTTACTTTATCGGCGATCAGTGCGGGTCTGTGTATTCATTTGTTCTTAGGCTTGATCGAAAAGGTCGGGATGATGCCTTTTGTTATTTATCGACTATTGCTTGGCGTAATTTTAATCGCCCTGCTAGTTTAAATAGTTGAATAAGGGCACCCCGTTTGAATTGCATTTGCGGCCACTCTGGTTTGGATTGGCTTATACCCTGCTGCTAGTGGTAGCTGTGCTGTCGTTAGCACCGGCTACCCCTAATGTTGGAGGCAGTGATAAGTTGGGGCACTTTCTCGCTTATGCGGTGCTTTCAATTGCCTTTAGCATCATCATTCGGCAGCGACTATCACTATGGTGGGTTTTATTTGGTTTGATTGCCTTTGGGATTTTGATGGAATACTTACAGGGCTTAACCGGATATCGATATGCCGACCCTGAGGACGCGTTGGCCAATAGTATCGGCGTAGTCTTTGGTTTGCTGTTTCATTTTTCGCCTTTACGGCGGGTTTTGCTAAAGGTGGATGCCTACCTACATTGTTTGCGCTTGCGTTAGCGCCCGCTTCTCAGATTTAATTAGTTCAAGTCGCAGGTTATATATAGCGTCACCGAGTGCTTTGCCTTCCAAACCACTTTGGGTGACTTTGCTGATGTCAGCATGACAGAGTTTATCGGCTAGTTGATTAACGAAAGCTGCCTGAGGGTAGGGGTTGTTTTCAAAGGTTGTTCGACCGCGAGCATCAGACGAGCAAGCTTGTACCATCTTTTTGAAGCGTTCCGGCTTTCGAAATACATCTGTCTTAATAAAGAGCTTGAGTAAAGTAGCGGGTTTAAGGTCGAATACTCGGTGTACGTGAGTGTGATATTCGGTCGTGATCAGTGCCAACTCAGTATGGGCTTTGGGTACTTTCCAGCGCTTGCAAAAAGACTTTACTAATCTTACACCACGTTGCTCGTGTCCATGGTGGCTCGGCAGAACATCGACGGCTGTGGTGGCTTTGCCCAAATCGTGCATGAGCACGGCGAATCGGGTCTCACTATCAAAATTAAGCTCGGCACTTTTTTCTAGCGCCATCATGACGTGAATACCGGTGTCGATTTCAGGATGATATTTTGCCGTTTGCGGCACACCATAAAGATCCTCTATTTCTGGAAAAAGAGTCGCGAGAACATCACATTCACGTAAAGTCTCAAAGAATATCGAAGGATTGCGTTCACCAAGTGCGCGTGACATTTCTGTCCAAACGCGTTCGGCCACGAGTGCACCCAGCTCACCACTCTCACCCATCTTGCGAATCAGTTGAATGGTTTCTGGTGCCAGTTTAAACCCAAGATGGTGGAATCGAGAGGCGAACCGAGCGATTCTTAATACGCGAACAGGGTCTTCAGAAAAAGCATCTGAGACATGGCGAAGGATGCGATTTTCGAGATCAGCTTGTCCCCCATAAGGATCAATTAAGTTGCCGTGCTTATCCTCTGCAATGGCGTTGATGGTCAGATCACGACGGGATAAGTCTTGCTCGATAGTAATTGTCGGGTCAGTGTTAAATTCGAAGCCATGATAACCAGGACCAATTTTTCTTTCATTACGCGCAAGTGCATACTCCTGCTTTGTTTTGGGATGTAAGAAAACAGGAAAGTCTTTGCCAACCGATTGATAGCCAGCATTTCGCATTTGCTCAACAGTCGCGCCAGTAATAACCCAGTCGATATCGGTAATAGGCAGGTTGAGTAGACGGTCGCGAACACAGCCACCGACGCGGTAGGTATTCATTGTTTTGGTTTTAGATCTGCATTTTTGTTTAAGGAATGATCTTGTCTGAAGTCATCGTAGTGTTTATTGCGATTGAATAAAACGCCGATGTTTTGAATATATTGAGTCAGGCTAGTTGTACCATTATTTTTGGTATCACAAACACTTGGTGTTTGTAGCGAGCGATAATTATCCATAGTAAACAGCTTTCCCGGCAAGCGTTGCAATACAAAGGCTTGAAGCTTTGAAAGGCCTTTTCCCAGCGGGATGATACGACAGGTGAGTCCCATTGATACTTTAATCAACTCTAAGATTTGTTTTAGGGTTAAGACTTCTGGGCCACAAAGTGGGTAGCGTTTTCCATGTGTAGCACTGTCATTAATGGCATTGATTACTGTTGTAACTAAATCACCAACGTAAATAGGCGTTAGTTTGCTATTGGCACAAGCCAAGGGAAAGAAGCCAATGCAGTATTTTAAAATGCCAGCAAATTGGTTGATGAACTGATCATTCAGGCCAAACACAACGGATGGTTGAAAGCTGGTGACATGTAAATCTTTTTGGCCAAAAGTATGCAGTAGATTTTCCCCTTCGCCTTTGCTTCGCAAGTAACGGCTGGTGCCGCGGGCTTGATCAGCACCAAGGGCACTTATATGCAATAGCCGTTTAACCTTGTTGTGAGTGCAGGCTGAGACCAGGGTCTTAACAAAATCAACATGTACTTTTCTAAAGTCATTTTTTTTGCGTTCGTGCAAGATACCGATCAAGTTAATGATGGCATTGTGACTTTGACATAGTCGGTTAAGCTCGCTGCTATCAAATACATTTGATTTTACCAACTGAATGTTGGCATGAAAGGACAGTGCTCTGTGTCGATGGGGTCGTCGACAAGGGATGGTTACTTGGTAGCCTTTATTTGCAAGCTCAAAAGCCAATGATTGGCCTATAAAACCACTACCACCTAGAAGTAATACTTTATTCAAATGCATTCAGAAATAGTCTCAGCTTTGCTATGGTTTGCTTTTATTGGTGTTATTACTTCGTCGGCGTTGTGGCGAACGACTAGTAGGTTTCTTTTTACCATCTGCGGCATGCTGGGGTGGCTTCGCTTTTTTCATTCTAACGGGTGGTAAAGGTGTTGAAATCATTTCATTACTGATGCGCACGGTTGGCAGTGAGGTTTTAATATAATGCTCAATATCCATTAAGTTCATGGCGTAGTCTTCACAGGCGAAGCTAATAGCGGTGCCTGAGTTGCCAGCACGCGCTGTTCGCCCGATACGATGAACGTAATCCTCACCCTGGTCAGGTAAATCATAATTAAATACGTGAGTGACATCAGGAATGTGAAGTCCACGAGACGCAACATCAGTGGCTACTAGGATTGAATATTCACCTTGGTGAAATTTTTTCAGTAGGCTTTCACGTTTGTTTTGTTGAATGTCACCAGAGATGATTGCAGCTTCAAGGCCATTACCTTGCAGATATTCCCAAATTCGAATCGTGGCATGTTTGGTGTTAGCAAAAATAATACTTCGCTCTGGTTTAAGTTGTTGGATCAAGCCAATTAATAGAGGGATTTTCTCTTGGTTGGAAGGGTGATAGACCGTTTGTTCTATGCGTTCGACTGCAGGTGTATCCGATTGAATTTGAACCAGTTGAGGTTCATTCATATGCTCGTAGGCAAGTTCTAGCACCTTATGTGCCATGGTGGCAGAAAACAACATGTTCAATCTTTTTTCCGGCTCAGACAGACGGCGAAGCATGAAACGAACATCCTGAATAAAACCCATGTCGAACATGCGGTCAGCTTCATCCAGAATGAGCACTTCGACTGATTTTAAGTTAAATAATTTTTGTTTGAAAAAGTCGATTAATCGACCAGGGGTGCCGATAAGTATATCAACCCCTTCGTCAAATTGTTGCTTTTGCTGTTCATACGCTTTGCCCCCATAACAAATCGCGAGTTTTAGCGGCACATCGGCTAGCAAAGCACTCGCATCAGTATGAATCTGTAATGCCAGTTCGCGCGTGGGTGCTAGTATTAAAGCCCGTGGTTTGCCTGGTGAGGCCACAACTTGATCAGCTGACAGAAGCTTCTGTGCGCAGGCAAGTAAAAAAGCCATGGTTTTGCCAGTGCCTGTCTGTGCTTGACCAGAGACGTCTTTACCCTCTAACAATAACGGTATGGACTCGGCCTGAATGGGCGTACAACGTATAAAGTTTAGCTTGTCCAGCGCGGCCAACAGGCTTGCATCCAGTGCTAATGAACTGAATTCGATGTCAGTTAAATGTTGGTCACTCATGGTTTTGGGGTTTACCCTAAAGGCTGTAAAAGCCTATAGTATCAAATTGTAAAATAATCTGCGCTGTGATTTGAAAAACAGGTCAATCGTCCATATATACAGAATTCAAGTAACTTCAGCTTGTTAAATTCTTATATACTTTAGAATGAGCAGTTGTTGACAGTAAAAACTGATAATATAAATTGGTTGTTGATTTGGGCTTCAATTAGCTTATTGGTCCTTATTAATTTACCCATAGTTTGGAGAAGCACGTGAGTGATAAAATTGTTTACCTTTCAGACGAAAGTTTTGACGTTGATGTATTGCAAGCAGATGGTCCTGTATTGGTCGACTATTGGGCTGAATGGTGTGGACCTTGCAAAATGATTGCGCCAATTCTGGAAGAAATTGCGGCAGAGTACGATGGTCGTGTGACGGTTGCTAAACTGAATATTGACGAAAATGCTGAAACGCCACCTAAGTATGGTATTCGGGGTATTCCTACATTAATGTTGTTTAAAGGCGGCTCGGTTGAAGCAACTAAAGTGGGTGCATTATCAAAGTCTCAGTTAACTGCTTTTATCGATAGTAATATCTAGAGTACGCAACCCTGGTATAAAAAATATTTCAAATAGTGCCGTCCTTGTGGACGGCTTTATTTTACTGTGCTAACCTCACGGAATCGTGGCCATACTTCTAGATGGCTAATTCAGAAAAGCGCATAATCCTTAATCTTTCCCAAATTTCCAATTTAATTATCCGCCTGAAACCCCCTAAAACTATCCTTGTGCATTCTTTATTATGAATCTTAGTGACCTGAAGCAAAAAACTGTTCCTGAATTGATCGACATACTAAAAGGGATGGGTGGTGATCATTCTTCACGTATGCGTCGACAAGATATTATCTTTAGTATTTTGAAGGCTCAGGCAAAAAAAGGAGAAGATATTTTTAGTGAAGGCGTACTGGAAATATTACAGGATGGTTTTGGTTTTTTGCGTTCCGCCGATAGCTCTTATCTTGCCGGTCCAGACGATATCTATGTTTCACCAAGTCAGATAAGACGTTTTAATTTACGTACTGGCGATACTATCAGCGGTAAGATTAGGCCACCGAAAGATAACGAACGTTATTTTGCTTTGCTTAAAGTTGATCAAATCAACTTCGATCTACCGGAAAATGTTAAGCACAAAGTGTTGTTCGAAAATTTAACACCGCTGCATGCCAATAGTCGCCTTAACCTTGAGCGAGGCAATGGCAGTACTGAAGATATTACCGCTCGAATTATTGACCTCGTTTCACCGATAGGTAAGGGTCAGCGTGGTTTGGTCGTTTCGCCGCCCAAGGCGGGTAAAACTTTAATGCTGCAAAATATTGCACAAAGTATCGCTAGTAATCATCCTGAGTGTTATTTGATAGTGTTATTGATCGACGAGCGCCCTGAAGAAGTCACAGAAATGGAGCGTATGGTTAAAGGTGAAGTGGTTGCCTCAACTTTTGACGAACCTGCCAGTCGCCATGTTCAGGTAGCCGAAATGGTGATTGAGAAGGCCAAACGATTGGTTGAACATAAGATTGATGTGGTTATTCTGCTCGATTCTATTACCCGTTTGGCACGTGCTTACAATACGACTATTCCGTCATCAGGCAAGGTCTTGACTGGTGGTGTTGATGCACATGCATTACATCGTCCAAAGCGTTTTTTTGGTGCGGCTCGTAACATTGAAGAAGGTGGAAGCTTGACCATTATTGCTACGGCTCTAGTCGAAACAGGCTCGAAGATGGACGAGGTTATTTACGAAGAGTTTAAGGGCACCGGTAATATGGAGATCCACATGGATCGTAAAATTGCTGAAAAGCGAGTATTCCCTGCGCTCAATATTAATCGTTCGGGAACGCGTCGAGAAGAATTATTGCTGGGCCAAGAAGAGCTACAAAAAGTTTGGATATTACGTAAGTTCTTGCATTCAATGGACGAAATTGACGCGATGGAGTTTGTATTGGGTCGTATGCAAAACAGTAAGACCAACGTCGAATTTTTTGATCAAATGAAGAAGTAGATTGTGGCCAAGGTTCACTCGATTGAACCCATTATAGGTCGTAATCCCCGCATTATTATACTTGGTAGTATGCCGGGTATAATTTCAATTAATGCAATCCAATATTATGCAAACCCTCGTAATTTATTCTGGATGGTCCTAGCGGATTTGTTTGGTATCGATATTAATTGCAGCTACGAATCTAAAGTACAGCAGGTACAACAGCTACCCATAATTATATGGGACACGCTCAAATCCTGTCATCGTGAAGGCAGTCTTGATTCTAAAATTCTAAGTACTGATCTTGAAGCCAATGATATTGGTGCTTTATTGAAGCAATTTCCGACTGTGCAGGCGATTGCATTTAATGGCGGCGCCTCTGCTAAGTATTTCGATCGTTTGGTAAAGCCTCAGTTATCAAAAGATTTGAGCGTTGAATTATTTAAAATGCCATCGACTAGTCCAGCCAATGCTGGCATGAAACAACAACAAAAACTGGAAATTTGGCGAAAGCTTTACGGATTCATTTAAGTTGGTGTTATTTAAGACTGCTTTATTTAGGCTTTTTAGCCCGTATTGGGAAGCCTTCAAACTTTGGAACTTGTGATATGATGTCATACCAGTCAGCCCTGTCAGCCCAAAAGATATTGTCTTCAGGCCGAATGCCCGGATCGTCGTTTAAGCTTCCAGCCGGTATAATTACCTTACCACTCTTAGCGCTGATATAAGGTACAAGAGAGCCACAGTGAGGGCAGAAACTCTTTGAGATAACATCGGGTTCATCGGGTACAAAATGAACGATTTTATCTTCACCTGCTAGCCATTCCAGTCGATCGGGTGTGGTAAATATATTAGACGCATGAGCGCTACCTGTTGACCGCCGACATTGGCTGCAATGGCAAATATGAAAAGCGCTAAAAGGACCCGTAGCTGCGTATTTCACTTTGCCACAAAGGCATTCGCCGTTTACTTTGTTGCCCATTAGACTTTACCTTATTGTGAGTGTGTTTTGACTTTCAATGAGTCTCTCGATGACTTCATCAAAGCGGCTTTGATCAATATTGGCAAATGCAAACCGAATAAAGTTATCCTGTTGTGGCCCAAAATAGCTACCGGGTAGAGTGATGACTTCAAAATCTTGAATCAGTCGCTTGACTACGTCTCGAGATGGTTGCTTAAACGGGTGCTCGACGTAGGCGAAATAAGCACCGGCTGAGATGAGTCTATATTTAAGTTTTGGATGCTCGAAAGCCGATTTAATTGCGATGGCTCTTTGTTGTAATTGTTGTGCTTTATCTGCCTTCCAATCATCTAGGTTTTGCAGGCCATAGAGTGCAGCCAACTGGCCAACATGAGGCGCACTAATCGCCGTGCAATCCTGTACTTTTTTCATTTGGTCAAAGAATGCTGCGCTGGCTGCAACAGCGCCTGTCCTATATCCAGTGAGACTGAATACCTTTGAGAAGCTGTATAAATGTATAAAATTATTGCCCCAATCTGAACTCTGGAATAACGTGTGAGGAGGCTCTGAACTGTCAGAAAAATCGCGATAAGTTTCATCTATAATTAATGCGATATTATGCTTTTTAGCAATTTGATAAAATGCTGCAATGCATTCTTTGGAGTAGATGGCGCCAGTTGGATTGTTCGGCGTTACTAACACAATAGCCCTAGTTTTTGAGTTGATTAACACTGCCACTAGATTGTAATCGGGTATCGCTGTTTGCGTATTAAAGGGCAAAAATTGAGTTTTAACCCCTCGGGTGGATAACCACATTTCGTGATTGAAATAACAGGGGAGGGGTATGATCACTTCATCTCCTGTGGCACAGAGTGTGTCGATAACGGAGCAAAAAGCTTGGTTGCATCCCGCCGTTATCATTAGGTCTTCAGCATTGATATTGGCTTGATAACGTTGATTGATGTTATCCGCGAGTGCTTCACGCAAAGGTAAAATTCCACGAATATCGGTGTAAGTTGCCCCTTTGCCTTGTTTGATTAATTCAGCAAGATGGTCGAGCAATGATTGCGCAGGAAGATGCCCAGGCACCGCCTGACACATATCGATGAGGCGGTCCGATGTCGGGTTAGTGACCCATGACCAGGCTTCGGCGATGGGTGCCGATGCGCACTCGATAACGTTTGGATTGAAGTTCATCATCACTCTGCCTAATTGTCGGTTAGATAATATGAAATTATGGCTTTAATGACTAGTGCTGTTAGTCATGTTGTCGTGACATAATGGAGTATCTTTTTACTGATAGGAACACCAATTGAAATATTTACATACAATGGTCAGAGTACATGATCTTGACGCATCTCTGACGTTTTATTGTGATTTACTTGGATTAGTTGAGACGAATCGATACGTTGATGAAAAGAACGAATTTACGTTGGTATTTTTAGCCGCACCCTATGACGTCAATCAAGTCGAAGCGGAACAAGCACCATTGCTGGAACTGACTTACAACTGGGATGGAGAGGTTTATGAAGGTGGCCGAAACTTTGGTCATTTGGCGTTCGCAGTGGATGATGTTTACGCTTTATGTCAAAAAATGCTGGATTACGATGTAATCTTAAACGTGCCACCCAGAGATGGGCACATGGCCTTTGTTCGTTCCCCCGATAATATATCGATAGAGTTATTGCAAAAGGGAGATGCCTTGCCCATTTGTGAACCTTGGCAGTCTATGTCGGTTACTGGGGAGTGGTAGAGAGATAGAGTAGATAAATAAAGTAGAGATATAAAAAGACCAGATAAGTCGAGTTGACGTATCTGGCTTAATTTGATGTCAGCTTTCCAGTCAGGTGTATCTTGGCTATAAAGCATTTGTGGATTGAATGTAGTATTTGCTCACTGATAATGGCGATATATAAATCCCTAAAATTCAGCGCCTACCTGTAGCCAGATCATTGGCTGAATATGAAAGTGAATCGGATTCCATAAACAGCGTAATCAGGGTTGGTTACGCTTCCGGTGCATATACGTACCAAGATATTGGCGGTTATTTTGATTACATTTAACGAGAGTTGAGGTGATTGTTAGATGAAGCTAGGCCTGGCCCCGGTATTTCTGATCACAGTTGGCCTCACCAAAGAATAAAAAACAGGCACTCGTCAATTAACATTATCCGATTATCCACTTGGCATCAAATATCAAAAAAGAAAGGATACACCTCAATCGTTAAAGTAACACGATGACCCTATCCATCTCGTCGTAAAGTTGATGCCACATGAGGCCGAATGATCCGGATCAATAAACGAGGGGCTATTCCCCTCAACCTACCCCCAATACTTGAGATGCTATCGATTGCCCGCCAACAATGCTTTCAACAAAGCCTGCAGTTCGAAAAGCTTTACGCCTCACGTTTCGCTAAAAAGAGACGAACCTTGAAAAAGACAGCCTGACTCAAAAAAACCAACCAATAAGGAGCTTGCTTCGAGCGTTTTCGGGCAGCTATATTTGGAAAACGGCTTTTAGTTTAAATTCCATTTTTGGTCGAAAATTGATATTTATTGTCTGAAACTGATAGTTTTTCGAGTTGTAGATTAGGCATTTTAAAGGGTGCCTGTTTAATGTCATTGGTCCAATGTTATTGATGCTAACTTTTTCTTGTCCGTTGACAATGGCCCTTTCATATTATTTTCCTAGAGGGCTTGCTATGCACTGCAAGTGCAAAAACCTTAAATAGGTTAAGTCTATATCACCTATTGTCCCATATTTGTTAACTCAACACTTATTGTGTTACTTTATAAAGGCTATATACCTGAGAAACGAAGACCAATGCTCGAACCCAAATTGAGTATAACCATCCTCTTCTTATTACTAATATCACTCAAAACAGAGGGACGTAATGCTGAGGCCATCTGGGACAGTCGATGTGAAGAGTGTCATGGAGATAACACCAAGTTTGCGCGTAGGTATCTCTGGAATGTAGGCGGGGAATTACAGGCCCAGCACCACGTCGACAATTTAAGCCTGTTCATGCGCCAGCATTATATCCCTAATCATGAGATCGAAACGATTCGTAAAATGCTCTTAGAACAGGCCAATTCCCCATTGCGGTTTAGAGATGAATGTAGTGTTTGCCATGGAGACGTTACCGAGTTTGTAAAAAAATCAATCTGGGTTAGAGGTAATGAAGTCACGGGGCGGGAAAGTGGCAAAGATTTAAGAGAGTTTTTGCCCGGCCACCAGAAACTACAACCCAAAGAGGCCAGCTTTTTTCTGCGATTATTTGCTCGTGTTGCGGGTAAGCCTTTTTATGTTGAAGAACCCTTGCTGCAGGCGATCACACGGTGATGAGCCGGTGTTAGGCTTTTGACAATTTTTATCAGCGTATTGGAAATTGTATTTCCGTAAACCATGAGTTGAATCTACTTCGGTCGTCTAATGCACTGAATCTCATGCATTTTTTCTCCATCTAAAGCGCTCGGCTTTGGATTCCTGCGCCGTCCTGTCATTGCTGACTCGTGAACCATTGTGCTTTTACAGGTGAGGCTCGGAACCCCAACAAGATCAGGGCGTTCTTACCGGACATATATTTCCATGTTCTTTTCTTTTTAGGCCAAATCCCTTTTTAAATCGTAAATTGATAATTATTTTCTGAAACTGATGGTTTTTTCCGATTGTAGATTAGGTTATTTTTAAGAGTGCCTGTCCTTATTGTTGTTATTGTTGTTTATTCTTAATACCAATAAGTTAGGTTGGTCCGACCCAGATCAGATTTATCTTATTCGTTATGTGGCAATTAGAAGTTCTCATTGCCTTTGATTTCGAGATTATTAATTTTCGATTTACCCAGTATTTTTAGCAGAAGGTTTCGTAAAGACCGTAAAACCGGATACAGAATAGATGAAATTGTTTTTGACTTAAAAACCCAATAATTTATTTGATTAAAAATTCCTGATCGACTTCCAATTAAGGCCAGTGCATGTATTGCATCTGACCCGTAATAAAGCTGATCGGCCATTTTCAAAACCATTCCTTGATCTATGTCGAGGCCTTGCGCAGTTATCTCATGCAAAACTTCACTATTTTCACGTGCATCAACGATTCTTAAATCTCCAACACTTGCTCTAATTTTTACAACCTGGCAATAGAAATTGCAGGCAGGACATTCCCGATCATAAATGAGCAATATTTCTTCGCGCTTCACTCGCTTATTCCTGCCACAGTCATGGTAGGAACACCGGTTGCCTAGTGTCCACCATACAGATTCGGCCGTACGGTTTTCCCGCATCCCGCTCCTCGGTCTTACTCACGCTCGCAGTACAAAGCTCCATCGTTACCACCATACCCTTTGCTTTATGTTTAGTGCTTTACACACTGGCTTGATCAGTGATCTGTAAGCAATTAATCGCTTCCACTGTGCCCATGTCAGACTCTTTCGCCCACTACGTCGATTCAACCATTTAAACAGCAGTTCCACAACATGGGAATAGACTTGATATAAGTCTCCCAGATTCCGAATCGCACTAAAATAGTGGTAATAACCTGTCAGATTTTGGGTTAGTTTGTCGAGTACTATCGGCTTTTTCATATGCCGTGATTCCTTGATAAACGTTGTGTAACCACCCATGGATTCCTGTTCGACCAGAATATGCACTACTTGAACAGTCCGCTCGTAACAATACCGTTTTCGACGCTAGAAATGGAGTTTTAAGCTTGGATAACAGGTGTTTGTGGGAGGTTTATTTTTACAACCAATCAGTTAGGTTGGTCCGACCCAGTTCACAGTTCCATAAAGTGGGACGACAGCTCTAAATATCACCTACTAAAAGCTTCAACCGCATTCTGTAATTTGACATCGGTTATATCTATATATCTAAGCTAAAAGTGTGGGTGTCTCAGTTATTTTTTCTTGAGTAGTTTTGTTCCACCACTAACTGAGCGGCTTCTAACTTAAATTCTGGCGTAAAAGTTCGCCTGATTTTACCTGTCATTTTGTCACCTAAAGATCAATGAAGTGATAATATCACCTTTAGTTAGGTGGCCAAATTAACTATGCCACTACAGATTGTATAAAGACCGCGATACATGCCCTTGAACAAAACAACTAACAAGCCATCCATGTGACCGGCTTCGGCGGCGCATGATGGGGGCGTTATGCATAGTCCATTTTCAGTATTAATTTTTGAACGGGTAGGCAATATATTTGAAAGCATTAAAACATTTTCCCAAAACTAGCAGCGGAAATACAATTGACGAAACGTTATTTGGGCTTATTGCTGATGATATTGAAAAGCAAGGTTACAGCATTCAGCATAGCGCTTTACCCGATGAGATATCTAGCGCTTTGTATTCAAATCTGCAAGATTTAAGTACGAACAAATATTCTGATGCGGGGATCGGTCGCGGTAAAAATTACGTAAAAACAGATTTTGTACGAACCGA
>JBNMQI010000013.1:0-27540 GCA_051277905.1 Gammaproteobacteria bacterium | reverse complement strand
AGCCCATATCTTAACGGGTCAGCAACCAGCCAAAACTGTATCCGGTTGGGCTCATTATCGGCTTGCTCCAAACCACTAATAGTGCAATTAAATGATTGATTACAATCAGTGATTGGACTCGAAGTTGTTTTCTTATAAACCACATTATCTAATTCTTTAAGTATTTTTTCACACTGTATTAAATCCACTTTTGATTGAAAGCTGAGTTGAACTGAAGCGCCTAATCCATGAAATACAGGAACATCAATAATTTGATGAGCACATTCAATATTTTCATCACCAAGCAATCTTGCTAAATCGTCATTAAAGGCCGGTATCGCCATTGCAGGAATAATGTTGAAGGCTATTTGCAGCGGGTATACGTCTGGCGTTATGTCTCGGCCGTTCAATAGCTCGACCGTTTGATTCGCCAACTCATCAACCCCAGCCTTTCCTTTGGATTCAACGCTGCGAAGAAACGTTGTGTTGATAGTTGAAATAGCCGAATGGGCATGCAACGCAGGCAAAATACCCAATAAGCAAGCCATCTCAGCTGATACCAATTGTATATTCTGCTGAGTATATGAAATATCGAGTTTAGCATTATTAGTGGCGGCATAAATTAAACCTTGCCCATCACCATGTACGTGACTCAATATTAATGCACTCTGAGATTCAAGCTTTAACGCTATTTGGTCGTCACGTTGGGTCAATAAAACTAATGAACATGCCGAGTAGTCAAATTCAAGCTGGTCTTCGACCGCTAGATAGCTGCCACCAAAAGCCAACTTAACACCCACTTTAGAGTCATCACCGAGCAAAACGACTGAATCTGAAGTGAGGCCTAATTCAGTTAATTTTTCGAGTATTGCTTCTACTAAGCTTTCGCCGGCATGTGTAATTGCAATCTTGCCTTGTTCCATAGTGTTAGTGCTCAATTATAATGTTTAACATACGGCGTAAAGGCTCGGCCGCACCCCATAGTAACTGATCACCAACCGTAAATGCTGAAAGGTACTCATTACCCATATTCATTTTGCGTAACCGACCGACTGGTATATCAAGGGAACCTGTTACTGCTGCAGGTGATAACTGCGCCATCGTCATTTGTCGATCATTAGCAACTACTTTTACCCATTCGTTAGATTCGGCCAACATTTGATGAATCTCATCTAAAGGCACATCTTTTTTCAGTTTTACTGTCAATGCTTGCGAATGCGAACGCATAGCGCCAATACGAACACAAAGGCCATCGATAGGAATAATATTATTACTGCGCCCCTTACCTGTTCGACCCAAGATTTTATTCGCCTCAACACCACCTTTCCACTCTTCCTTACTTTGTCCATTGTCTAATTGAACGTCAATCCATGGAATTAAGCTGCCCGCTAACGGTACACCAAACTGATCGGTCGGGTATTGTTCTGAACGCAAATGTTCGGTTACTTTTTTGTCTATTTCTAGAATCGCTGACTTTGGGTCATCTAAAAGATCTTTAACACAAGCGTGAGTACTACCCATTTGAGCAATAAGTTCACGCATGTGTTTGGCACCACCACCAGAGGCAGCCTGATAGGTCATCACGCTAATCCAATCGATTAAATCATGATCTAGTAAACCGCCCATAGCCAACATCATTAAACTAACCGTGCAGTTGCCGCCAATAAAATCCTTCTTGCCGGCAGCTAGCGCATCATCAATCACTGAACGATTAACGGGATCAAGGACAATAACAGTATGGTCCTGCATGCGAAGCGTCGATGCAGCATCTATCCAATAACCCTTCCAACCACTAGCTCTCAAGTCAGCATAGACTTTGCTGGTGTAGTCACCACCTTGACAGGTAACAATGGCATCCATTGCCTTGAGACTTTCAATATCATCGGCATCTTTTAATGTTGGAATGTCTTTTCCAATATTAGGGCCGGGTTGACCTACTTGCGAGGTAGTGAAAAACACCGGCTCAACGATATTGGCAAAATCATTCTCTTCGATCATGCGCTGCATCAATACTGACCCAACCATACCGCGCCAACCTACAAATCCTACTTTTTTCATTTTTTGTCTATTCTCAATAAATAATTATGAGCAACGAATACCTAAAGCCTAACTTAAGGCACCTAAAGCTGCCACAACGGCATCACCCATTTCAACAGTACTAACGGAGTTGCCACGGTCGGCAATATCAGCTGTTCTAAAGCCTTGATTTAATACATTGCCAACGGCTAATTCAATATGATTAGCGAGTTCTGATTGGTTTAGGCTGTAACGTAACAACATTGCAACCGACAATATGGTCGCTAAGGGATTCGCAATGCCTTTTCCAGCTATATCGGGGGCAGAACCATGAATAGGTTCATACATACCTTTACCATTTTTATCGAGTGAAGCCGAAGGCAACATACCAATGGAACCCGTTAACATCGCAGCGGTGTCTGACAAAATATCACCAAACAGGTTGGTCGTCACCATCACGTCAAATTGCTTAGGGTCTCGCACCAGCTGCATCGCAGCATTATCCACATACATGTGAGATAACTCTACTTCTGGATAATCTTTTCCCACTTGAGTAACCACATCACGCCATAACTCTGACACTTCAAGTACATTCGCTTTGTCAATTGAGCACAGCTGCTTATTTCGCACCATGGCAATATCAAAAGCTGAACGGGCAATTCGTTCAATTTCATTTTCACTATAAACCAAAGTATTAAAACCTTGGCGTTGACCATCCTCTAATTCACGAATACCACGAGGCTGACCAAAGTAAATGCCACCGGTCAACTCACGCACAATCATGATATCAAGACCCGACACAATCTCTGCCTTGAGGCTCGAAGCACTGGCCAGTTGCGGATAGAGAATAGCGGGTCGCAGATTCGAAAATAATTGGAGTTTAGATCGTAATCCAAGCAAGCCTCGCTCAGGCCTTAATTCTCGTTCAAGCGTTTCATACTTTGGGCCACCCACCGAACCGAGCAAGATTGCGTCAGATTCTCTACAAAGTGCCAGAGTCGAATCAGGTAGCGGATGTCCAGCTTCGTCATAACCCGCACCACCAAAAGCTGCCGATTCAAGCTCAGCATCAAAGCCAAATTTCTGCTTCAAACATTCGAGTGTTTTTACCGCTTCCGCGATAATTTCGGGACCTATTCCATCACCAGGTAAGATTGCAATTTTATTCGTCATTTTTTTAATCTCTTAACTCAATGTTAACTTGAATCTAAAAAAAATACCTGAGGGCTAAATCTCAAGTTTTTGTTAACAATATTAACCTAAAGAAGCCAGGGAGCCTTCGAAAAATATTGAGTTTCAAAGGCTTTTATTTGTTCAGCATGCTGCATCGTCAACCCAATATCATCCAGACCTTCAAGCAAGCAATGCTTACGAAACTCGTTAATATCGAACGCCATTTTGGCACCCATTGGCGTTATGACTGTCTGCGCAGCCAAATCTACCATAAGCCTGTAGCCTGCACTTGGATCTGCTTGTTGATCCAACTCCACAAACAACTGCTCAACCTGATCGGGCTTTAGTGTGATGGGTAACAGTCCTGTCTTGAAACTATTGTTATGAAATATATCGGCAAAGCTTGGCGCAATGACAACTTTCAAACCAAAATCCATTAATGCCCAAACCGCATGTTCACGTGATGAACCACAACCAAAGTTTTCTCTGGTTATTAGAATTTCCGCTTGATCATAAGGTTTTTGGTTTAATACGAATTCGGGATTTATCCGACGACTCGCGTGATCACAGCCTGGTTCGCCTGAATCGAGATAACGCCAACTGTCAAATAAAGTCGGGCCAAAGCCAGATCGTTTAATCGACTTTAAATACTGCTTAGGAATAATCGCATCTGTATCAATATTTGGACGATCAATACCTGCAACAATTCCATTTAGTTTTTCAAATTTTTCCATCGTAATATCTCCTGGGGAAACATGCAATCAGGTTAAGTCAGATTTCGCACATCAGTAAAATAACCTGTCACTGCCGCTGCGGCTGCCATTGCTGGTGAGACTAAATGCGTTCGCCCACCTTGCCCTTGACGTCCTTCAAAGTTTCTATTCGAAGTCGACGCGCATCGCTCACCCGGATCAAGTCGATCAGCATTCATCGCTAGACACATAGAACAACCCGGCTCGCGCCATTCAAAACCCGCATCAATAAATATTTTATCTAAGCCTTCTGCCTCAGCTTGTTTTTTAACCAAACCAGAACCCGGCACAACCATCGCTAGCTTGATAGTATTAGCAACCTGACGGCCCTTGGCTACTGCGGCGGCCGCTCTCATATCCTCGATACGTGAATTAGTACAAGACCCAATGAATACCTTGTCAATTATGATATCTTTAAATGCCATGTTCGCTTTCAAGCCCATATATTCCAGCGCTTTTTGCATAGCACCCGATTTAACCAAATCACTCTCAGAGGCAGGATCCGGTACCAATTGACTCACGGCGACGACCATTTCAGGTGATGTTCCCCAGGTCACTTGTGGTTCAATTGACGTACCATCAATGTGGATTTCTTGATCGAAGACGGCATCATCATCGGAATGTAAACTTTGCCAATATTCAACTGCCTTGTTCCAGTTCTCACCAGTGGGAGAAAATGGCCGTCCCTTAACATAATCGATAGTCGTTTGATCACAGCCGATCAAACCAGCACGAGCACCAGCTTCAATGGTCATATTGCAAACAGTCATTCTGCCTTCCATCGACAAACTAGCAATCGCATCACCCGCGAATTCGATGGTGTAACCATTGCCGCCGGCGGTTCCAATTTCACCGATAATTCTTAGTACAATGTCTTTGGCTGTAATACCATCAGCAACAGCGCCGTCGACGGTAATACGCATATTTTTGGATTTGCCTTGAATCAAGCACTGGGTCGCCATGACGTGCTCGACCTCAGACGTACCTATACCAAACGCTAATGCCGCAAAAGCACCATGTGTAGAGGTATGAGAGTCACCACAAACCACAGTCATACCAGGCAATGTGGCACCCTGCTCTGGCCCAATAACATGCACGATACCGCGGCGTTCATCACCAATTTTGAATTCAACTAACTGGTAATTGTCACAATTTTTATCCAGAGTTTCGACTTGAAGGCGAGCAACTGGGTCGGTTATCCCAAATTCTAAACCGATGGTTGGCGTATTGTGATCAGGAACAGCCACTATGGACTCCTTGCGCCAAAGATCACGACCCGCTAATTGCAAGCCCTCGAAGGCCTGTGGTGAAGTCACTTCATGGACTAAATGACGGTCAATGTAAATTAAACCACTGCCGTCAATATCAGGACGCACTTCGTGCATCGCCCATATTTTGTCGTATAACGTTTGCGCGGACATAATTAAGACCTCTTTAATCTTGAAGTTAAAAATTTCGTCAATGATTATGGCGAATTAAGTATCAATATTGATGTTGATTTGTACTAATAAGAATCTTACGCTTGTTTATCTAATAACTCTAATTCATAATTTTCATTAATTTAATAACTAACAGGAATGCTTATGCAGTTATCACAAGTAACCGCTTTCATCACAATCGCCGAATTAGAGTCCTTTTCCCTTGCCGCAGAACGGTTACACATTACGCAACCCGCTGTCAGCAAACGTATCCGACAGCTTGAACAAAGCATGAAAACATCACTATTCGACAGGATTGGCAAACGGAGTATTTTAACGCCCAACGGCCTCGCTTTTTTACCTCATGCAGAACGAATATTACACGAAGTAAAAACCTATAGGTCGAGCCTTGTCGGTCAAAACGACAAACCGTCGGGTTCACTAACACTGGCGACTAGCCACCACATCGGCCTGCATCGTTTACCGCAAATTCTGCGTGATTTTAAAATCAAATACCCACAGGTCGACTTAGATTTACACTTTATGGACTCAGAAGATGCCTGTGCTGCCGTGGCTAATAGTGAAATCGAACTTGCGATAGTCACTTTGCCTGAAAATGCTGACGCTAAACTTAACTTGGAAACCATCTGGATTGATACCTTACAAATTGTATTAGCACCCGATCATCCCTTGGCAAATGATGATCATATTGACCAATTAAAGTTGCTCGACTACCCAGCGATCTTGCCCTCAATGGGTACCTTTACACGCAGGATCATAAATAATTACTTTTCTACCAATAAAGATCACATTAAAATAATTCTAGAAACTAATTATCTCGAAACCATCAAAGTAATGGTATCCGCTAATCTGGGCTGGAGCATGCTTCCGGCTAGCATGCTAGACAAAACCGTGATTGGTAAGCCGCTTAATAGCTCAGGCATGCATGGGTTCGAAATTCAAAGAGTGCTCGGCATCGTGACACGCCAAAACCGCACCTTATCCCTGAGTTCACAAGCCTTCATTTTGATGTTGCAGCAAGCCAGATCAGAGTCGAGTTTAAACGTGACTTAAATGGGCCAACACCTTCCGCCCTATCAGACTGAAAAACATTTTCTTTATTGTTATAATCTGAATTACGAAGAATACAGGGAGCCCAATATGCGTCAGACCCTAAACACCATAATCATTTCTATCGCTACCCTGTTTACCCAGAACGTGATAGCTGGAGAAGTTACTCGCGCTATATTCACAATTGGAATTGATAATCGCGAGCCAATCACTCAAGTTGATAGTATTAATTCAAATTCATACGCTGAGATTTCTTTTTTTACTGAACTGACAAACCTCAAGGGTCATACCGTCACACATCAGTGGGTCCATAACGATACCATTATTTTTGAAAAAAGGTTCGAAGTTAATGGAGACCGCTGGAGAGTATGGACAAGCAAAGAATTCTTGCCCGATTGGTCTGGTAGCTGGACAGTTAACGTGCTCGATACTGATCTGTCAGTACTCGAAAGCAAGTCTTTTAAATATCAATAGTTAATAACAAGGCTCAAGGATTTAGACACTTTAAAATCCACACTTCGGCATTTTGTTCAGATTCAGTCACTAGCCATAGGGTTGAGGCATAGCATTGCGAACTAGCAAAGTTATTCATATCGTCTCCTGCCATGCCATGCTTAAGGAGTAGTGTATAAATCACCAATAGGTAAAGGCTGCTTTGCTAGACTCACCCTACTGTATGCCAAAGGTGTCATCAGCTTTGCGGATAAATTATAGGCACGAAATTTAACGGCACCATAATGTAAAAAAAGACAGTGGTTGCCAAGAAGGCCATAACCCCATCAATCCCTGAACCAGACAAGATTAAGGGGTCTCATCAATTTATGCTCAATCCTGACGATCCGTGGCCCGAAGGATATCAACTTAGCGAAACCTGGTCAGTAAAAATTTAACGTTGCTCAGACTGAAATCATTATCAATTAAAACGAATTAAATAATGACGCTATACAGTCCAATTTAGAATGAACTCCACCACTATTTGGCTATTTCTTTTCCCGAGAAGAAATAAACTGAGTCGTTAGTAACAACGTTGTCGAAATCAGGATCATAATCGTAGAAATAGCGGCAATGGTTGGATCAATAAAATCTCTAAGTGCGGCAAACATATGTTTGGTCAACGTTGCATTTGAACCGCCTGAGACGAATATCGAGATAATGACTTCATCAAAAGAGGTCAGAAAAGCCAATAGAGCTGATGTCATAACCGAAAATTTAATTTGCGGTAAAGTAATGACAAAGAAGGCTTTAACTCGCGACGCACCCAAACTTCTAGCCACACGTTCCTGATTCAAATCATAGTTTCGCAAAGCGGAGGTGATGACGATCATGACCAACGGTGACGCCAAAACAGCATGTGCCAAAACCAGTCCGAATATTGTGTTATTGAGGCCAACTTGCCCATAAGAATAGAATACGCCAATTGCAATAAGTATAACGGGTACGATCATCGGTGTTATAAGGAAAGCAAACAGTAATTTAGAGGCCCGATGCCCAGAAACAAACAATGCATAGGCCGCCATAATACCCATCGGTGTTGCTAGTAACATGGTGAGTGTGCCAACCTGTATCGAGGTAACAGTGGCCCTCATCCATTTCGACGATTCAAAATACTCATAATACCAACGCATCGACCAATTAGACGGCGGAAACTCCAGATACTGAGAGTTGGAGAATGACATTGGCATGACGATTAACGTTGGAATCACCAAAAGAAGCATGACAATCGCCGCAATGATGTAGAGCCATAGACGATCACCATGAGTCAGCTGAGTATCTGAAGCTGGTTTTTTGAGCCAATTCATATTAACGCTTCCCAAACAGTGCGGCATCTAATTTAAATAATTTTGTCGCTACCGTTAAAATAATCATAGTCACTACTAACAGAACGACACCAAGCGCACTTGCCGCACCCCAGTCAAACTGGTGCTCGAGAATAGCTGTGATTTGTGTAGCCACCATGACTACGCGCCCTCCACCAAGTACAGCAGGTGTGACATAAAAACCGAGACAAAGTACGAATACAATGAGTGACCCTGCAACCATGCCAGAAAGGGACATGGGGAAATAAATCTTCCAGAAGGCTTGAACGGGTGAGGCGCCAAGATTAGCTGCGGCATGCATTAAGTCACGCTGAATTTTTTTCATTGAGCCATAAAGTGGCAACACCAGAAAAGGTAGCATAATATGCGCCATACCGATCAGTGTACCAGTTAAATTGTGTACCAGTTTCAGGGGCGAATCCCATAGGCCAATAGACATCGCAAGGTCATTCAAGATACCATTTTTTTGCAATAGCACTAGCCAAGCATAAGTACGAACCAACAGGGATGTCCAAAACGGAAGCAATACTGCCAACATAAAAAAACCAGCCAATCGTTCGGGTAACATGGCGAGAAAATAGGCGAGCGGGTATCCGATCATGATACAGATTAAGGTCGTTAAAATACTAACCTCAAAGGTAGTCACAAAAGTCCGTGCGTAGGACTTATACTCGATCATTCGCTGATAGTTTGCTAATGAAAACTGTCCATCGCTGCCAGTAAATGACAAATAGAATAGCCAGCCTACTGGAATAACGACAATCGCTATAACTGCCAGCACGGCGGGTGTTGCGAGACTTAGCAACAGTCGTTGTTCTTGGATATCAAGAGCCCTGAGTGACTTCTCGTTTAGAGGTTCAACGCCCCTACCCTCAGCATCAAAATCCGGAGTATTTTGGACACTCATAACTCTAGACCACCAGGGATAACAATGACATCACTTCGGTTTAAACCGAGGGAAACCGAATCACCTGATTGTAATGCATTCTGCCATGATGAAGCATCGGTTCCAAAACGAAAGGAAAGGTTATATTTATCATTTACTGACATAATCGCAAACGCTGTGTCACCTTGGAAGATGAACTCACGAATAACTCCAGTAAATACGATGGTTTTTTCTGGATCGCACTGTCCACTCTTAACAACAGTTAACCGTTCTGGACGTATCACCAGAGACCACTCCTTAGAGTCACTTGTTTTATAATTAGTTTTGATTAAGTTGTCTTGAAAATAAAGGCTACCAGAACCATCATGAGTGAGTGGTAACATAGTTGACTCACCAATAAAGTCAGCAACAAATGCATTAGCTGGATGATTATAGATATCGTTCGGCGTACCGATCTGGGTCAATTGCCCATTATTGATGACCACGATTCGATCAGACATAGTTAAGGCTTCACGTTGATCGTGGGTGACATAAACAGTGGTAACACCAAGCTGTTCATGTAAATGTTTTAACTCAATCTGCATTTGCTCACGCAGTTTTTTATCTAGAGCGGATAACGGCTCGTCCATTAATAAAATACGGGGACGAAACACGAAGGCACGAGCCAGTGCGACGCGTTGCTTTTGACCACCGGACAGTTGCTCAATACCACGATCACCAAGGCCATCGAGTTGAACTGTCTTGAGGGCTGTGGCAACTCTCTCAGCAGCTTCTGCTGCACTAACGCCGCGAAGTTTGAGTGGAAAAGCAATATTTTCTGCTACCGTCATGTGCGGAAACAACGCATAACTTTGAAATACCATGCCAACACCACGTTTGTGGGGTGGTTTTAGTATGACCTCTTCATCACCAAATCGAATACTGCCTGAATCTGGCCGATTAAATCCAGCTATAGCCATTAGCAGAGTCGTCTTGCCCGATCCTGATGGGCCAAGTAACGTCAGAAATTCACCGCTCTTAACATCCAGATTCACAGAATCCAGCGCGTACATTTTGCCATATTTCTTAGTCAAATCCTGAACATGAATGGGTAATGCTGTTGATGAATCGGTGTGTATATTATTTGATTGGATAGACAAGGAAGGAACCTGTATTTAAAAAAGGGCCGGGTGCAAAACACCCGGCAAAATAATTGATTAGTATTTATTTACTACCTAATTTTACTCACTCATTAATTCCATGTACATTTCAAGCGCCTCAGTTCTATGCTCAGCATAAAAATCTAGGTTTATAGGCAACATTAGCGGTACATTTTTAGGGTGCGAAGGTAAAGACTCAATCAACTCTTTTGAAGCTGTAGTTATCTCATAAGCTTTTCTATTGGTTGGACCATAAGTGATGTGAAATGGAAGGTTAGCCTGATATTCCGCTTTAGAAATTTCTGCTAAGAATTCCATCGCAGTGTCCTTGTTTGGAGCACCCTTGGGCATCGCCATGCAATCAAAGTCATACATAGCCTGATTAAAGGTATAGCCAACCTTAGCACCATCTTTCTTGGCATTATCGAATCGACCGTTCCAACCCGTGATCATGTCAACTTCACCATCCTTCATAAGCTGTGCTTGCTGCGCACCTGAACCCCAAAACACAGCAATATGTGGCTTTAACTCACGAATCTTATCTATAGCTCTCTGCTTTCCTGCTTTGGTTGATAGCACTTCATAGACTTTATCCATTGGAACACCATCAGCCAACAGTGCGGGTTCAAGTGCACCGTCTACACTGTTAGCACGGTAGGCGCGGGTTCCGGGAAACTTTTCTACGTCCCAGAAATCAGCCCATGTCTTAGGTGCGGTAGCACTACCTGGCATGCCATACTTATCTGTATTCCAAGCCATAACCGTCGCAAACACGTCAGTCCCGACACAGTAATCAGTATACATACCCGGAATAAAGTCTGAAACATCGACCACACTGTAATCAATTTTTTCTAGACAACCTTTTGCTGCAGCAGAGGCTGAGCCGCCCGAGCCGGTAATAACAAGATCCCAACTCACTGCTCCTGACTCAACTTGCAGACATACTTTTGACATACTTGCACCAGATTCGCGGATTATATCAATACCCGTGTTTTTCGATGCATCCGTAAATAACGCGGCATCCTGTGCTTTACCGTAACTACCACCCCAAGAAACAACCGTAATCGGATCTGCTGCCTGTGCCAGTCCTACATTGAAAAGCGAGACTGCAATCAATGCCCCTAGCTTTAAACCTTTAGTATTAGTTTTCATCCTACTCTCTCATTTATGGTATTTATTTGAATTATGAATTTAAGCCATGGTAGCGGTATAGCCGAAGGTCCATTATAAACAAACGAAGATACCAATTTTAATGAACATTAAGATAATTAAATATTAAGACTATCTAACCAACGATAATATTGAATTGATGCCGACAAAAACCATGGGGTACCGGTATACATTGGGCGTGTTTGAAAATTTAACCCATCGAAACCTGTTCTTCCTTCCTGCTGTCCCAATAACTGCTGCGCAATGCGCATTCCCAGATAGCATGACATTGAAACACCAGAGCCACAGTAACCCATTGCATAATGCACACCATCGTTCTTTCCTAGGTGAGCGAGCGAGTCAAAGGTATAACCAACAAAACCTACCCAGGAATGACTAATGCGAGTTTTGGCCAGCTCAGGAAAAATATCCACCATTCTGCTGTGAAGCTTTGGCCCGCTGACGAGTGGATTAGTTTCTGCATGAGACACTCGGCCACCAAATAGTATTCTTTGTCTGTCCGGAGACGCTCGATAATAAAAAACCATTCTACGGGTGTCACCAACCATTCTGTCTTTGGGAATTAGTTGGTCCATTTGTCCGGCAGCCAATGGTTCAGTTCCAATAATATAACTGCCAATCGGAATAATGCGACGTCTCAACCAGGGCGTTGCAGAGCCAGTATAACCGTTGCTCGCAACGATCACTTCTTTTGCCCAGATAGCCCCTTTTTTCGTAGTGACACGAAAACCATCTCCCTCTTTGGTAATATCTAGCGCGGGATTAAAAGGAATGATGATAACTCCGGCTGCGATGACTCGCTCAAGCAATCCATGGTGCAGGCGAGCAGGATCAACAGATGCAACGTTAGGATAAACTATACCGCCAAAATATCGATCAGTTCCAAGCTCATGGTGTTGTTCAGAACGTGGCACCAGAAACGCCTTTGTTTCAAGACCCTTGACTGAAGCGCTTAGTTTTTTGCCTAGTTTTTCATATTGGACGCGGTTATGTGCACCCAGGAATTTACCGACAACTTTAAAATGGCAGTCGATGCTTTCAGTCGAAACAAAATCTTCTAGCCACTCAAGTGCGTTATGGCCTTCTTTTAAAATATTGAAAGCACGTTCTGGACCATACTTTGCGGCCAAAGCTTTATGCGTTGGCTTAATACTGGTACTAATTTGCCCACCATTACGGGTGCTGCAGCCCGCGCCAGCATTTTCTGCGTCAACTACGACAGTATGGCGCCCTGCACGAGCCGTCTGTAATGCAGCGCTGAGCCCAGTATAACCAGCGCCAATAATGACTACGTCGGTTTTGGGGGGCAATTCAGTATTAGTGTCGCCGAATAGAGATAATTCAGGTGGCGGTGTGTCTTCCCACCAATAAGGTGTGGTTTTAAAGTCGTCAGTTAATAACGAGTCACTCATTTCGGGGCTCTCATCAAACTTATATCTCACTCTTTTGGTAACTGGCTTTATCGAGCCAATCAGGATTTATTTCTACACCCCAACCCGGTGCATCAGGAATTAATGCTTTACCATCAACAATGTCATAAGGTGATTTAACAAACAATCCATCCTGCCAAGGGTAGTAGTCTTCACCTTCAATTGAAAATTCTAGATATTTTCCAGCATTGGGAATAGCCGCTAATAAATGCATCGTGAATAAAGTAACCATCGACAAATTAGCGCAATGCGGCGTACAGGGTAAACCCGCCAACTCACCCATTTTTGCAACTCGCAAGGTGCGTGTAAGGCCACCGAGATAACAAACGTCTGGCTGAATAACGTCAACTGCACGCATTTCGATCATATGCCGCCAGGTGGAGATATCGCAATCTTGCTCACCACCAGAGACATCAATATTGAGCGCATCAGTTACCTCTTTGGTTTGTTCCATTTCCCAGTAAGGGCAAGGCTCTTCAAAGTGGCCATAATCACTATCTTCCAGCAAACGTCCAACTTCGATAGCGCGTTTTGGCGAATAACAGCTATTGCCATCCGCTAGAATAGTGGCATCATCTCCCAACGCTTTGCGCATAGTTGGAATAATTTCTTCTGTGCGACCAGACCATTCATCAACATCACGACCACATTCTGAACCAACCCGAATTTTAAAAGCATCGAATCCATATTGATCCCGCAATTGCTGCAATCGAATCGCTTCATTTTTAGGTGTGATGTCACGTTTCATTGAAGAAGCATAGGCTCGTAGCGGAGTACGATTTCCACCAATCAGTTCACAAACCGATTTATTCTGTCGTTTTGCATGCAAGTCCCACAGGGCAGTATCAATTCCGCCAATGGCCCTTCGCAAGTAGGACCCAGGAAACTTGTGTTCTCGCTCAGTAATAATATCAACCAATCCATCGATGTCTGTTGCATCCCAACCAAGTGACCACGGCGCTACCTGGCGGTGCAATATTGTCGATGTTATGTCTGAGTTGTAGGTAGAAACCTGCCCCCACCCCTGCTCACCACTATCAACAGTGACACGAACGAAGCCGACGAATTCGGTGCTAAATGTTTCGATAGTTTTTATTTTCATGATTTTATTTTAAAGCTAAATTGTGGTCAAGTTTGTCTATATAATGGTCGCGATATTGAATATATTAAAAATTTCAACTAGCGATTTTTAAGGCATCTTGAAGTAAAATGGGTTACAGGTAAGGTCCATTTTGAAACTATTTTAATACCATTTTTATCTAGCGGTGCTGCTATAACTTAACCCCCCTAGCTAACAACCATACAATAAGGTCTGCTTAAAATTATGATAAAACGTGCTGGGGGTGCTTTACTACTCTCTATCGAAATTGATCGCAGTGCGCCAGGCACCGTCAGTCACCAACTATATTCTGCGATGCGCGAAATTATTCATGCTGGCGGCATGCATATTGGCGAGCGGCTTCCCGCAAGCCGTACATTGGCAACTGACTTGAAAATATCACGCACCACCGTGATTAACGTCTTTGAAATACTCACATCAGAAGGCCTTATCGAGTCTAGGACTGGTGCCGGCACGTTTGTCAGTAAAGCCTGGATGACTACGCGACCAGCAGAAACTTGCGTTGTTGAAAAACAGGATTCTGTACGACCAATGTTAAAACCGCGCCTGTCAAAAGTCATTACACGTGCCTTAGATAATTTTGTTGATCGATTACCACATAAAACAAAAGCCTTCACTACTGCACTCCCAGCTTTTGATGCCTTTCCGAGTTCACTTTGGGCTCAGTATGTGACCCGCAGCTGGCGTTCAAATCATCAGGGTAATATGGGTTATGCCGACCCACGTGGTCATTTCCCTCTGCGTCAGGCGATTGCATCGCATCTGTTATCTAACCGAGGCATAAAATGCGATCCCGAACAGATCTTTATTGTCAGTGGCGCACAACAAGCCTTTCAAATTATCGGTACTGTACTACTCGATCCTGACGATCTGGTCTGGTGCGAAAATCCGGGTGCCATTGGCGCTAGTAATAGTTTGATTGCCAGTGGTGCAAAGCTCGTACCCATTCCGGTAGATCAGGACGGCTTAGTGGTCGAATACGGACTTCGTCGAGCACCCGATTTTCGCCTTGCCTTTGTCACACCAGCCCATCAGCAACCATTGGGTGTTTCAATGAGTATTGAGCGTCGCTTTGCGCTTCTTAATGCCGCTGATAGTAACAACGCTTTTATAATAGAAGACGATTATGACAGTGAATTCCGTTATAGCGGCCAACCACCCCCGACACTCAAGAGCATCGATAGTTTAGGCCGTGTCATTTACGTCGGCACTTTTAGTAAAACACTGTTTCCTGCCCTACGGCTGGGATTCTTCCTAGCACCGGCACAACTGGTAGATGTGTTCAATCGAGTATCTAAGGCCTTATTGCAGGGCGTACCATCCAGTCACCAGGCCGTTGTTGCAGCTTTTATGCAAGAAGGTCATTTCGCAACCCATATTCGACGCATGCGTCAAATTTATGCCGAGCGCCACCAGGTACTGTGTGACACAGCTCAAGAACGATTGGGTGGCTTACTCGATATTGTGCCAACCGATACAGGGCTACATACAATCGCTCGTATTCCAAATAACCTAGACGAAGTAGAGATCGCAACCGCGGCATTAGAAAAAAACGTTGTGGTAACCCCAATCAAACGTTATTGCATCGCACCCACTGATCAAAAAGGTCTTGTCCTTGGTTTTAGTGGCATCCCACCCTCAGAAATAGTAGATGGTGTTAAGACACTTGAAAAGGTTTTCGACACTATCGTCAAAAACTAAACTTACCTCTAGCTGAATTGGTATGTTCAGATATTTGCAATGGATCTGCAGCCCATAGTTCTGGACGAGTAACATTTTGTTATTGTGCTTTGTCTATGCTGTTTGACAAAGTAAACGTCAATTTAATACCGATGCTAAAAGATCAACAGTATGTTTAAAAAGTTAATGAATAAAAGGATCGAGTTACGTGTCTGAAGATTATGACTACATCATAGTAGGTGCTGGCTCGTCGGGCAGCGTTATTGCCAATCGATTGTCGGCTAATGGCCAAAATCGAGTGTTATTGTTAGAAGCAGGTGGCGATGATCGACGGTTCTGGTTGCAGGTACCGCTCGGTTATGGAAAGTCTTTTTACGATAGTCAGGTCAACTGGATGTATCAAACTGAACCTGTGGTCAATACAGCCAACCGACGCAGCTACTGGCCACGTGGAAAAGTGTTGGGTGGGTCAAGCTCGATCAACGCAATGATTTATATCCGAGGACAAGCAAAAGATTACGACAATTGGTGTGCTGCCGGAAACCCTGGCTGGGACTGGCAAAGCGTATTGCCACTGTTCAAACGAATGGAAGATCATAGCCTTGGTGAAAGCGAGTTTCACGGTGCCAATGGACCGCTGCACATTGATGCATCTTCTCGTGGCTTACACCCCATTTACAAGCATTATGTGGCAGCTTGTCAGGAGGCGGGGTTACCACTCAATGATGACTTTAATGGTGCAACCCAAGAAGGGGCTGGCAGTTACCATCTCAATGTTAAGAATGGCCAACGTATGTCAGCGTCACGCGCCTACTTATGGCCTATTCGAAAACGTCATAACCTGCGTATTGTAACCAATGCGTTAGCCACAAAAATTCTGTTTGAAGGAAAGCGTGCTGTCGGCATCAATTATATTAAAAATGGCGAAACAAAAACAATACGAGCGAGGGTCGAAGTCATTCTTTCGGCTGGTGCCATCAATACACCACAGCTGCTATTATTGTCGGGTGTTGGGCCGGCAGATGAGTTATCAGCACTCGATATCCCAGTGATTCATAACAGCCCAGCTGTCGGTAAAAATTTACAGGATCATTATGGCCTAGATCATATTTACCGGTCTAAACTACCCACACTCAATAACCAACTGCATCCAATGATGGGAAAGCTTTGGGCCGGAATACAATATCTAACAGCAAGGCGTGGGCCGTTGGCACGAAATATCAATCATGCAGGTGGTTTTTTTCGAACCCGAGCGGAATTAACGCGTCCCAATATGCAACTCTACTTTTCCCCACTTAGCTATCAAAAGACGCCTCCAGGTTCTCGACCTTTATTAAACCCAGACTCCTATGCGGCATTTTGTATCGGCATCTCTCAATGTCACCCAACTAGCTTAGGATATATTCGTTTGAAATCAGATGACCCTAATGACGCGCCAGAGATTCAACCTAATTACCTTGCTACTGAACATGATCGGCAGGAATTACTCGAGGCGATACAGTTCTTGCGGCGATTAGCCAATACAGCAACCATGAGGCGCATCATTACAAGTGAAATAGAGCCAGGGTCAGACGTTTTAGATGATAAGGGATTAATGGATCATGCTCGCCAACAGGGCGGCACTGTGTATCATCCAGCGAGCACCTGCCGTATGGGGCCAGACCCAGCCATCAATGTTGTTGATGCCAATTTAAAAGTGTATGGACTCGAAGGATTACGCATTGCGGACGCTTCAATATTCCCCTCACTACCATCAGGTAATACTAACGGCCCTGCAATAATGGTTGGTGAGAAAGCGAGCGAGTTACTGCTGGAGGCAGATGTTAAGTTTGGATGATTTCAGTTTTAAAAAAAGGATATTGAAAGCAAACTTAAGAAACCACTCGTTAAGACACTATTTTATCTTCACGCAGACGCTCAATATTAGCGTGGTCAAGGCCTAAAACCTGGGACAAAACCTCATTCGTATGCTGGCCCAACGTGGGTGCCGAACGATTATATTCTAGTGGCGTTTGTGACAGATTGATGGGGTTCTTAACACTGGCAACTTTACCCGCAGTCGGGTGATCAAGTGCAAGCTGCATGTTTCGAAATTGAACCTGAGGATCAGAAAAAACCTGATCCAAATTATTAATCGGACCACAAGGGATGCCCTTTTGATTAAGATGTTCAAGCCACCAATCAGTCGTTTGGGTGAGCATAATGTTGATTATAAACGGAATTAATGACGTGCGATTCTTGACTCGGTTAGCATTTTTTTGATAGCGCTCATCACTTGCTAACGTATTGGCATCAGTCAGCTCACAAAATCGACTAAACTGAGCGTCATTGCCAATGGCCAGAATAATAAAGCCGTCATTCGTTTGAAATGCCTGATAAGGCACGATATTAGGGTGGGCATTACCCAATCGCCAAGGATTGTTTCCAGTAACGAGGAAGTTCATTGCCTGATTGGCCAAAGTTGCAACCTGAACATCTAGCAGGGCCAAATCAATATACTGGCCCTCACCTGTTTTAAGCTGATGAATCAGGGCAGCCTGGATCGCATTCGTGGCATATAAACCAGTCATTACGTCCACTAATGCCACACCGGCTTTCATTGGCTCACCTTCTGGGGTGCCAGTAACACTCATCAATCCACCCATGGCCTGAATCATAAAGTCATATCCAGCACGTTCTGCATAAGGGCCAGTTTGGCCAAATCCAGTTATCGAGCAGTAAACCAGTTTTGGGTTAATGGATTTCAAGCTTTCGTAGTCAAGGCCGTATTTTTTCAACCCACCTACTTTAAAGTTTTCAATTAATACGTCGCTGACCTTAGCCAGTTGACGAATTAATGACTGTCCCTGCTCCGTTGACATATCAATAGAAACCGACTGTTTACCGCGATTCGCACTATGAAAATAAGCAGATTCGGTGGTATCGTCGCCTTTTGCATTAGGCATATAAGGCGGGCCCCAGGCACGAGTATCGTCGCCTTGTTGTGGGCGCTCGACCTTAATTACCTCAGCACCCAGATCGGCCAACATTTGACTGGCCCAAGGGCCCGCTAGTATTCGACTCAGATCGAGCACTCGAAAACCATTTAATGCACCGCTCATTAACTGAAAGCCTGCAACCCTGTTTGAGCACGACCTAAAATCAAAGCATGTACGTCATGCGTTCCCTCGTAGGTATTAACCGCTTCAAGGTTCATCACGTGTCGAATCACATGATACTCATCTGATATACCGTTACCTCCATGCATATCACGAGCCAAACGGGCAATATCAAGCGACTTGCCACAGTTATTTCGTTTCATCAACGATACCAATTCAACAGGACAGTTATCAACATCCATTAATCGGCCCATTTGAAGACAAGACTGTAATCCTAGTGTTATTTCAGTTTGCATGTCAGCCAGCTTCTTTTGGATCAACTGCGTTGCGGCCAGCGGACGACCAAACTGCATTCGGTCGAGCGTATATTGGCGAGCCGCATGCCAACAAAATTCTGCAGCACCGATACTACCCCAAGCAATACCATAGCGAGCTTTATTCAAACAGCCGAAAGGACCTTTCAGTCCTTTTACATTCGGTAGTAAGTTTTCCTCTGGTACGAAGACGTCTTGCATGACGATTTCGCCCGTTACCGACGCCCGTAATGAAAACTTACCTTCGATCTTGGGTGTACTTAATCCGGGCATGCCACGCTCAAGAATAAAACCACGTATGACCCCATCAAGTTTTGCCCATACCACCATTACATCGGCAATCGGTGAATTGGTAATCCACATTTTTGCACCTTTTAACGAATAACCACCATCGACCACCGTCGCCACCGTGTTCATGCTACCCGGATCAGATCCAGCATCTGGCTCAGTCAAACCAAAGCAGCCAACTTTCTCGCCAGTTGCGAGTGATGGTAAATATTTCTGCCGTTGCGCTTCAGTACCATAAGCAAATATCGGATGCATGACCAGTGACGACTGAACACTCATTGCCGAGCGATAACCACTATCCACTCGCTCAACTTCTCTGGCAATCAGGCCATAGGACACATAATTAACGCCTGCACAGCCATACGCTTCGGGAATAGTTGACCCTAATAACCCCAGCTCACCCAATTCAGTCATGATTTCACGATGAAATACTTCATGACGATTCGCCTCCTTTATTCGAGGCATGAGTTTACCCTGACAATACTCGTGCGCAGCATCTCGAATTAAGCGCTCTTCATCACTCAGTTGTTGATCAAAAAACATCGGATCCTGCCAATCAAAAACTGTTCGGGCAGAGGGTTGGACGTCAGATTGGGCCATGTTAATTTACCTTAGGTAATAATTGTCACGTTAAATATTTTGTGATCACATATCTTAGATCGAAATGACTATCAAAACTAGCAAAACAAGTGCAGTCTGATCATCATTTTGAAAACGAGCCAAGCTCAAATAATAAATGGCCTGTTATTGATGACAAAGAATTCTCAAGGCATATTTTGCCTAATAGCCGCAGTGGCATTGTTGACCATTAGCGACTCAATTGTAAAAATATTGAGCCCAAGTTATGCATTACATGAAATCATGCTTTTTCGTGCGCTGTTCGCTATGGTTTTTGTTATCGTCATCGTCCAACTAGAAGGTGGTTTTGTTATCCTCAAAACTAAAAGGCCCGTCTTGCACTTTATCAGAGGCTTGATGCTAGTAGTGGCGAACATGTTCTTTTTCCTGGGTCTGGCGAGCCTGCCCATTGCTGAAACTGTTGCGTTGTTCTACTCGGCGCCTTTGTTTATCTGTTTACTATCACAGTTAGTTTTAGCCCAAAAGGTTAGTTTGTATCGATGGGTTTCTATCTTTATAGGCCTTTTGGGCGTCATTGTTATGCTTAGGCCAGGTACTGAAATATTTAAGATGACCGCTTTATTACCCATCATAGCCGCCTTCGCTTATGCCTGCATGGTGATGATGACAAGCAAGCTTGGCATGCAAGACAAAGCTGGAACTTTGACTTTTTACATCCAGCTTTCCTTTATTGTCATTAGCTCAATCGTTGGGTTATCTGTTGGTGATGGTCGATTTTATACTCCAGACAATCCAACTTTAGGCTTTTTGTTACGCAGTTGGACCTTGCCAGCTTTCGACGACATGGGTTTAATCGCAGCCTGTGGATTTTTTGTTGCCATGGGCGGTTATTTGGTATCCCAATCCTATAGAATTGGCCAAGCATCGCTAATGGCACCATTTGAATATAGCTCGATGCCTTTAGCGTTGCTGCTAGGCTATTTAGTTTGGGGTGAATGGCCAGACCACTATTCTATTATCGGCAGCATGCTGATCATTTCAAGCGGTATAATTATTGTTCTCGTAGAAAAAAAAGGACGCCAAAAAGCAACTGTTTGAGTCCATTAAGTCATTACAAGCCAGCCTGTTTTTTAATTCTGTTTACATACAATTGGCGAAGCTTCAAAGTTATTAAACCAGGCTTTTTTTCAGCAATCGGCTTCCCATCAATAGTGATAACCGGCATGACCAGCGTCGTTGCACTACTTAAGAACGCCTCATCGGCTGCCAGTACTTCATCTAAGGTGAAGGCACGAAGCTCAACCGCTATGCCGTTATCGGCAGCTAATTCCAACAATACATGACGTCGAATACCCGGCAGTACATCATTCGATTTAGGTCGAGTGATAATTGTATTATCTTTTACAATATAGGCCGTCGACGAGCTACCTTCAGTAACAAGCTCACCTTCCATCATCCAGCTTTCATAACAACCTTGCCGTCTGGATTCCTGTTTCGCGATACACTGAGCCAATAGAGCGATTGATTTAATATCTCGACGCTTCCAGCGCAAATCTTCAACCGTTATAACGTCAACACCCGTTTCAACTAGTGGACTATTGAGAAAAGATTTGTCTGATGTAAAAGCAATACAGGTCGTTGGTGTATTGTCTGGAAATGCAAAGTCACGCGGCGCAACGCCTCTGGTGACTTGGGTGTAAACACTACCTTCAAGCAGTTTATTGCGCTCAATTAAAGTTTCCAGCATGTCTACATATTCAAGCTGGCTAAAAGGCCATTCAAGCTCTAGCTCATAAAGACTGCGCTCCAGTCGTTGCAAGAACTCAAACTTGTCAATCAGCTTGCCATTAACAACAGGAACAACTTCATAGACGCCATCACCAAATAGAAAGCCGCGATCAAAGATAGAGACTTTGGCACTTTGCTCTTCGATAAATTCGCCATTGCAATACACAATTGGTTTCATGTTTTAGTGCCTAATTTTTAGTCGATAAGTTAGCTTACTACTTATTAAATTAATTAGTGAGTTAGAATTTTCGACAGAAATAATTGAGCCCGATCACTTCTAGGACTTCCGAAAAAATCATCCTTTGGAGAATCTTCAACTATTTTACCCTCGTCCATAAAAACCACTCGATTGGCCACTTTCTGAGCAAATCCCATTTCGTGTGTAACGACCATCATGGTCATACCTTCCTCTGCTAACTCGATCATAACGTCGAGCACATCATTAATCATTTCCGGATCGAGGGCTGATGTAGGTTCATCGAATAGCATGGCTATCGGATCCATGGCCAGACCCCGAGCGATAGCAACCCGTTGCTGCTGTCCACCAGATAATTGTGATGGATACTTTTTTGCATGCTCAGCCAAACCCACTCGCTTTAATAACGCGGTTGCCTTTTCTTCAGCTTCTGCAGGATTTCGTCCTAGCACCTTTAGCTGGCCCAATTTGACGTTTTCAATCGCATTCATGTGCGGAAACAATTCAAAGTTTTGAAAAACCATACCGATGCGTGCACGCAACTGATTCAAATCAGTTTTTTTGTCATTGACTTTGACGCCTTCTACTGTAATGACACCATCATCGATCGGCTCTAATCCATTGACGCATTTAATCAGCGTGCTTTTACCAGAACCTGATGGCCCACAAACTACGACGACTTCACCTTTTTTGACTGAAGTAGAACAGTCAGACAAGACCTGAAAGTCGCCATACCATTTATTTGCATTTTTAATTTCAATCATATCTTTAACTTCTTTTGAAGATGTCGAGTAAGCAACGAGCCCGAAAAACAAATAACAAAATAAACAATCGCCACAAAAATAAACATTTCGATCAAGCGTTGATCCCGATTGGCAATCAGCTCAGCACTCACTAGAAAGTCTTTCAGGCCGACGACATAAACCAATGACGTATCCTGAAACAAAATAATTGCCTGCGTTAGCAATACAGGGACCATCGCTCGAAACGCCTGTGGCAAGACAACATAACGCATCGTTTGTGGATAAGTTAAACCGATGGCTCGTGCGGCGGCTATTTGGCCACTGCCTACGCTTGAAATACCAGCTCTGACAATTTCTGAATAATAAGCGGCTTCGAATAATACAAAAGCGACCAGCACTGAATAGAAGCTTCCTACTGAGCGCCCAAGGATGAGTGGAACCAAAAAGTAGAGCCAGAAAATAACCAGTATAAGCGGTAAAGAGCGAAAAAAATTGACATAAGCTGCAGCAACCCATGCAAGTATTGGAATTTTCGCTACTCGAACTAACGCTAGTATTGTGCCTAAGAATAAACCGCCAACGATTGCTAACAATGTCAGCAGCAACGTTACTTTCATACCCTCCCATAGAAAAGGTAGATTATTCCAGATGATGTCATAATCAAAATCTATCATCTCGGCTACCCCACATTCACACGCCCGGGCACTCGGACGTATTTTTCAATAGTGGTCATAATCAACATGACAATAAAAGTCATTAGACTGTAAATAACCGTAGCGGCAGTAAATGCCTCAAAACCCTGAAAGGTATATTCTTCAATTTGTCGAGTCATCGCTGTCAATTCGACCACACCAATGGTTAAAGCAAGTGATGAGTTTTTAAATATGGTGAGAAATTCGCTGGTTAACGGAGGGATAATGATTCGGTAAGCATTAGGCAAAAGTACATTGGTATAGACTTTGGTTTCTGACATACCCAATGCTCTGCCCGCATTGCGTTGGCCAATACCAATCGCCTCAATACCTGAACGGACCTGCTCACACACACGAGACGCTGTATATAAACCTATGCCTAAAATTGCTGTTGTTAAAGCGGGCATAGGCATTTCACGCTTTACCCATCGACCTGCATCATCCGGCAATAATTCTGGGAACACAAAAAACCACAGAAACAGCTGAACGAGTAAAGGCACATTCCGAAAAATCTCTACGTAGACTGTACCAATAAAGCGTAAGGTCGGACTAATAGATGTGCGCATGATGCCGAGTATTGATCCAAGGCTAAACGCGATAATCCAGGCCATTAGTGACAGTGATACTGTCCAGCCAAGACCGTCAATGAGCCAATTAAGATACGGCTCACGAAAAAGTATGCCCCAGTCCCAGTTATAATTCATAATTAACAACCAATGGATAGTTTTGACATAAAAAAGGAGGCATGGTTGTACTATGCCTCCTAAATATCTCCCTAACGTTACCTAGTTTGGAAAAGCTTGAATTTCAAATGCTGTTCTTAACGTATCTGACATCTTCATGTTGATGCCGGTTGGTCCTGGCACAAACCATTTATTATAAACAGTTTCCATTTCGCCACTGGCCATAAGACCAGACATCACAACCCGACCCAATCGTTCAAACGTGGAGTCATTTCGTGGCACCATAATCGCATAAGGGTCGAAGGATAGAAAACGACCAGTCACTTGATATTCGGCTGGGCTCTTCGACTTAGAAATCAAACCATATAACAAAACATCGTCGGAAGCATAGGCATCGACTCGATCAGTTTGTAGCGCTAACCAACCCTGGCTATGATCTTTTACACCCACTATTTTAACATTTAGGCCTAAATCTTTGATTGCAGCTTTAATCGCTTTTTCGTTAGTTGTACCAGCTGACATACCAATGATTTTGCCTTCCAGATCTTCAATTTCAGTAATGCCAGAACCTTTTTTGCTGGCAATTTTAGTACCCGTAATAAACGTAGTAGACAAATAAGACACTTGTTTCTGACGAGTCAGGTTGTTGGTTGTCGAACCACATTCGATATCAATCGTGCCATTCGCTATCAATGGAATTCTAGTTTGACCTGTGACAGGCACATATTTAACTTTTAGATTTGGATTTTCTAGCTCGACTTTAATCGCATCGACGATTTTCAAACAGATATCGATTGAGTAACCCACCGGCTTTTCATCATTCCCGATATAGGAAAATGGTATTGAGGTTTCACGATGACCAATGGTTACCACACCCCTATCCTGAATTCGTTTTAATATACGTGAATCACCAGCATCAGCAGTCGCCTGACCCGATAAACTCGTTAGCATTACAGCGCTCAAGGCTGTCAGTTTGATTATATTTTTCATTGATTCTCTTTCCTCATCTAGTTTTAAATATCAACTAAATAGTAGCATGCAGAAAAATATGTTTATAATGCATTTATTCGTAAATAGCATGTTCTATGCGCATATTAAGAGGTAGAGTTAATGTCAATGAATGAGCAAGCACTGGAAGATTTATTGGCATTGATAAAATCACGCAATATAAGCCGTGCCGCTCGAACCCGCAATATTTCACAGCCAGCCTATTCTCGACGGCTGCAGGCAATAGAGGCTAGCCATGGCATCAACCTCGTTGACCGAACAGGTCGCCCTGCTACACCAACGCAAATATTGCTTGAAATGGCCAGTGATATCGAATCAGCACTAACCAGTATCAAACGTGTCACCCTTGATTTAAAACGGGGCTATAAAGAAAATGAAGTACTGGCCATCGCAGCATTACACTCTCTTTCATCGGTGCCAATACCAAAAGCCATAAGTCAAATTCAAAGCTTACTATCTGGTCATCAAATACAACTCTGGTCTGGCAATCAAAATGCGTGTTTCCAACGATTAATGACAGAAGAAGTGTCTCTTATGCTGGCTTATGAGACACCAGTAAATACATTAGAAATACCCACAGACCTAGTCATAAAAACTCAGGTAACGACCGACTTATTAGTCCCAGTATGTTCGCCAAAGCAGCTAAATAAAATAATCAATTCGATCCCAGGAAGTGATCAAATACAAATAGTCACCTACCCAGAAAATATTTTTCTGGGTAAACAAGTTCATCAAGAGTTGATTGCAAAGTCAGCACATAATTTTTCCCAAAAGCTAGGCGCAGAAATGACTAGTGCTATTGTATCGTCAGCTCAGGCTGGGCTTGGCATGGCATGGCTGCCACTTTCATCTATCGAAGATGAACTTAAATATGGCTTATTAAAATTCATTGATAGTCCCTATTTCCCAATACATGAATTAACCGTATCGATGCTCCGGCTTCGAACCAGAAAAATGGAAAAGCTCGCCTCAGTTTGCAATGCGTTGTCACTTGAACTGGAAAATACTATTCAAGGTGGTTATCAAGTCTTGGGACGGTCCCAATCGAAAGAAAGTCATAAAAAAATGAGTCACTAATCCCAAAGCCAAATTGAGTGTAGGCTCATATAGTTAGTGACCTGAACTGCATTGTGGGTTGCTTAAGGCCACTCTCGAATGAATGGCTTTATAAATCACAGTAATGAATAGGATGTCGGAGTATAAACTCGGCTTAAACTCGACTTGATTAGGTCATAGATGTTTTTTTGAGCGTTCTTCAAGGGCAGCTATTCTTGCCTCAATCGGCGGATGTGATGAGAAAAGAGCCATAAACCCGCCTTTGTCATTAATACCAAAAGCGGCCATTTGTTCCGGCAAGGCTTCCGGTTCTACCTGTCCAAGTCGTTTGAGCGCATTAATCATGTTCTGATGTCCGGCCAAATCAGCACCACCCGTATCAGCAATAAATTCACGCTTTCTTGAAAAATACATGACGATGGTTGAAGCCAGTACCGACAAGACTATCTGCGCTATCATTACCGTTACAAAGTAGCCAATGCCATGACCCTGATTGTTTTTTAAAATCACACGGTCTACGACATGGCCAACAACTCGAGATAAAAACACCACAAAGGTATTCACTACACCTTGAATCAAAGCTAGGGTTACCATATCACCATTGGCGACATGGCTTACTTCGTGGCCGAGGACTGCTTCAATCTCCCCTTGTGACATGCTGTCTAACAAACCTTGCGACACAGCAACGAGTGCTTTATTTTTAGATGCGCCTGTTGCAAAAGCATTCATTGCAGGTGATGGAAAAATTGCTACTTCAGGCATTTTTATACCAACAATTTTTGACTGCTTTTCCACTGTGCTCAATAACCATTTCTCCACATTACTACTGGGGTTAGTGATCACAACTGCGCCCGTCATGCGTTTCGCCATCCACTTGGATATTAGCAATGATATGAACGAACCACCAAAACCGATGACACCTGACAATATGATTAATGCCTGAATATTGAGGTCAGATCCATTTTCAGCCAATATGCTGTCAACGCCAAGTATTCTCAAGGTGATGCTAAGCACCACCATAATGGCTATGTTGGTGAGTAAAAATAGCATCATTCGTTTCATGTTTTTACTCGTATTCCATTTAAATTTTTAGAATATTAAGCTTAGATTATCAATTAGCCTAGCACTTATTGATTTGCTTAAGCAGGCGTATAATATGACAATCTTTCAATAAGTAAATTCGTATATTTCAGACATTATCATCGTATTTTTCGAATGTTCGTGGAAGGAGTCACCTAACAATAGACTTCAATATGCCCTCCAAAAAATTCAGAATCGCCAAATGATAGTGCTTGGCGATCTCAAACCGTTTAATGAGGCTATTAGTTAGTTTGACTTACCTCAAAAGTCTATTTAGGGACTAACCTGCGGTGCAGATCAGTGCATACGTATGTCCACTTAATCAAAAATTTAGGTATTCAATGCAAACCAATCATCATTCAAA
>JBNMQI010000012.1:0-30263 GCA_051277905.1 Gammaproteobacteria bacterium | reverse complement strand
GTTCGTCAAGCGTCAGAAGAAGAAATAGAATATGGCGGCAAAATAGACAATGGTCCTGACCTTGAAGGGTTAGAAGGTGTAACTCAGGTACCAGTTTAGAAGCAACTTTAGTTCGGAAAGTCAGTTATGATTGAACAAGCTCCTATCGCCGACGGAGAAACCTGTCGATTTTGTTCATCAACTGCCGGTCGTCGAATTATGATCGAAGGCGAATTTGGATTTGCTGCGTGGGATCTACATCCGGCTAGCCCAGGACATTTTCTTGTTATCCCTTATCGACATGTTTCAGATTATTTCGATATCAATGACCAGGAGCGAGAAGAACTGTGGAAGCTTGTTAGCGAAGGAAAAGCGATGGCCGATGCAAAGCATAATCCTGATGGTTACAATATCGGCATCAATGTAGGGAAGTGGGCTGGCCAGTCTATTCCCCACTTACATATACATGCTATTCCACGTTATCGAGGCGATGTAGAAAACCCCAAAGGTGGTGTGCGCGGCGTAATTCCTCAGAAAAGACTTTATACATTCGACGCAGGTTAAATAACTTTGATCTAAAACAACTATTTTATGTTTTTTGGTGCAATTATTTTACACATTGAAAAATCGGTAAAGACTATAATCTCGACCGATTTTTATTAATTCTTCTAAGTTACCATTTAGCGAAGCTGTTCCTTAAGAAGATAGCGAAACCAAGCTTACATAGGCATTTGAGGTTTAAGGACGCTTAGGAGTTTCGTATTTAGCTTCTTTATGGAATGGTTCCCAAATAGTTTCATAACCTATGAAGCCCTTTTCATTGGCTTCCATTTGTCGCGTAATAAGAAACTTTGCTTTACCTTCAGGAACGATAGGCCTTGTTTTTGTTGGCTCGCTCATAAATCACCTATATCAATTAATTTAGTTATTGAAAAACAGCCAGAATTTAAAGAGTAATTATACCTGTCACTCAACGCGTTCTAACTTCAGTTATACAAACTTTAATAAATATAATTATACGGATATAGTGACAGAATTCCTATTACTCCTTTTTATGCACCGAACACTATTTTTAATGAGCTTTATTAATTTTTGCGGTTATTGAGTTCTATATGAATCTTAAATATTTATATATTTCAACTGGTTAAAAGCATAAATAAGGTAAATAATTCTTTAGTATTTACCTACAGTTTAATTACTATATCAATAAATAACTGTTTAACTCAGCTCTGCTAGAGGTTTATGGCTATTCAAGCGCTGGCTTCTGTAACTGCCTTTAGAATTCACCTGCTAATAAATCTTTATATCCCCAAATTATCAAGTAAAGTGCTAGTTTTTATCAGTTAATGAATTCAACGATTCGAATTCGATCAGGATAGTAATGACGATTAAGTTGGTGCAAAAGCAGTTTCTAAAAGGCAGTAGAGAATTTGAAATTGATAATGATGTAATTAATGTTCGAATCAAGGCTTTATTTAATGAAGAAAAAATTACCGTTATGCTCTCATCACTCAATCCAGACCCTGTCATTGTTGGTACGTTGCTCGAGTTTCATAGTCGTGTTCAATCTGGACCCACCTTGTCATTGTTAATAGATAAACCAAGTCCTGAAAAATTTAATTATTTTGTCAACGAGTTAAAACGACAGGCGCGTGAAGAATTCAATTCTTTTGCGGGATTGAAGTCGGGCTCAAGCCCAGAAAGGTTGGCCGGTAATGTTTATGAAGAGCCGCCAGAATTTGACACACCTGTGAGAAAGATTACTGGAAAGCCGGTATGTGTTGAGAGTATCGACATCTCAATTCAGATGCTCAATCAATATCTTGATGCAAAAGAACTCGGACCACTAATTTTTGCGCTTGAAACCTTTAAAAAAGACCCTGAAAGTGAATCCTGTTTTGTCCAGCTTGTTGACGCTTTTGCTAACCTTGGGCCTCTGCAAGGGGCCGTATTGACCTATGCACCTTACGTCAATATTTTGTTAACGGATGATCCTTTCGACTCATAATCATTAACATTTTAACGAAATTTTTTAGGCTCTCTGAAAAAAGATGAGTCAAATTATTTCCTTCTAGTTTTTTTCATAGTTATGATTTTGGCTCGTAAGTCTCATCGGGTTGATTGAATTACCAGTGGCAACTTGTATAAGTCATTTTGGCATAAATTATTGGAAGCTTTAGTCTTTGGCAGGCAAAGTCGTAGCATCAATGTATGAGAGTCGAGAGCAAGCTCAGTATGTGGTTACCAAGGCCTCATTGGCAGGTACTTCATTGGCAACAATCGCTAGTTCTGTCTTCTAAATCAATGATATCAGCAGTTCCATAGCCGTCGTTGCCTATTCCCAAAATAAAGTCGCTTACTCGATTATCAGTTAACGGTTTCCTGTAACTTGAAGTAATCATTAAGAAAAGAATGGATACAAGTTTCGAGCCAGTGTGTTGGTAAGAGAAAATTTGAACTAATAAACCCAACATGCCCTCCGTGTTGGGATAGTTCTAATGTAACAGATGTCGATAGCTCGTTAGCTGCGGGGAGCCCCTCTGTCGCCATAAAAGGATCATCTTTTGCCTGTATGATTAATGTAGGTTTATCTATATTAATTAAAAATTGCCTTGAACTCGATTTTTCATAATAGTCATGAGCACTTTCGAATCCGTGGATAGGCGCAGTGAAGTGATCGTCAAACTGTTGAAAGTTTTTCATTTTTGTTGGGTCAGGAAAGCTTAGCTCACTGCATTTTAATAAATTTTTCTTTTGTTTAAGCTTTGTGACGAGTCGGCCTAATAAAGTCGATTGGTATATTTTTGCAAAGCCTCGATTCATTGTTGTGGAGCAAATACTCAGCGTCATTGGGACTGATACGCCAATCGCGCAACAAATAACAGAGCTTGTTTCAGCTTCTCCCATGTATTTCATAACTTGATTGCCTCCTAGTGAGTACCCGAGTAATGCAATATGACAAATACCTTTATTTTTAAGATACTCAATTACCTGATTTAAATCACCAGTCTCTCCCGAATGATAGCTTTGCAATAGTCGATTCTGCTCTCCACTACAGCCTCGAAGGTGCATAAATACAGCGGCGATTTGGTTATGATTACAATAGTTCAGCATACGCTGAGCGTAGGAAGAATTTACTGAGCCTTCAAGTCCATGTAAAATTAGTAATGTTTGAGGGGATCGTGTCTGGCTCCAGTCCAGGTCGATAAAGTCATCATCATCCAGTTCAAGCCGTTCTCTATGGAGTTTTGGGTGTTTCGGATGAATTAAATTGGGTAGTATTGTCTGTAAGTGTCGATTACTCAGAAAAGATGCTGGACGAAACGTGGATTGTTTGATCATTATTAACTCTTGGATTGTATTTCGAGCATTTTTTGGCTAGCCTGCATTCCCATTTTTACCTAACTATTTTATGCTTAAAACTGTGCTGCTTAAAATTGATAATCTTTGTTGTATTCAAGATGACAGAATATTATTCGAGCATCTTAGTTTATCGCTATTGAGTGGGCAAATGCTGCTCGTTGAAGGCCGTAATGGTAGTGGTAAAACCAGTTTATTAAGAATATTGACCGGTTTAAAAATGGCTGATGAAGGTCAGATCTATTGGCATGAGACTGAAATATCCAAACAAGGTTCTGACTATCATGAACGAGTCACTTACGTGGGTCACCACAATGGTGTCAAGTGCGACCTGACCTGTCTTGAGAATTTGCGCCTCGTTCAGGCTATGGGCAACCCTTCGACTGTTGACCCTGATGATGCTTTGGAGCAAGTGAATCTTTACCAATACGGTGATACACCTGTGAGTAATCTATCGGCAGGACAGCGTCGTAGGCTTGCACTAGCAAGGTTAATTGTCACAGAGGCAGATTTGTGGATTCTAGATGAGCCCTATACTTCGCTCGATAAAGTGAGTACGGCGCTATTTCAATCTATATTCGAAGCGCATTTAAAGCGGGGGGGTATTATTGTAATGACATCGCATCATGATATTGAAATGCCCTCAACCGATTTAATCAGGTTAGACTTGTCAGCGTGAAGCGTCTGATATGAAAAAATACTCATTGACTCAGGCGTTTCTCTATTTGTTACAGCGTGATTTGACGCTGTCGTTTCGAAATCGTGCCGAGTTCGCCAATCCACTGTTGTTTTTTATTTTAGTGATTACCTTATTTCCACTTGCAATTGGAGCCGAACCCGCCTTATTGTCTAGGATTGCACCCGGCATTATCTGGGTCGCAGCGTTACTCGCAGCTATGTTATCACTCGATAGTATTTTCAGGTCAGACTTTGACGATGGTTCTCTGGAGCAATTACTGTTGAGTGCTCATCCCATGCCGGTTTTGGTTTTAGCTAAAGTGACCGCACATTGGTTGGTGACGGGTTTACCCTTGTTGCTGATTTCACCTTTACTAGCAGTGATGCTTGGAATGCCTTCAGAAGCCCTGAGTATTTTATTGCTCACAATTTTAATTGGTACACCCATACTAAGTTTAATTGGTTCTATTGGTGTGGCTTTGACGGTAGGTTTACCGAAAGGTGGTATTATATTGTCACTTTTGATATTGCCCCTATATGTACCTGTACTTATATTTGCATCCAGTGCAGTTGAAGGTGCGGCTGGTGGGTTAGATGTTACGGCACAGCTTTACATGTTGCTGTCATTTTTGTTTCTTGCGTTATCTTTATCGCCACTTGCGACTGCATCGGCGCTCAAGATGAGTATGAGTTAGCATATTGAGTCAGTCGGGTAGTTAGATGTTTTTATGGTTTCATAAGTTTGGTTCTCCACCACACTTTTATCGCATAGCCGGTAAATGGATTCCGTGGCTGACAGGATTGTTTCTGCTTTTACTGGTGGCTGGGCTCTATGGTGGGTTAGTGTTGGCGCCACCGGATTACCAACAGGGTGACAGTTATAGAATTATTTTTATTCATGTACCAGCGGCATGGATGTCTTTGCTTATTTATATCGTGATGGCTTGTTGTGGCATCATTATTATTGTTTGGCGAATGAAGCTTGCCGAAGTGGTTTTGATTAGCAGTGCATCAATTGGCGCTAGCTTTACTTTTTTAGCGTTGGCTACTGGATCAATTTGGGGTAAACCGATGTGGGGCACCTGGTGGGTTTGGGATGCTCGGTTGACGTCCGAGCTTATCTTGCTTTTTCTTTATCTTGGAGTCATTGGTTTGCACAATGCTATTGACGACAAACGTATCGCCGCCAGAGCTGTCGCTATTTTAGCCATCGTTGGCGTTGTCAATATTCCGATTATTCATTATTCAGTAGAATGGTGGAATTCATTACATCAAGGGCCTTCGATTATGAAGTTTGACAAACCTTCTATCCATTGGAGTATGCTTATTCCACTCTTACTGATGGCATTGGCTTTTCAAGTTTATTACGTGCTGACGCTGTTTCAAAGTTGTCGAGGCGAATTATTAAAACGTGAACGTAATAGCAAGTGGGTAGCTGAACTAAGTGAAGGTAATGATGTCTGAGTTTTTTGCAATGGGTGGTTACGCTCCATTCGTCTGGTCCTCTTATGGTTTGGCAGCAATAGTGTTGTGGCTAAACTGGTATTTACCACGTCGGGCACATCAACAAGTTTTACGCGAGTTGAGCCGGCGTCATTCCCAAAAGTCAAATTTCGACAGGAATAAATAGAATGACCCCTGCACGCAAGAAGCGGCTGGGCTTAATTATCTTAATGGTGACAGGTGTTGCTATTGGACTTAGCTTCGCATTGAAATCCCTCAACGAAAACATTATGTTCTTCTTTTCTCCGAGCGAAGTGGCAGGAGGTAAGGCACCACAAGATCGCCTGTTTCGTCTTGGTGGTATGGTAGTTGATGGAAGTGTCAGTCGTCCAGGTGAAGGTTTAACGGTGATGTTTGACCTCACTGATAATGCCGAAAGCGTCACGGTGGAATATACTGGGATCTTGCCCGACTTGTTTCGTGAGGGACAAGGAATAGTTGCGAATGGGAAGCTAAATAGTAGCGGTGCATTCGTTGCTCAGGAAGTATTGGCTAAACATGATGAAAATTATATGCCGCCAGAAATTGCGGCGGCAATGAAAGCTAAAACTGATTAGTCGATAAATTCCTTTACACGCACACTCTAAAAATATTGTTGTCTTAAACTGAATGATACCTAAGCTATGATCCCAGAAATCGGTAACTTCGCCCTGATTATCGCCTTATTCCTCTCTGTGGTGCAGACTGTCTTTCCATTGGCGGGCGCCTCGTTTGGTATTTCTCGATGGGTTGCACTCGCTAAACCAGCTGCGCTGACGCAACTGCTTTTTGTTGCTATTTCATATGCTTGTCTCACTTGGGCTTTTCTACAACATGATTTTTCAGTTTTATATGTAGCCTCTAATTCAAATACTGAATTACCCATTATTTATTTAATATCTGGTGTCTGGGGTTCGCATGAAGGATCACTATTACTTTGGGTTTTAATACTGGCGTTGTGGACAGGAGCGGTTGCTATATTTAGTCCTAACGTGCCGCCAGTTATGCGTGCCAGAGTATTGGGCGTTATGGGCTTTGTTAGTTTTGGTTTTCTCTTATTCATATTGCTAACTTCAAACCCTTTTGATCGGCTGTTCCCAGCAGTATTAGAAGGGCGTGACTTAAACCCCTTGTTACAGGATGTTGGTCTCGCGATTCATCCACCCATGTTATATATCGGTTATGTTGGTTTCTCGGTTGCATTTGCATTTTCAATTGCGGCACTAATATCTGGACAGGTAGATTCTGCTTGGGCTCGTTGGGCAAGGCCTTGGACTAATATTGCTTGGTTATTTCTCACGATTGGTATTGCATTGGGTAGCTGGTGGGCTTATTACGAGCTGGGTTGGGGTGGTTGGTGGTTTTGGGATCCAGTCGAAAACGCATCGTTTATGCCGTGGTTAATGGGCACTGCATTGATGCATTCATTGGCGATTACAGAGAAAAGAGGCACGTTTAAAGCCTGGACAGCGCTGCTCGCTATTTTCGCATTTTCATTAAGTCTGTTGGGTACATTTTTAGTACGGTCGGGCGTATTGACGTCGGTACATGCTTTTGCAAGTGATCCTGATCGGGGTGTTTTTATCCTCGCTTTTCTAGTAATCGTTGTTGGTGGATCGCTGGCGTTATATTCCTGGCGTGCCCCTAGTTTAAAGAGCGCAGCGCAAACCAATTTGTTGTCGCGGGAAATGGCCTTGTTGTTCAATAATATTTTTCTGACCGTTGCTACAGCGGCGATTTTACTCGGCACACTGTACCCCATCGCTATTGACGCAATGGGTAGTAAAATTTCAGTAGGCCCACCGTATTTTAATTTTGTGTTCTTAAGCATAACGGCACCACTGGGTGTATTAATCGGCATAGGTATGTTGATTCGTTGGCGCAAAGATACGCCTCAAAATCTACTCTCTCGTGTTAAGTACCCTGCTATTACGGCGTTAATCGTTGCATTTCTGATTAGCCTGACTTTACCTCAATGGATCTGGAGTGCTTTTGCAGGATTGGCTATGTCATTGTGGATTGCTGTGACTGCCGTCATTGCAGTGCATGAACGGTTCAAAGGTAAGCCGCTGATGACTGGACTGCGGGCAACGCCAAGTGGGTTTTATGGCATGATTTTAGGCCATATTGGTATTGCAGTATTTATTGTTGGCATTACGCTGACCAGTCTGTACAGCCAAGAAAAAGATTTGCGTATGGCTCCTGGTGATATTTATTCTATTGCAGGCTATGACTTCCAATTTAACGGCGTCAAGAAGGAAGACATTAACAACTATGTTTCGACACGGGGACATTTTACGGTAACGTCTCAAGCCGATGACTTTCGCGTTGAACTATCACCCGAAAAACGTATTTATCGAGTTCAGCAATCACCTATGACGGAGGCCGCAATTGATGCTGGGTTTACCCGTGACTTATTTATTGCATTGGGTGAGCCACTAGATGATAAGGGTAGTTGGGCGATTCGAATTTACTATAAACCCTTCATTCGTTGGATTTGGTTGGGCGCTATCATCATGGCTCTGGGTGGCTTTTTTGCTGCCAGCGATAGACGCTATCGTCAGGAATCAAGGTCAGCAAAAAAAATACTTGAGCCGACAAGTGGCGTGGTTGTTTAGTGCGCTACATTTTACCCCTAGGCGCTTTTATATTAGTAGTTGGCTTGCTAGGTTTTGGTCTAACGCTTGATCCAAAGAAAATACCATCACCATTAATAGGAAAACCTGCACCAGAGTTTTCTCTGAACAAGTTATATGCACCCAATGAGACGCTTTCTAAAAAAGATTTGTTAGGCCAAGTTTGGGTGCTGAATGTCTGGGCTTCTTGGTGTGTGTCGTGTCGTGCCGAACATGCTGTTATTACTGATTTGACCAACAGGAACCTAGTCAACATTGTCGGGCTAGATTATAAAGATCAACCTGCTGATGCACGTCGTTGGTTAAAGCAGTTTGGTAATCCTTATTCAGCCATCTTGATGGACATCGATGGCCGAGTGGGTATCGATTGGGGTGTTTATGGTGTTCCTGAAACTTTTGTCATTGGTAAGGATGGCAATATTAAATATAAACACATTGGCCCTGTAACCAATGAATCACTAGAGCAAGAAGTGATACCGGCCATAAGAGAATTACTGGATTAAACTGATGTCAGTTAAAAAAATAACAGTGAAACAGTGGCGATTATTTTCGATAGTGGGATTACTAATTGTTAGCGGACTATCTTTTGCGGCAGTTGAGTCCTATCAATTTAAGTCGCCTCAAATGGAGGCTGAATACCATCAATTGATTGGTGAATTACGCTGTCTGGTTTGTCAAAATCAAAATTTATCTGGATCAAATGCTGACCTTGCCAAAGACTTACGCCGACAAACACATGAGTTATTAATGGAAGGTAACAGCCCAGATCAAATAGCTGACTATATGGTTGCTCGCTATGGCGACTTTGTACTTTATCGACCACCGTTACAAAATAATACCTTATTACTTTGGCTTGGGCCTTTCGTTTTATTGCTGGTGGTTATTGTTGCGGTGTTTGTGAAAATGAGCAAAAAACAAGTGTTAGTTGCACCTGAACAGGTTGCAATGGCAAAGGCAAAACAGCTCCTCTCGGAGCCACAGGAAAAATAATGATATTCTGGATTGTGGTAGCAGCTTTGCTACTGGTCGGGTTGGTGTGTGTCATCCTGCCTGTTTTAAGAGCCCCTACAGATTTGCAGTCGACCGATAGGCAACAGCAAAACATCAATATTGCACGAGATAAAAAAAGCGCCCTAGATGAGCAATTGAGCGATGCCAGCTTAACGCAAGCCGAATATGATAATGCCTTGGTTGAGTTACAGACATCGCTCGCACTTGACCTTGAAAAGTCTGAGTCTGATAATGTAAACCAACAGGGTAAGTGGGTTGTCTGGGTGCTAATTTTTGCACTACCACTAGCGAGTATTGGGCTTTACTTAAAGGTAGGTGAGTATCAAGTAATCGAAAATCCTGCCCTAGCAGCGATTGCGCAACCTAATAATCAAACACCCCAAATAGATATGACACTCGACCAAATGGTTGAGATAGTAAAAGAACGATTGCAAAAAAATCCAGACGATGCCAGAGGCTGGTTTGTTTTGGGTAAGACAATGATGGAAAAAGGCGATTTTGATGAAGCTGTCACTGCCTTTCAACGAACGTTTGATCTCGTCGGAGACCAAGAGTCTAGTGTTTTATTCTCATTGGCTGATGCACTCTCGATGCAAAAGGATGGGCTCATGGCGGGTGAGCCTGAGGCAATAATTCAACAAGGGTTGAAAATTACGCCGCAAGATCCAACAGGCCTTTGGTTGGCAGGGCTTGCAGCTGAACAGCGGCAAGACTATAAGACATCCTTCGATTACATGACCACATTGTTGCCATTGGTAGCCAATAACGCTGAATCAACCACAGAGGTGAATCGATTTATTGCATCATTACAGGATCAAGATTCTACTCTGATAGCTCCGACTAAAGAGCCAATACAAAGTCGTAGTGTGAAGGTTTCAGTGAGCTTGGTTGATCAATTTAAGACGCAGGTATCTTTTGATAATGCGGTCTTTATTTATGCGAAAGCGGCTAGTGGACCGCCAATGCCATTAGCCGTAAAACGGTTAACGGTGAAGGATTTACCAGTGACGGTTGAGTTGAGTGATGCTGATGCAATGATTCCTAGCATGATGCTATCTTCCTTTGAAGATATCATAATAGGTGCCAGAGTGTCGAAGTCGGGAAACCCGATGGCTCAACCAGGTGATCTATATATCGAGACAGGACCGATTGATAGAAGCGACATTACAGATGGCGTGAGGTTATATATTAGTAAAACGAAATAATAATTTAAAGGATAAACAGGCTACTCGGCTATTGATCAGGAATCGAAGGCGGCTTTAATGTCATTGAAATCGGCGGTAATTGCATATACTTGCTTATAACCCATATTTTCTAGTGTCAAGGCGGCGAGTGAGGCCCGACCACCACCGGCACAATGAATCAAAATGATTGAGCCTGCGTGAGGACAATGCTGAGAAATCTCCATCTCAAGCAAACCTCGCGAAATATGAATCGACTGCCTGACTTTGTCCTTTGTGACACTTTCAGCCTCGCGCACGTCAATAATGAAAGAACTGTCAACACTCTCAAACAACAGTTTTGCTGATGCAACATCAACGCAGGATATTTCCTGCTGTGTTTTTTGAATTAATTCGGCCGCAGTCTTAAGCACATGAGTGACCTGTGGTAAATGAATTCAGCTATTTTGTGTGTTGAAAAACTAAATAACAAGGTCAGAAAATGAAGATTCGAACGTAGGCAGTAGTATCTGAGAGGCACTGCATGCGAAACTGTGAAATAGGGCCGTTGGCGCATTCAGGCTATTCCAAGGTCGTTTGCGGCCTCTCATGTCTATTTAAGGCGCGATAAAATAACAATATGACTCCTACATTAATGATTCAAGGTGCTACTTCGAATGCTGGTAAAAGCGTTATTGCTGCTGGGCTTTGTCGACTGTTTAGTTCGAAGGGCTATCGGGTCGCACCTTTTAAACCCCAAAATATGGCTCTTAACAGTGCTGTAACGATCGATAATGGTGAGATAGGGCGTTCGCAAGCGGTGCAGGCACTCGCCTGTGGTATCGAACCGCATACCGATATGAATCCGATATTGCTCAAGCCCAATAGTGATAAAGGGGCTCAGGTAATTATTCAAGGGCATTCGATAGGCAATATGGAGGCGGTTGAATACCATGCGTATAAAAAGCAGGCAATGGCTTTTGCGCTAGAGTCTTACTATCGCCTAGCAGAGCAATATGATCTGATCATCGTCGAAGGTGCAGGTAGCCCCGCTGAAATAAATTTAAGGGAAAATGACATTGCCAATATGGGATTTGCGACTGCTGTTGGCTGTGCGGTCATAATAGTTGCCGATATTGATCGTGGCGGTGTATTCGCACATTTGACGGGCACCCTCGATTGTTTGAGTCAAAATGAGCGCGACCTTGTGCAAGGCTTTATAATCAATCGGTTCCGTGGAGACAAAGCGCTTCTTGACTCTGGCATTGACTGGTTGACTGATAAAACGAATGTGCCGACCCTCGGTGTATTGCCCTATTTGAAAGGTTTACATATCGAAGCCGAAGATGCGGTTGACCATCGCTCTCATAATAATGCGACTGAAGAAACCCAACAACGCCTTAAAGTGGTAGTGCCAAGAATCCCCCGAATTAGCAATCATACTGACTTTGATGTTTTACGCTTACACCCTCAGGTTGACTTAACATTTGTGGAGGAGGGCCAGGTTGTGCCTGCAGCGGATCTGATCATTTTACCCGGTAGTAAAAACACCATTAATGACCTCAATTGGCTTGTCGATAATGAGTGGCCTACACAGATTAAAAGGCACCTTCGCTATGGTGGCAAGCTAATAGGCATCTGCGGGGGCTACCAAATGATAGGCCAGCAAATTCATGACCCCGAAGGCCTCGAAGGTAAAGTAGGGTCTCAGCCAGGGTTGCAGTTAATGGATTTTGAAACAACGCTCGCACCCATAAAACAGCTAACTCAAGTGACAGGTTATTTATTTGAATCAAAAGTTCGAGTAGATGGCTATGAGATTCACATGGGTATTACCAGCGGGCCAGATTTGATACGACCCGCCATTGACCTTGGCGATCGCACCGATGGGGCTGTTTCTTCTGACGGCCAAATACTCTGCAGCTACCTCCATGGGTTATTTGACCATTATGAAGCCTGTGACGCGCTGTTACAGTGGGCTGGGTTAGATGCGGATGCGAGTGTTGATTATCAGGCTTTACGACAACGTGAGATTGATCGCGTAGCCACTATGCTTGAGACTGAAATTGACTTCGATCTTTTGGCTGCAAATATTGGTTTGAAGTGATTTTGAATAGGGCGGGTTCTATTTAATGCTGACCGCCTTGATACCAATGTTTTGTTGCGTTATCGCACTGGTTCTGGACAGATTATTTGGAGAGCCAAAATACCATCCGTTAGTCCTTTTTGGCAATATAGCGAGTTTACTTGAACGTAAGCTGAATAATCGACACTCGCGTCTTAATGGTTTTGTTGCTGCTTTTTTTGTGATGGCCTTACCTGTTGCTGGTGTGCTCTATCTTCAGTTATCTCTATCAAATATCTGGTTGCAATCAGCATTGAATATAGCCCTACTTTATTTTGTTATCGGTTGGCAAAGCATGAAGCAGCATACGCTTGCTATTTCTAATCCATTGCTCAATAACGACCTCGATGAGGCTCGTTATCATTTATCAATGATTGTGAGCCGTGACACCAGTCAAATGAATGAATCTCAAATTGTTGGGTCAACTATAGAGTCTATTCTTGAAAATGGACATGACTGTGTTTTTGCTTCATTTTTTTGGTTTTTAGTGTTGGGGCCTGCAGGGGCTCTATTACATCGCTTAACCAATACACTAGATGCCATGTGGGGTTACAAAAATGAACGTTATCATCAGTTTGGCTGGTTTGCCGCAAAGTTGGACGACTTGCTGGGCTATTTACCGGCAAGACTAACCGGCTTGAGTTATGCCCTCTGTGGAGAAAGCTCTAAAGGAGCTTTGCTTTCTTGGCGGAATCAAAAGGGCCGACATAAAAGTCCAAATGCAGGGCTTGTGATGGCCAGCGGTGCAGGTGCGTTAGGGATTATTGTTGGCGGTCCGACAAGTTACGATGGCGTAATAGTCGATAAAATTTATCTGGGTGTTGGTAAACCAGCGAGTTCAGTTGATATTAATCGGTCGATAGGATTAGTAGAAAAAAGTTTGTTAGGTTGGCTGTTAATTGGGTCAAGCGCTATTATTTATTTGGCGATATGATACGTAATATTTTAGCAGAAGCCCTAACAGGGTAGCTTGATGGTGTTGACTCGGTGATCCGGTGATACAGCTGGGTTCACTAAATTAGCCGTACCTTTATTTGGTCGACATTATTACTGATTACAAAGTGGATCTGAATTCTAAATGGTTTTATGCTTATTTAATTAATACGGTGTCGAGGTAGGTATTCCCAACGTTTATTTTGAAGAAGGTGTGGTCTTTTTTCCTCAAGAGCCAATAGTCAATCTATGAATACTTCAGCGCTATTTGTTTGCCTAGATTACAAACATTTTTGTGATCAGGGCCGATGAATGATAAAGTATAAAGGCTTTACATTTATTTTTGGTCGCGTTACGATATCATCTGGTATATTGTATACCAAGGTATTTTTGAATAATTTAAATGATAGTAAAAGATGTAAAGCTAACTCAGCTTAACTAAGTGATTTAGCCAAGAGTTCAGCTTCGGTGAAATGTTACTTTTTATAAACTAATATTTTAAAAATAGCATAAGCATCATTGTTCGAAAAAATTGGGTATGCCGCATATACCAACAAAAAGTGAAAATTATGGTAATAAATCTAAAATAATTGATATTATTTATTTCAGTCGTCTAAAATGTATTCCTATCAGGCAAGCGGATTGTATTATTCATCTGTGGGATATATCAAATAAAGTAGAGTTTTAAATTACGTTCAGATTTTTAAGTTAAGTGTCTCTGTACTTTTTGTTGATTAATGCTCACCAATATGAACTAGAGTTGAAACAATTGACCGCTTTGTACCGGTGTACTTAAATCTGATTGAGACTAATTTTGAGCCAGTGATGAGATGGATTTGGTTATTACAGCCATAAAGAATAGAGAGGCAGTACCGAATGCTGAAAACAAGTTGTTTGGTATATTCAAGTAAAGTTACCTCTGTGAAGCAGGGTAGTTAGAAGTAAATTAAGATTAAACGAATTAAACATCAACCGCAGGTTTCTATTAAACTCTCGAAATGACTGAAGTTCATTCTAAATATACCCTTCGCAGGAAGCTGGTGTTGCTCATTTTTTTGGCTGCAGCGTGGATGCTTTGGTCTGGATTCTTTAAGCCGCTATTGCTAGGTCTTGGTGTTTTTTCCTGCCTTTTGACCTATGTTGTTGTGAAACGCATGGGATACTTTAATGATCAATTCTTTGCTCTCCATTTCAGTTTCCGCCTGTTTAGTTTTTGGCTATGGTTAGGACGGGAGGTCATTCGCTCCAGCATTGATGTTGCCCGCATTGTACTTAGCCCGAGTCTCCCAATAAGCCCACGTGTTATTGAAATAAAAGTAACGGCGCAGCATCCTGTGGATCAAGTGATATTGGCTAACTCTATTACCTTGACGCCTGGAACACTGGCCTTAGATTTACACAATGGGGTCATTAAGGTGCATGCGCTAACCGAAGCTGGAGCACGTGACCTGCTATCGGGTGAAATGGACAAACGGGTTGCTCAATTGAGTAAGAATTAAGTTGTTCTTAGTTTTAAATGGTTTGATTAGAGTTGGATAGAAATTAGAAAATGTATTATGTCGTCATATTCGCACTGATTATTACAATGGCCTTAGCCTTAGCGCGCGCGATCATAGGTCCCAGTGTTTATGACCGTGTTTTAGCTGTGAACATGCTAGGGACCAAAACAGTTTTACTTCTGGCGGTTGTCGCTTTTATGATGGGTAGACCTGATTTTCTTGATCTTGCTCTCGCCTATGCATTGATTAACTTCATTGGAGTGCTCGCTGTACTAGAATTTTTTCGAAATAGGACGGCAAAGCAACCTGAGGAAAAATCCTAACAATGGAACAGTTTCTCGACATAGCCAGTTGGATACTGATGTCTGTGGGTGGTGTGTTTGTCTTTATTGGTGGACTAGGCGCTTTACGAATGCCTGATCTGTACACCCGTATGCATGCAGCGGGTATTACCGATAGCATTGCGCCAATTTTAATCATCCCAGGCATCATTTTGCAGGCAGGGTTAACACTTGCCAGTGTTAAATTGCTGGCCATTCTTGTTTTTCTTTTGCTAACGGGTCCTACAGCATCTAATGCCCTGGCAAGTGCCGCATTATTAGCAGGTAATCGCTCCGAACAGGGCAAACTCAAACCCACTGCAGTGCCTGAGAGTGAAGAATGACCGTTATATTTGGATTTTTCCTGCTGACTTTATTGCTGATTACAGCGGTCGCGATAGTGCAGTCACAAAATTTGTTTGTTTCTGTCATGTTGAGCGGTATGTTCAGCTTACTGCTGGCGGTAAATTTCTTTCTCCTCGATGCGGCTGACGTTGCTCTGACAGAAGCAGCCGTTGGTGCAGGCATATCGACAGTGTTACTTTTAAGTGCACTCGCGATTACAGCTAAACATGAAAAAGCGCCATCCTCCAATCGAGTAGGGGCTCTCATCATTGTCATCATTGCTACTCTGGTATTGATTTACGCAACATTCGATAACCCGCGGTTTGCTGACCCAAATGCGCCGGTTCATCAACATGTTGCTCCCTGGTATTTTGATAAGACTGCCGAAGCAATAGATATTCCAAATGTTGTTACCGCCGTGTTGGGTAGTTTCAGAGGTTACGATACGTTAGGTGAGGTTTTTGTGGTTTTTACTGCAGGGATCGGTGTTTTATTTCTACTGGGTACGCCACCGGGTCCGTTTGCGCAAAGTAATCCCTATAAGCCAACTGATCCGAAAGGGCTACGTCATTACCTTATTCCTCGAATCGTCGGCAGGATGTTAATCCCTTTTATTTTGTTATTTGGTTTGTATGTTCAGTTCCACGGTGAGTATGGCCCGGGTGGGGGATTCCAAGCCGGTGCACTCATTGCCGCGGCAATTATTCTCTTCGCTTTGCTGGAAGGTGAGGACCATGCATTAAAAGTCATTCCGCGTAGTGTCCTTATTGGGCTTATTGCAGGTGGTGCATTATTGTATGGCGTCGTTGGTCTTTTCGGTATTTTTCTGGGTAGTAACTTTCTTGATTATTCAGTGTTGTCATCAAACCCAGTGAAAGGTCAGCAAATGGGTCTTATGCTCATAGAGGCGGGGGTTGGTATAACGGTGACAGGCGTTTTATTGAGTATATTCCACGCGTTTGCTGCAAGAGGTAAGTTCTAATGGAATGGATGGAATTACTCGGACTTTATTATTACTGGGTTTTTGCAATTTTACTCATGATCGGATTGTATGCCGTCATTGCGAAACTGAATTTAATCAAAAAGCTGATTGGACTTTCTCTTTTCCAAGCTGCCGTTTTTCTACTTTATATCACCATGGGAAAGTTAGAAGGTGGCACAGCACCAATCGTTACAGAAGCCAATGCCAATGCTTTGTTTTCTAATCCTTTGCCTCAGGTATTGATTCTGACAGCCATCGTCGTTGGTATTTCTACTATGGCGTTGGGGTTAGGTATTGTCATCAGAATCAAGGAAGAATACGGAACAATTGAAGAAGATGAAATCCAGGAGATAGACAAGTAGTGAGTGCCTTTCATTCTCACCTTCCGGTGTTACAGGTCATCGTGCCGATGTTAACTGCGCCGTTGGTTATCCTGCTGAACCAAAAGCGGTTGCCCTGGATTGTTGCAACAGCAGCAAGCCTTTGCGCATTCGCTATTGCCGTGACTCTGACAATGAGTGTCATGGCGGGACAGACAATTCAATATTCTCTCGGTGCATGGCCTGCGCCTTGGGGCATTGAGCTGGCAGTCGACGCCTTCAGTGCTCTTATGTTACTGGTTGTTACTGGCGCTTCAAGTGTTGCTTTATTAGCAGGTGCTCAGAGTCTCGATAAAGATATCGAACATCATCGGAAACCGCTTTTTTATGCGGCTTGGTTACTCGCACTGTCAGGCTTGGTTGGTATTTTGGTAACAGCAGATGCGTTTAATATATTCGTTTTCATGGAAATATCCTCACTAGCTAGTTACGTATTGATCTCTGGTGGTTCTGATAAACGGGCGCTACCAGCTGTCTTTAAATATCTGGTGATGGGCACCATTGGCGCTACTTTCTATTTGATAGGTGTCGGGCTTATTTATCTGATGACCGGAACGTTAAACCTGGCTGACATGGCACTCAGAGTCGGGGATGTTGCTGACCAGACGCCGATACTGCTTGCAGCCGCTTTTATTACGGTCGGACTTGCGCTTAAAGCCGCTATTTTCCCGCTTCATATCTGGCTGCCAAATGCCTATACCTATGCGCCGAATATGGTCACTGTATTCCTCGCAGCCTGTGCTACAAAAGTAGCGATTTATGTTCTTCTTCGTTTTAACTTTTTTGTTTTTCAGCCCAATCTCGTTGGACATGACTTTCAATTTACTTTTTTCCTTTTACCGTTGTCGCTCTTAGCCATTTTGGTTGGATCTAGTGTTGCGATTTTTGAATCAAAGTTAAAACGATTAATGGCGTGGTCGTCTGTTGCACAAATTGGTTATATTACTTTGGGTGTAAGCCTATTGAGCGTGTCGGGTACGACAGCAAGCGTTTTACATATTTTTAATCACTCGTTAGCCAAAGGTGCGTTGTTCCTAGTGATGGCTTGCCTTGGTATGCGAATTGCTCAGCTACGTATTGAAAATATCGCCGGCATAGCTCAAAAAATGCCCTGGACGATGGCAGCCTTTGTGCTAGCCGGATTGAGCTTAATTGGAGTTCCCGGAACCGCTGGCTTTATCAGTAAGTGGTATCTCATTACGGCAACTTTCCAATCGGGAACAATGGGTATTGCCCTGGTGGTTATTATTCTGATCAGCTCGCTAATGGCTGTTGTTTACATCTGGCGTATTGTTGAATCGGCATATTTTCGTCAGCCAGAGGAGGACTTGGTTATCACAGAGGCACCTTTGCCTTTATTGCTAATGACCTGGATTGTGGTACTAATGAATGTTTATTTTGGCTTTGCACCGGGTGTTCCAATTGAATTGGCGACTGGCGCAGCGGAACTTCTACATGGGCAAACTCCATGAGTTCTGAAATGACAATAGCGTTATCGTTTTTGATCCCGATAGCGGGTGCATTGCTAATTCTGGCCGCGTCTCGGGTCAGTGATAACCTTCGAGAAGGCGTCACACTGACAACGTCAATAGCGCTTGCTATTAACGTTTGGAGTCTGGTCCCTGACTTGATGTCAGGCGGTCGACCTGAATTACAACTGTTTGAAATTTTACCTGGGATCGACTTTGGTTTTCAGATAGAACCACTGGGTATGATGTTTGCGGCTTTGGCCTCTGGTTTATGGATTGTTAATTCGATTTATTCCATTGGCTACATGCGCGCTAACAAGGAAATAAAGCAGACTCGATTTTATGTTTTTTTTGCCCTCTCAATTACGGCAACTATTGGCATAGCGTTTTCCGCAAATCTGTTCACGCTGTTTCTGTTTTATGAAGCGTTAACTTTATGTACCTATCCTCTGGTTTCACATAAAGGTGACGAAAAAACAATTCGTTCAGCAAGAATTTATTTGGGTGTTTTGTTAACGACATCGATTGGTCTGTTATTACCCGCAATCCTTTGGACCTACTTTGTCGCTGGAACAGGTGACTTTACGCCAGGTGGTATTCTTGAGGGTAACCTCGAAGGTCCAGCGCTAGGATTGCTATTGGGTTTATTTGTGTTTGGTATTGGTAAAGCAGCAGTGATGCCTGTGCATCGATGGTTACCAGCAGCGATGGTAGCGCCAACTCCGGTGAGCGCCCTGTTGCACGCTGTTGCGGTGGTTAAGGCGGGTGTCTTTACCGTGGTTAAGGTGATCGTTTATATTTTTGGTGTTGAACACCTGTTTGCAGAGCCAAGCAGTGGTTGGTTGCTATATGCGGCTGCTTTTACGGTTATTGTTGCGAGTATTGTGGCGCTCAAACAAACCAATATTAAACGCTTATTGGCTTATTCAACGGTTGCACAATTATCTTACGTGGTGATGGCTGCAGCGATTTTAAAACCATTGGCAGAGGTCGGTGCCTCGGTACATATCGTTGCCCATGCCTTTGGTAAGATAACCCTGTTTTTTGCAGCAGGCGCGATTTATACCGCTGCTAAAAAAACTGAAGTATGGCAACTCAAAGGTATAGGCAGACGAATGCCTTGGACCATGACCGCTTTTACGATCGGAGCCCTCAGTATGATAGGTGTGCCACCGACAGGCGGATTTGTGTCTAAGTGGTTTATTCTTGCGGGTGCTTTTCAGTCGGATAATTACGTTGCGATTGCTACCATTATTGGCAGCACTGTTTTAAATGCGGCTTATTTTCTACCCATTATTTTTGCGGTCTGGTTTAGTCGCGAAGACCCTGATCAGAAATTGGACCATGGTGAAGCGCCTTGGCCAATGGTCACCGCGCTCTCAATTACTGCCGCATTGACAATTGGACTCTTCATATTTAACGCACCGTTGATTGCACTGGAGTCTCAAATTGTGGGGATAGTTAAATGATTGACCCAAAAGAGCAAGATGCTTGGTTGGTCCGGCCTTCGTCTATTCGAATTATGTGGCGATTTTTCTGGGCTATTCTAATTCTTACAGTACTAGCTCAATTAGTGATCAAGGTAAAGGGAACCTTCGGGTTTGATAGCTGGATTGGTTTTGGTGCTGTATTTGGTTTTATATCCTGTCTGCTGATGGTGCTATTTGCAAAGGCATTAGGCATGCTCCTCAAGCGTGATCAGAATTATTATCTCAAGGATCTTAAAGATGACTGAGATGTTACCCCCCGCATTAATCTTGATTGCTGCGGCAATCCTGATTGGCCCTTTCAAGGGTCATTTTCGCACCCTCGTATTATTGGCTGCGCCGCTATTAACGTTATGGGCAATCTGGCAAGTGCCAGATGGTGTTGTAACAACAATGCCATTCCTCAGTTATACCATTGAACCTGTTGAGGGTAGTGCTTTAAGACGATTATTCGCGACTGTATTTGCCATTATGGCTTTTGTCGGCGGACTTTACGCCTTCCGCGTTGCTAAATGGTATGAACTTGCAGCTGGCTATGCTTATGCTGCTGGCGCAATCGGGGTTTGTTTTGCGGGTGATCTCATTACGCTTTTCTTATTCTGGGAACTAATGGCCCTATTTTCTACCATCGTAGTCTGGTGTGGTGGAACGGCGGCAGCTCGTGCCGCCGGTATGCGCTATGCGATTATGCATTTGCTTGGAGGCATCATTTTAAAAGTGGGTATTGAAGGTGTCGGTGTTCATACTGGCTCATTCGACATTCAGCCGATGTTGGCAACTAGCTTTGATACGTGGATGATATTGATCGGCATATTAATTAATGCTGCTGCGCCACCCGTTTCTGCTTGGTTATCAGATGCCTATCCAGAAGCAAGCCCAACGGGTTCTGTTTTTCTTTCTGCATTCACAACTAAAACCGCCGTGCTAGCGTTGATATTACTGTTTCCAGGTGAGGGTGTCTTGGTGTGGGTCGGCGTATTTATGATTGTATACGGAATAATCTTCGCTCTGCTTGAAAATGACATCCGTCGAATTTTGGCCTTCTCGGTTGTTAATCAAGTTGGCTTTATGATCTGTGCGGTAGGTATAGGCTCCGAAATGGCTTTAAACGGAGCGGCTGCGCATGCATTTGCTCATATTATTTACAAAGGTTTATTGTTTATGTGTGCAGGTACCGTCATATATAGAACTGGATTCACTAAATGTACCGATTTGGGGGGGCTGTTCCGAACAATGCCATTAACCGCAATCTGTGGAATCATTGGTGCGCTATCTATTTCAGGCTTTCCATTAACGTCTGGATTTACAACCAAGACGATGATTTCTCATGCGGTTGCAGACGAAGGCATGATAGCGGTCTATTTGTTGTTGGCTGCTGCTTCTGCGGGTGTCTTTCTTCATGCGGGTATCAAATTCCCTTGGTTTGTGTTTTTTCAAAAAGATTCAGGTCTGAGGCCTAAAGATGCACCCTGGAATATGGCCGTAGCTATGATTATATTTTCTGCGTTATGTCTTTTTATTGGTATCTTCCCTGAGACGTTTTATCAATTGCTTCCTTACGAGAATAGTTATGTCCCTTACAAAGCAGGTAAAGTATTGTTCTATTTACAATTATTACTGTTTTCTGGGTTAGCATTCTTCTTGTTGTTGCCACTAATGAAAAGAACCTTAACCATTAGTCTTGATACGGATTGGCTGTGGCGAGTAATGTTTCGAAAAATTGCAGAAACTTCTTTTAATACGATTGCATTTGTTGGCACTAAACTTGAAAATAAAGTTCAAGTTACGGCGAGTAATCTTACTGCTTTTGCAAAACGTCATTTAAGTTCTAGTCATAATCCAGAATCGTTTGGCGTATTTTCAAGAACCTGGGCAATTGGTACAACGGCACTTTGGGTTGTAGTGCTTCTAACGATCTATGCACTGGTATATTTCATTTAAATTGCTAGTGCGGGTTATTATTGCCAGTCATTTTAATTCCACTGCTCACCTTCTAATGAAGGGTTTAAAACAATCAACCTTTCACATTAGACGTCATAATCGAACAATGGATTTTTAAAACTTCCAATCTTTATAACACGATAATCTGGTAGGTTGAATGAATGGTGTTAGCTGGGGTATTTGTGCTTTGAATTTTGGCCATAACCAGTAGAATAGTTACATATTAAGTCCCACCAGCATTGGAAATAGTCGGTATGTCTTCTTACAGTGAAGCAGAAAAAGAGACAGTCTATCGTGTTATTAGCGAGCGACGTGACATGCGGCACTTTACACAAGAAGCCGTTGATCCTGAAATTCTTAGAAAGTTAATTCATGCCGCCCAGCTTGCACCGAGCGTTGGTTTCATGCAGCCTTGGCGCTTCATTCGAATTACTGACCCTTCCATACGGGATCAAATTTATGACCTTGCCCAAGCCGAAATTAAGTTAACCGGTGAGCAGCTCAAAGAAAAGAAAACGACCTACGCAACATTAAAGCTTGAAGGCATAAAAGATTGTGCCGAAATCTGGGTCGCTGCATTAATGGAAGGAAGAGACAAGTATATTCTTGGACGCCGCACTATGCCGGAAATGGATCTAGCTTCATTGTCCTGTGCAATTCAAAATATTTGGTTGGCAGCCCGTGCTGAGGGTATTGGTATGGGCTGGGTTTCTTTTTTCAAACCGGATGATCTGGCCAGTCTTTTATCGATGCCTAAAGATAGCTATCCTGCAGCGGTCCTATGCATTGGTCATGTTAAAGAGTTTTATTCTAAACCCTTACTCGAGCAAGCCGGATGGGATTCGCGAAGAGAGCTAGATGACATCCTCTATGAGAATAGTTGGGGTAATGCTTGTTCTATTATAAATGAGATATAAATTCGAGAGCGGATAAATAAGTCTTAACCTGCTTGATAGTTGGCTTAATTGCCCCACTTAAGTATAACAATAGATTATGGAGTAATGGATGTGGCCCTTCAAATTGATATTGGCAGTTAGGCCTTATGTATTAATTAGACTTTATTTATTAAACTAGTAAAACACTCGGGAAGAAAATAATGGACTTTGTATTAGAATATTTATTAACCATACAAACACTTGTATTGGTTTTAATTGTAATAGGGCTTAAAAGCTCAATTAAATTCGTTCCTCAAAATCGTGCTTATGTAATTGAACGTTTTGGTAAATATCAAACGACTAAAGAAGCGGGTTTAAATTTCATTCTACCCTTTATTGATCGCATATCTGCTGATCGTTCCCTTAAAGAAAAAGCTGTCGACGTGCCAGAACAAAGCGCTATTACGAAAGATAATATTTCCTTGTCTGTAGACGGAGTGCTTTATTTTCGTGTCCTGGATCCATACAAAGCAACTTATGGCATAGATGATTATGAGTTCGCCGTAACGCAGTTGGCGCAAACAACGATGCGTTCTGAGCTTGGTAAAATGGAGCTCGATAAAACCTTCGAAGAGCGTGACGTGTTAAACACTAACATTGTAGCTGCAATTAATGAGGCTTCTGGTCCATGGGGGATTCAGGTACTTCGTTATGAAATAAAGGATATAGTGCCACCACAGTCAGTTATGGAAGCAATGGAAGCACAGATGAAAGCCGAGCGGGTGAAGCGTGCTCAGATTCTGGAGTCGGAAGGTGACAGGCAAGCTGCCATTAATCGAGCTGAGGGTGCAAAAGCATCAGTGGTATTAGCCGCTGAAGCGGATAAAGAAGAGCAAGTTTTACGTGCAGAAGGTGAGGCAAAAGCGATTGTGGCTGTTGCATCTGCCCAAGCTGAAGCTCTAAGACAAGTGGGTAAGGCAGCGGCAACCGAAGAGGGTCAAAAGGCAGTTCAACTTGATTTGGCAACCAAGGCAATTGAAGCCAAGCAAGCCATAGCCAAAGAATCTTCAGTCGTGTTGTTACCTGACAGCGGCTCTGATGTTGCCAGCGTTGTAGCTCAGGCGATGACGATCATAAACACGCTCAATAAAACTGTTGGAAGTTAAAAATGAATTGGATAAGCAATAATTTATCTGAAAGTTTAATTATGGCCGGTTTGGCATTGCTTGTTCTAGAAGTTGTGGTTTTGGGTTTTTCAACCTTCGTATTGTTTTTTGTTGGTCTTGCTGCATTGATAACAGGTGGTCTTATGGCCATTGGTGTTGTTCCGGAATCGACGCTGAGCGCGTTCTCCAGCATCGGGATATTAACCGCTTTATTGGCCATGTTTTTGTGGCGCCCGTTGAAGTCTATACAAGGCAATGTTGATAGTAAGAAAGTTACGAGTGATTTAGTTGGACACAGTTTCATTTTAAAAGAAGCTGTGTCAATGACCAAAAATCCTCCATACCGTTATTCAGGTATCGATTGGAATCTCAGTAGTGAAAAAGAATTGTCAGCAGGTACTCCAGTTGAAGTGACTGTAGTTGCTGTTGGGAAATTTATTATTCAAGAAAAAATCTCATAGACCTTTACCTCTAAAGTACTTGGTTAAAAATCACAAAATTAAAGCGCCCACCACAGTCAACTAGATCTCTCACAGGTCAGTCAACCACGGTGAAAAGCTTGAGTCTAAAGGGTACTTTGCTGATTTGATATCAGCGGTTAATGTCTCTACTTCTCGTATATTTCAACAACATTAACACCGCTGGCTTGTTAAGGAATTAGCGTTAGGCTGAGTTGATGAGTGCTGTGGTGGCACGTTTGTGCTCGATTTTTTCATACCAGCTAATACTAATACCTGCCAAAATGATGAGAATACCGCCCGTGTACATGGTTGTGCTGGGTTGCTCGTCAAACATAAACCAGCCGATCAGTATCGCCCAGATTACGGCGATATATTCAAAAGGCGCAATTACATGCACTCGAGCAAACTGATAAGCGTGAGTAATGGTATATTGTGCAAAAACAGTGATGCAGCCGAGCAATATCATCGACAATAGGGCTGTCAAGTCGGGTGTTTGCCAATGAAATAGCATAAAGCTACCCGTGATAATTAAAAAAGCTAGAGCGGCATAAAATATCATAAGTTCGCTGTTCTCATTCTTGCCCATTTTCCTAGTTTGAATTGCTAACATAGCAAAGAAGAACGCCCCAGATAGTGCATATAGACTACCCTCAACATTAAGGCCTTGAGCTGTCGGCTGAATGACAATCAGTACGCCAATAAAGCCAACCAGTAAAATCATTATTCGGCGCCAACCGACGGGTTCACCGAGTAACGGTCCCGCCAGTAGGGTCATAAATAAAGGCGCTGTGAGACCAATAGAAGTAGCGTTAGCCAGAGGCATTTGCGTAACTGCCATGTAATAAGTAAAAAACGCCAGAAAATTAAATACAGTGCGATACAAATGATCGAGTGGGTGATGGGTAATAAATCCACTTTTTCCCTGTTTGAACGAAATGTAAAAACCCGCAGCAATCACGATGACTAGGCTTCGTACAAACAGCAATTGCAGCAGCCAGTAGTCACTAGCCAGCCATTTGATAAAAGCATCCTGCACGGAGAACAACGTCATCGAGGTAAGGCCAAGTGCAATTGCGATTGCTGGCTTATTATGGCGGCCGTGCTTAAGAATTGTCACAGACTAAGAATGAACATAAATTAGAATTAAACATTGAACAAATGTACCTCTGAAGCATTGTGATTGAAACTAATATTATTCGTTATTTTCTTTGCCACTTGTTTGAGTCTAATTTTATGGGTCCAAGTATTTTATTTAAAGTAGGCGGTTACATGCAGGAGTAACAAGTTTATGTAGATTTTTTCCAATGTAGGCATAATATTAAGTTAATAAAAATTCTAAAGGTAACGTTATGACAGACAGCCTCTATCAATTATCTGCTATCGAACTAGTGCAAAAATTAAAATCAGGGCAGGTCACTATCCGCGACTGCTTGGAAAGTGTGCAGAAACGAATCAATCAAACTGACGATGCAATTAATGCATTACCAACCTTATGCTTTGATCGTGCAATTGATCAGGCAGATAAAATTCAGGCACTGCCAGTAGAACAACGGGGGTTGCTTGCGGGTCTTCCAGTGACGATAAAAGATTTAACCCCAGTCGCTAATGTCAGAACAACTTTTGGTTCTCGAACCTACGAAAATTTCATCCCCCAGCAATCCGATCGACTGGTGCAGAGACTAGAGCAACAGGGTGCTGTTATTTATGCTAAGTCAAATACACCTGAATTTGGAACAGGTGGCATTACGTTCAATGATGTTTTTGGCGTTACTCGCACGCCACGCAATATTAAATATGCGTCTGGTGGATCGTCTGGTGGAGCGGCGGCATCACTAGCGGCAGGTAGTGCTTGGCTCTCACATGGTTCAGATATGGCGGGTTCTTTAAGGACACCTGCCGCTTTTTGCGGTGTTTGCAGTTTGCGACCATCCCCAGGGAAAATTGTGGCTGATTCTGACTATATGCCATTCGATATTCTCGGAGAGGAGGGTCCTATGGCGCGAAATATCAAAGATCTTGGACTATTCGCCGATGCCATGATGAACGACCGTGTAGAGTCGATGCTAGATGCTGCAAGGTCTCCCTTAAAACCAGTCAAAGTAGCCATTAGTAATGACTTGGGGATTGCCAATGTAAGTGATGACGTGTTAAACGGTTTTTCCCAATTGATTGATAACTTGGTAAGTAATAATGTCATTATTGAAATACAGGCACCCGATCTTAGTGGCGTTCACGATGTTTTTGATGTCCTTCGTGCTCAGGCTTATGCAGTGTCAATGGAACAAATTCTATTCGACAATCCGAGTGTTTTGAAGCCTGAGGTTGAATGGAATATCAAGTCTGGCCTGTCCTTGAGTTCAGATAAAATTCGACATGCGATTCGCAACCAAGGACAAATTATTAACCGCGCGTTTAACTTCATGAAAAATTATGATTTACTCATCTGTCCAGCCACTAGTGTCTTATCAGTAGAGGCTGAGTTGCGTTACCCGGGATCAGATGATGTGCCAATTCCTGAATATTATCGTTGGTTAGCGATTGCTTATGCGACCACGGTGACGTGTTTACCGATTATTACATTACCGTGCGGATTGGGTAAAAATGGTATGCCGATAGGGGTGCAATTGATCGGTAAACCGGGTGGTGAAGCTCTGTTATTCCGCCATGCGGCTGCCATCGAAGCCATGATCAACTGGTCTTCATTGCCGATAGATCCTGTAGATTTAAGTGATTCTTCAAGGTTAATTTAAAATAATGTGATCACAATGTTATTTAGATTGATTGTATAAATAAACTAAAATTTCTATTTAAATCATTGATATATATCGGCTATCGATTGAAAATTTCTAATCAAAACAGTATGGAATAGGGTTAACGGATATTTCAGTATTGACTTAATCAGTCAATGTGATCACTATTAGTGGCTATAATCTCCGCTACAATTACTGAAACACAGGGTAACAATGTCTGATACTGTTGCAATAAAAGTTAACCAAGTCAGTAAAAAATTCGGTCAAGGTACAGAAGCCGTATTTGCACTTGATAACGTCTCTGTGGAAATCATGGAGAACGAATTTTTTACCCTTCTGGGACCTTCAGGTTGCGGTAAAACAACGCTATTGCGCCTAATTGCTGGGTTTGAACATCCTAGTTCTGGGGAAATCTTGCTAAATGGCGAATCAATTTCTGGACTTCCACCCTATCTTCGACCAGTCAATACCGTATTCCAGAACTATGCTCTTTTCCCCCACATGACCGTTGCCGAAAACATTGGCTTTGGCCTATCTATGCAAGATAAGCCCAGCAGTGAAATTGATGCCACGGTTAATGAAATGCTGCAACTGGTACAAATGGAGTCATTGCGAGATCGACGTACCGACCAAATATCTGGCGGTCAACAGCAGAGGGTTGCATTGGCTCGGGCGTTAGCACCCCATCCGCGCGTTTTGCTTCTCGATGAACCACTTTCAGCACTTGATTATAAGTTGCGCAAAGGAATGCAAATTGAACTAAAACGTTTGCAACTGGAAACTGGCATTACCTTTATCTTTGTCACTCATGACCAAGAAGAGGCTTTAACCATGTCAGATCGCGTCGCAGTAATGAACAAAGGCCAGATTTTACAGGTTGGCAGCCCACACGATATTTATGATCGACCAGCAGAACGTTTTGTTGCCGATTTTATTGGTGATACTAATTTCCTCACCGCTAAACTCATTGAATCGAATTCCGACTCGTCATTATTAAAACTCAGTTCGGGTAAAATCCTGACATCGGGTCCATCACAATCGGCCGTAAACTCTATAGTTAATGTCACAATACGGCCAGAGCAAGCTGTATTAGTAGAAGACACAGACTCAGCTGACCTAACTGGTAAGGTCACTAACGTGCTTTACTCGGGTAACGACTCTCAATTCCATATCAAACTTGCTTCGGAAGAAAATTTCGTCGTTAAGGTTCAAAATAGTGGGACTAGTCAATGCAACTGGAAAGCAGGACAAACTCTCGGTATTAATATTCATCCCGGTGCGGCTCAGATTTTGAGGGATTAATAATAGATATGTCTGGAGATACGCCAAAACTTTCAATTGCTGAGCAATCTGCGCAAAAGCAGGAAGTGAAACTCAATATTTTATTGTGCTTGCCAGCCTTAGTTGTACTGTTTGTTGCGGCTTCTGGACCGTTGCTGGTGATGTTATTTTACTCGTTCCTCACACCTGGAGATTATGGTGGGGTCGAATATCACCTGTCTTTTGATGGTTGGTTTAATGTATTTTTCTTTCGTGACATTTTTGACGACGTACTGACAATTGCCGATGCGCATTTTTCAATTTTGTGGCGTTCAATTCGACTATCAGTCATTACCACAGTGGCTTGTTTAATTTTTGGGTTTCCGACGGCTTATTTTATTGCAACTCGACCGCAAAAAAGCCGAAATTTCTGGTTGTTTCTGGTCACTATTCCATTTTGGACTAATTTGTTGATTCGGACTTTTGCGATTATGGAAGTCATTCGAAACAAAGGTGTCGTTAACAATGCACTGATTGACCTTGGTTTGTTACAAGAGCCAATACAAATGCTCTATACCGATTTTGCGATCATTTTGGGCATGACTTATGTTTACTTGCCCTTGATGATATTGCCACTATACGCTTCAATGGAAAAACTTGATTTCAGTCTAGTCGAAGCCGCTTATGATCTTTATGCGACCCGCATACGTGTATTGCGTAAAATTATTATCCCCCTCATTAAGCCCGGCATTGTAGCCGGCTCGATACTGGTGTTTATACCGTCTCTCGGTGCGTTTGTAACACCAAGAGTTTTGGGTGGCGGCAAAAATTTGATGCTGGGTAACTTGATCGAGCTACAGTTTGGACAGGGCCAAAACTGGCCACTCGGTGCGGCGTTATCGATCACTTTATTGATCATTGTTATGGTGGCTCTATTGCTTTATGTCAAAAATGCGCAACGCTCTGGAGTAAAACATGGCTAATTATCCGTTGGCTAGCAAAGCATTTTCGGTGCGTAAACTACCTGGGTTTACCTTTACCGCTTTGACCTGTTTTCTAATGTTATATGCACCGATCATGGTGCTGGTGGGTTATTCATTCAATTCTGGCTCTTCGCTCGCACTTTGGGAGGGTTTTTCTTTGCGATGGTATGCGTCAGCTTGGCAAAACGACAAAGTGCAGGACGCGACAATACTGTCCCTTATTATTGCGGTGCAGGCTGCATTTTACGCTACCGTACTAGCGACTATGGCTGCTCTTGGTACAACTCGGACTAGACCATATAAGGGACAGACTGCAATTTATACAATGATTAATCAGCCGATAATGGTGCCAGAAATTGTCACTGCAGTGGCATTGTTAATTTGTTTTGCCGCGATTAAGCAACTGACAGGTTATCAGGGCCTAGGTTATCTGATCATAGCGCATACCGCTTTTTGTATCCCCTTTGCTTATCTGCCGATTCGCGCAAGACTTGAAGGTATGGATCGATCACTAGAAATAGCAGCAGCTGACTTGTATGCAACGCCTTGGCGTTGTTTTTATCGTGTCACTTTGCCACTCATGTGGCCAGGCATTCTAGCCGGTTCGATGCTTGCTTTTGTTATTTCTTTGGACGATGTCGTTATTACAGAATTTGTTAAATCTGCTGGTCAGGATACTTTACCGACCTATATGCTTGGGCAGTTGCGTCGGGTTATTACCCCTGAAATGAACGCAATTTCGAGTTTATTATTACTCGTTTCGATTTTGATGGTTTCATTGATTTTCTTGCTCAACCGTAAGAAAGCTTGAATGTGCAGTACTAACCTACACCCACTGGAGTTTAATATGAAATATATGTTCAAAAAATCTGTTGCGGCCATCGCAATGGTTGCTGTTAGCAGCACCGGCTATGCCGCAGGGGAATTGAATTTATTCAATTGGGGCAATTACACCAGTCCTGAATTAATCACAAAGTTTGA
>JBNMQI010000011.1:0-32111 GCA_051277905.1 Gammaproteobacteria bacterium | reverse complement strand
CAACCTCTTCGTCATTCAGATTGAGTCTAAGTGGAATACTTTCAAAAGATCGACGACGATTAGCGGCACGAAGGTAGAGCCGGAGGTCAAGGTCACTGTAGTCAACATATTGCTTTAAATCGATCAAGGTTTGATCAAGGTCTTCAACTTGTTCCTTAATTATTTCTAACCGATAGGCAGGTAGGTTGTTGGCCATAATGACACCATTCCTATCGTAAATCAGCCCCCGAGCTGGCGGTAGCGCTTTGACGCGTATTCGATTTTTATCAGATAAAGTAGTAAAATGGTTGTAATCTACAATTTGCAGAACGTAAAGACGTCCCACCAGTACACCAAGTAAAACCAGAATAAAAAGAGCAGACAGGATAATACGTCGCCGAACCAAACGCGTTTCCAAATACTCATTTTTAATGTGGACACGTCTCGACATAATGACCGATTAGGGGATGTGAAAGAAAAGGATTTTACAACATTTTAATAACAGATAGACGGTAAAGTATTAAAACATAGACGAGACCAAATGCCTTGCGACATTGAAATTTTTTCGAGCTCATCTGCCTGCAAAGAATAATTTATCCTATTATTTAACCAAACAAAGGCCTTCTTTGCCTAAGACTCGTTTTTAACCTGTATTAAAATTAGATATGACGATTCAGAAAGTATTGTGGGCTGAATCGCCTATAGCCTAACCCTAACATGCTTCTGGCCGGTATCATCGAACGAAACGCCAAGCAAAAAAATTCCCTAAAAGTGCCAAGGGCACAAATCCGGCCAACAACCAAAAGGCAACGTGACGTATATCGTCGTCATTCATTGCCTCACTCAAACCAAGACTATTCGCAATAATGCCCGCTATTGCAGCACCCAGCGCAAAACCCAACTGAAGTGTCATTGGTAATAGTGATGACGTCCTCGCCTTTTCGTCAGTTGAAGCATTAACAATGATTCGTTTGATAATAAATCCCCACATCATGCCAAAACCAGAACCACCAATCATGGTTGCAATGACAATCATCCATAATGACTGCCCCGATAGCGTTAACGCTATCGCAATGAGGCCGATGACGACTAGTGAACTGCCAACACGTATGAGCATGGGTTCTTTATTTTCAGCTGTACTAGAAAAAATAAGCGCCGAACAACTCCAGGCCAGAGTCTCCCCCATGACAATCAATCCAGCAGTAAACGGTGTGACACCATGAAGCTTAATCATTATGGTGGGGCCGTAAATCAGGAATGACATAATGCACAAGCACAGCAAGAATATCGTCAGGACACCATTACCGATTGGGTGATTTAGGTTTGTCACATCTCTCGGTAAGATTCTACTAGAGAATGCGGCCCTGTCTCGTAAAACAAACAGAGCCAGTGCCATTACACCGAACAAAACCAATAGCGGCGACGTGACTCGATCAAAGTCAGCACCCGCCAGTGACATTAAAACGATAGCCAGTGCTAGAATTACGAGGCGTACGATGGGAATTCGTTCTGATTTTGACGCTAAGTTATTGGCTTCCTTGGGCAACAATAAGTTAATAGCAACAATTAATAGTAAAGCCTGCGCACCAAATACCCAATAAGCCATTCGCCAGACTCCCCAAGTGGCAAAAGCTCCTCCTATCATTGGCCCACAAAAGGCGGCGATCATCCAGGTGACTGAAATGCAGGCTACTATTTTTGGCACAAACTGACTTGGGAAAAAACGGCTTTGGGCAATATAAACAAGTCCCATCAACCCACCACCGCCTAGGCCTTGTAAAACTCGCCCACCTAACACCACCGGCATGGTTGGGGCCAGTGCTACAACGACACAGCCAAAAGCATAAGTCAGCGCAAAGCGAATCATCATGGTGCGGATATTTGATTTAACCACCAATAGGCCGACACTAGCACCTGCAACGATCGAACCGACCAGATAAAGTGAGAAGGTCCAGTGAAGTAGATTCAAACCACCAATGTCATTAACAGCGCTCGGCATAGTAGTGGCTGTCAACATCGAGTTAGATGCATGCAGCCAAACTGCCAGAACCAATGTGGCAATTTTTGCAGCGTACTTTCGGGTTAAAATATCGCCCCAACCGATCATCGTTTGTGTGGACTCGCTCATCGAATGATTAAAAAAATTAAAGACTGAATGCTATCAGGATAAGCATCGTTTTGACTATTTTTAACTCCCCATAAAACTCTATAATATTCAAAAAATAATTTCCTTGCCTGAGTGCCAACAGATAGATAGAATCTATTTCCGCTTGTGGCGATGGCGTCGCTACACTGAGCGTTATCGATGACTGCATTGGCAGTTTTTTGATCCTGCACGCCCGGACCAACTAACCGGGTAAACACAAAATTTACTCGGATATTTTCGGAGTGAACCTATGTCCCAATTTCAAAAAGAAAGACCCGAGTTTTTTCAACTACACAACGGGTCAAAAGCCAAATTACCTTTCTCTACTGCAGAATACGAAAATCGTCTGCACAAGTTAAGAACACTGATGAGTAACTCAGACGTTGAAGCCGCTGTACTCACCTCTATGCATAACATTGCCTATTACTCAGGCTTTTTGTATTGCGCATTTGGTCGTCCTTATGCCTGTGTTGTTACGGCTGATCGCTGTGTCACCATATCGGCTAACATCGACGGTGGACAACCATGGCGTCGTAGCGTCGGCGAAAACATTATTTACACCGACTGGAAGCGCAATAACTACTGGCGTGCAGTTCAATCCGTTATTCCTAATGCTAAAAGTGTCGGTATCGAAGCAGATCACATGACTCTCGCCTCACGTGACGTGATGACAAGCATGTTAAGGAATATCCAGTTAAAAGATCTAAATGCTGACATCATGACTTTGCGTATGATCAAGTCTGCTGAGGAAATCGAGCTCATTAAAGGCGGTGCTCGCACTGCAGATATTGGTGGTGAAGCGGTCAAAGCGGCTATCAAACTGGGCACACGAGAAATCGACGTTGCCATGGCGGGTCGTGATGCGATGGAGCTCGAAATTTCCAAGAGCTATCCCGACAGCGAAATACGTGATAGTTGGGTTTGGTTCCAAGCGGGTTTAAATACCGATGGTGCGCATAACCCAGTTACCACTGCAAAGTTAGAAATGGGTGACATCTTAAGTCTGAATACCTTCCCAATGATCTCGGGTTACTACACAGCTCTGGAACGTACTTTATTTCTTGGCGAGCCAGATGCTGATTCTCTCCGTGTTTGGCAGGCCAATGTCGATGCTCATGAGCTCGGTATTTCATTGATAAAGCCGGGCGCAACCTGTTCAGGCATTTGTGCTGAGATAAATCGCTTCTTCGAAGATCAGAACCTATTGCAATATCGTTCATTTGGTTACGGCCATTCGTTCGGCGTATTGTCACATTACTATGGCCGTGAAGCCGGACTCGAACTGCGTGAAGATATCGACACAGTACTAGAGCCAGGCATGGTTATTTCAATGGAACCGATGCTTACATTGCCATTGGGTACGCCGGGTGCGGGTGGTTATCGTGAGCACGATATTCTAGTTATTGGTGAAGATAATAGTGTCGATAACATCACTCACTTTCCTTATGGTCCTGAGCATAATATCGTTGGCGCTGAGTAGCCTAAAGAGCAAATAACCAAAGTCTGAATGGAAAACTAATCTGACATCTGGCGAGTAAGGCCAGATGTCAGATCAACCTTTGATTCCAATAAAAATTAATTCACAGAAAAACAAAAAAACAAAAAAACACCGTATCACTACCTCACTTTGCTAATTAAGTTTGACCCAGTTCTCTTAACAAATCAGCAGAATCCAACAAAAAAACTTTAGCCCAATATCGATTATTAATAGCCTAATTTGATATTGAATTAAGACTCAGGCTGTTCATTTCCAACCAAAAATGCCAACAACCATCTTAAGAGATTTATTTTAATACTTTGAAGTTGATTTAACTTGTAATTGTATGATCGATTTATCGATACTTTCAATCGAAAACTTTCGTCTTATGATGAAAAAAAACGGGTATAAAGCTTCCTATATTAATTACTAAATAAGACAGATTTTTCAATGCTCAGAAACCGTCATCCAGACATTATTCATTATGACCCAGTGCCTAGTGTTAAATCTTTCGCTATGCTTGCAGCGCTAGAAAGTGCCGCCAGGGGAATATTGATTTCAGTCCTGCCGATAGCGATGTATCGAGTGTATGCCGATGCAAAGCTGGTATCAGAAGTTTACTTTCTGGTCGGCTTATTATCGTTTATTACCGCCCTAACTGTACCTTGGGCTAGCCGATATATACCTCGAAGATGGCTGTTCACTGGTGCTTCATCAATTTTCATTGTTGGTGCAATCATCGGAGCCCTCGCAGACACATGGGTACTGGCAATTGGAATGTCTTTTATGACACTCGCGGTAGTCGTAATAACAATTTGTATCAACGCTTACTTTATGGACTATGTCACTCGATCAAAATTGAGTGAAGGTGAAACACTACGACTATTTTATAGTGGCGCCGCCTGGACATTAGGACCTTTTTTAGGTATTTGGCTAATGGGAATCTGGAGACCAGCACCATTCATATTGTCGGCTTTAGCCGCCAGCTGCTTGCTATTTTTATTTTGGAAGCTAAGACTAGGCAATGGTAAAGCTATTCATAAAGCGAAAATTCAACCGCCAAACCCTTTCTCTTTTTTAAACAAATTTCGAAAGCAACCTCGGCTAGTCGCAGGTTGGACGTTAGCAGTGATGCGTTCTAGTGCGTGGTGGGTGTATGTGGTTTACCTGCCAATCTACGCAGTAGAAAATGGTTACAGTGAGCAATTAGGTGGTGTCTTGTTGTCTGCATCAAATGCATTTTTATTTCTAACGCCATTAATGCTAAAGGCTATGAAAGGACAGGTACGTAAAGCAATCATGTTGAGTTTTATAGGCAGTGGCGTGTTCTTTTTATTGTCATCACTTGAAATTGTAGGATCTTCATTTGCCATTGGTTCACTAGTAATAGCGACTCTTTTTTTAATATCACTCGATATGTGCGGTGGCCTGCCCTTCTTGATGGCGGTTCGGCCCTCCGAACGTACCGAAATGTCAGCGGTTTATTCTACCTATCGCGATGTGTCTGGTGTCATTACGCCTGGCACTGCCAGCCTGCTATTAATTGTTGCGCCATTGCACGCAATGTTCAGTGTGACAGCACTGGGCTTGTTTGGTTGTGCGTATCTTGCAACAAAATTACACCCTCGTTTGGGTAGTAAACGCAATGAAACCGTTTATAGAGAATTGGAACTTGAACCATAGGAATAATATTCACATAAAAACTTTAATTTTATATTCATTAATATGGATCAACTATTCCAACGCCCAAAACTCTTAAAATCAGGCTATATTTTTACAAACAAATTTTAATTGCAAGGCTGAGTTTTATTTGATTTTTTGACTTATTAAACAATTTAAATTCATCCGTGTTTTTTGGAACAGACTTACTCCAATACTCTAACCAATTATTTCCAACCATGCACCCAAAAACTATCGTCTTTTAAATCATGCCAGTTGATTGCAATAGCAGATTTTGATAAAACCGCCTCTATTCGACACGAAGTAACCACATCGTTCTCATCAAATATAATTTCAGAAATCACAAAATGCTTTTCTCTATTGACTGGCGTCACAGAGGTCCACTTGCTGTTGAGTAATTTTTTGGGGTTAATTTGATTCATTTAAGCTCTGTGAGATTCTCATTTTTTTCCAATATGAAAAGTAAGCCCATAGGCGCTATTCATCACTGAATCCATATAGTTTAGTTTATTCATAATCGAATATTTTTGGGTGTTCTAATGACCAGAAAACATTAGTGAAGTTCATCTAGTGTTTTCAGCTGAAACCCTCTTTTCTTGGGCCAGTAGAAACTCCCGTCTGAACACATAAACGCCTAAGCCACCGATAATTGAATAGCATCTGTAATCGGTAAATACTCTAATCCACTTTAGAATAAAATTCTCAAATTTTTATCTATAGTGTCCAGTTATTGGGTGTAAAATAAGTACAACTTCAAGGCCCATACTATTCGCATTTTAAAATCAATAATCGAGTCATATATTGATCTCCAATGCACATTGACGGGATCATGTAGTCATCTCCTTGTACCTGATGGTATGCCAATCTTGAAACTAGATCATACGCGATGCACAATGAACGATAAAAGATTTAACGGTTGGAACAAAGACTCATGACTGACAAACTAAAATTGTTTGTAACACGCCCACTGCCAACTAGTATTACTGACAAACTCTGCGCAGATTTTGAGCTAACGCTTCGCCAAGAAGTGACCGGGCTAACGCCAACTGAAATCGCTGACATATTCGCTGAATTCGACTGTGTGTTAACCACTTTTGGCGACGTCTTTGTCGCCTCTGATTTCAAATCTAATCAACGCTGTAAATTGTTGGCTAACTATGGTGTTGGTTACAGCCATATCGACATTCAAGCTGCCAAGGCGGCTGGCGTCACTGTTACCATTACACCCGGTGCTGTAACCGAGGCAACAGCCGACATTGCGATAATGCTCATGTTGATGGCAGGGAGACGGGCTAGTGAGGGTGAGGCCTGTGTTCGGGCTAATGAGTGGACAGGCTGGCATCCCAATCAGTATCTTGGCCAGCATATCACGGGGAAAACGCTGGGTGTCATTGGCATGGGTCGTATCGGACAAGCGATTGCGACCCGAGCGCATTTTGGGTTTCGCATGAACGTGGTGTTTTTCAACCGATCTCAAGTCACCAATCTAAACATTCCTAATGCTCAACAATTGAGCACAATATCAGAGGTGATGGCACAATCAGACTTTATTCAAATCTCTGTGCCTGGGGGTGCTGACACACGTCATTTAATTGGATCAGAAGAACTGGCCTCGATGAGGGCGCATGGCGTGATTATTAATACTTCTCGAGGTGAAGTCATTGATGAAACAGCCTTGATTAACGCCTTAGTCAACAATCAGATTTTCGCCGCTGGCTTAGACGTATACGAGAACGAACCAATCATACCCAAAGCACTCCGTACTCTGCCCAATGTCACCTTATTACCACACATGGGGACCTCCGTGTTGGAAGTGAGAGAGCTTATGGGAATGGTGATTATTGAAAGCTTGCGAGCTTTTGCGACAGGTCAGCCAATCCCAAACGAGGTTTCGAGATAATAAGGTTTAATCAACAGGATCACAATGTATTCAGGTCAAGGGCTGAACGAGTCAAAAGATAATATGATGTTTTTTTGTCGAGTTATTTAAAGTGCTTAGTTACTTTTTTGATATTTTAATAGTCTATATTTTTGCTACAGTAACGTGACCTTTTTCCGGAAGTTGAATTTTGTTTGGTAATCGTTTCAAAGACATTAATCTGAAGGGTGATCTGTTTGGTGGGGTAACCACTGCAGTTATCTCTTTGCCATTAGCACTAGCATTTGGTGTCGCATCAGGTGCTGGCGCTGAGGCTGGGCTTTGGGGCGCAATAATGGTGGGTTTCTTTGCTGCCTTATTTGGTGGTTCAACTAGCCTTATTTCAGAGCCGACAGGCCCTATGACAGTGATCATGACTGCAGTGCTAACTAGCATGATGGCTAAATACCCTGAAACCGGTATGGCAATATCGTTTACAGTCGTGATGATGGCTGGTGCTTTTCAGGTGTTGCTAGGAACACTAAAACTCGGAAAATACGTTACTTTGATGCCCTATAGCGTCATTTCTGGCTTTATGTCTGGAATTGGAGTTATTTTAATTATCTTGCAATTGTCACCTTTGTTAGGGTATGCAGCACCCGCTGGCGGGGTAATGGGCACCTTGTCAGGGCTACCTAATATCCTAGCTAACATCAACTTTAGCGAGCTATTTTTAGGTTTGTTAACGCTGGCTATATTATTATTCTTCCCTAAACAATATCGAAAGTATGTGCCCGCACAATTGGTGGCTTTGGTCGCTATAACTCTGTTATCTATTATTCTGTTTAATAGCGATAGTATTCGTCGAATTGGTGAGATACCGACTGGCTTGCCATCAATGATTATTCCACATTTCAATCTGGAAATATTCATCACAATGGTAATTGATGCCCTAGTACTAGGTACTTTAGGCTGTATTGATACCCTTCTCACAGCCGTTATAGGTGATTCGTTAACCCGTAAAGAACATGATTCAGATAAAGAGCTGAGGGGGCAGGGTTTTGCTAATATGATTTCTGGTTTGTTTGGCGCTTTGCCTGGTGCGGGCGCAACAATGGGAACAGTGACTAATATACAAGTTGGAGCACGCTCACCTTTATCAGGAATTATTCGAGCTTTGGTACTGGCACTAGTGGTGTTGGTCGCTGGCGGGCTGACAGAGCCTATTCCTATGGCTGTGTTGGCTGGTATTGCAGTCTACGTTGGCTTTAATATTCTCGATTGGAGCTTTATTCAACGCGCCCACAAAGTCAGTGTTCCAGGCATGGCAATTATGTATGGCGTTATGCTGTTAACTGTTTTTGTTGATCTAATTGCTGCAGTTGGACTTGGCGTGTTTATTTCTAACATCCTTATTATTGAACGATTGAGTCGAGAGCAAGTTCGTCAAGTAAGAACAATAAGTGATACAGATGGTGATGATGTGCCACTAAGCGACAGTGAGCGCGCACTGCTAGACAAGGCCAATGGTAAACTACTGTTTTTATACCTGTCAGGCCCAATGATTTTTAGTGTTTCTAAAGCGATCTCTCGTCAGCACATAAGAGTGTCTGACTATGAAGTCATGATCCTTGATTTAACAGACGTGCCAATGATTGACATGACAGTTGGGCTAGCCCTTGAAAATGCGATAAAAGATGCACAGGATGTCAAATGTGAAGTTTTCTTATTGTGTCCAAATGAACAAACACAACAGCAGTTAGAGAAGTTTAACGTCGTAGATTTGGTCTCCGGCAGCTATACCTACACACATCGTTACGAAGCGTTGCAAGCTGCATTAAAATATTTAAACAATAATGAAACTAAGGTTCCAGCCCAGACTATTTAATATTACACAATGAAGGCAGTGGGAATAAAAAATTCTTTGACCCTAATCCACCCCTTGTCACTAAAAAAACCAAGCATGGTGTTGGTTAGGCTAGCCTTCTTATTACCTATTATTAATTGATAAATCCAATGTAACTATCCAGCGCGGTCTCCACATTATGTTGGACTAAGCTATCACTCGGCTTTGTTTACCGCCTTTCTTTTCCTTCAACACTAGCTGCTTTATTTATTTCTCCAGTTCGCCCATGGATCGTCGTCTTTTTCATCAGAGGGCATGGTTGGCTTATGAAGCGTATCATCTTTCCCGCTATGACTATTGTCCCGTTCATGTGAACGTTGTTTTCGATACGGACTAGCCTGATTGCCTGAACGATGCTCTGCATTCAGCTCCCATGCCGCTGATTTCACAGCACGTTTTTCACGTAATAGCTCAGCATCCTCAAAGCTCAGTTCAGCAGGCGCACCTGGTGATTGACCATTTGGGATAATTCGCTTTCTGGGCGGCAATTCAATCTGTTCTGATGATGCTTTAGGCAAGTTTTTAAATTCATATAAGTAGAAAGCTTCAACTTTTTCTCGTGCCCAATCGGTTTTCTTCAAAAACTTTACACTAGATTCAATGCTCGGATTAGTTTTAAAGCAATTGATATTTAAATAGGCAAATAGAATCTCAAAGTCATAGTGGCCCACTATTTCGATCAATAGATTTTTTAATCCAACCCCATTCAAAGGGTTATTCTTATAATTGATCTCAATGTTCATACTCATATCCAATGGCAGTGCAGGTTGATTATTATACCTACCAACACACAAACTCAATATAACTTTGCATAAAACACGAGGATGACTTCATGAATTCTAAATAAAGGGTTAATCAAAGCAACTTTTTGGGTTTCAAAACTAAGCCCAGAGTTCAACTTTTATGCCAATATGACGGCATCCGATATTAAATCGGTTCGTTTTATCGGTCCTCTTTAAAAAATGATTCAGCAAATTCAGCTTTGTAAATATTCAAATAATACTTTTCAAAAGAACAGACCAACCTTAGATTTTCAGCCTATTTTAGTTAATCACGCACTATCAGACACAAATAGGGGAACTAAAAGCACAATCTTCTGTCAACAAACTGAGCGAAAAATAAGACACCCCTTTCTGATAAAACCTTAAGTTCAAGTCTTAAATTAAACAGACCTCAGACCAACTGGGGTGAAATGGGGCATCAGGTAGATAGTTGAATGGATTTAATACTCAAGTGAGTATTTGCAAAGGGAGGGCACTTAAACAATGAAGAAACCCAGCACGCCTCAGGATGAACAGACTCGTTTGAATGATTTGAAGTCACTTGGAATTCTTGAGACCCCTCGTAGCGAACGTTTTGATTGCATTACTCGAATGGCTAGTCGGCTATTCCAAGCGCCTATAGCCATCGTAAGCTTAATTGATGAGAACCGTCAATGGTTTAAATCTTGTTACGGTCTAGACACTCAAGAAACCCATCGCGACATTTCATTTTGCGGCCATGCAATCCTTCAAGATTCTGTATTTGTTATCCCAGATACGTTTAAGGACGATCGTTTTTTCGACAACCCCCTAGTTCTCAATGATCCCTTCATTCGGTTTTATGCAGGCTGCCCACTTACAATGAGCAATGGCAGCAAAATAGGAACGCTTTGTATTATCGATCATAAGCCTCGCAATTTTGAAGCAGCGGATATGACTTTGTTAAAAGACCTCGCATCCATAGTCCAAAGGGAATTCATAACCATACAAGCTGAAAATACCGCCAGCCAATTTAAGTCAGCCATGAATGCTGCCTTTGACGCCATTATCATTATGGATAAGAACCGCAGAGTAATCAACTTTAATGCAGCGGCTGAAGCAACCTTTGGCCATCAAAATCAAAATATCGTTGGCCAAGATGTATTAGACCTGATAATAGCAACTCGTCATCACGCGGCGTTTAAACAAAATTTTGAACTATATACCAATAACAATCAAAGACCTCTTATAGACCAACGTATAGAAATAGTAGCACAACATCAAGATGGACATGAGCTCCCCATTGAAGTGTCTATTACAAAAGAAAATGTCTTAGTGGGCGACTCTAGTGGCGCTACTTTTGTTGGATTTATCCGTGATATTAGTGAGCGTAAAATAGCGGCAGCCCAAGTCATTCAAGCCTCCAAACTAGCAACACTGGGAGAAATGGCAACCTCCGTCGCCCACGAATTAAACCAACCGCTAAGTGCCATTCGTATGGCTGCGGCAAATAGTCGTCGGAAGATATCTAAAGGCACAATCGACATTCAATATCTTATCAGTAAGCTTGAGCGTATTGAGAGTCAGTCTAAGCGAGCCGCTTCAATTATTGACCACATGCGGATGTTTGGGCGTGAAGCGAAGGAAAAACCAGAGCCTGTCGACCTTAGAAATGCAGTTAAAAATGCGCTTGACCTTGTGGGGTCACAATTGAGATTAGCCGGAATTGAGGTTGTGACTAATTTTCCCACAAACTGTTCTTATGTTTTGGGCCATATCATTCAAATGGAACAAGTAATTTTGAATCTTCTCACCAATGCTAGGGATGCTATGTTAGAGCAAAACAGGGAATTAAAGATTACTTTGAACGTTTTTGAGGACGATGCAGGCGTCCACCTTACTACTGAAGATACTGGTGGAGGAATTCCTAAGGCTAATTTACATCGTATCTTTGAGCCTTTCTATACAACAAAAGAAATGGGGCACGGCACCGGATTAGGGCTATCCGTCAGTTATGGGATTGTGCGCGAGATGAATGGCACTATAGTCGCTGAAAATATTGCTGAGGGGGTCAGATTTACTATTACTCTACCATCTTTCATTCCGCATGAGACATTGCAAGCATAGAACCTAACCAATTCTGCTTTTCATAAGCATATAGGTATCCCCTCCTAAAATTTTGGTAAGAAAAACGCCTCTGTTTGTAAATTCACAGTACACTAACAAAATATCCTATTGCTGGTATCACCGATGAAAAGTCAGATTTACAATCACACACTCAGTTTAAAGGCATTATGTGTCCTGATAGTTATTTTTATCAGTAGTGTTTGCCTTGCTAATGAAAACCCCAACACATCAAACACTATTTCCCCATCAACCGACTATATCAGCATCAGCATAGATGAGATTGTCGTCGATACCCGTAGTTTAACCCAGATGACCAATCAACTTTCGATGAGCATCAGAAGTCTATCAAACTCAATAAAGCAACTTTCAACCAGCGATTCTGCTTTCGATGAACCGGATAGACAAACACTTATCGCAGCGACCATCAGCATCAATAACGCTAGCCAAGCAATAACAAAATTTTCGCGAGAGCTACCCTTGGCAATGCAAAGTTTAACTCGTGAAGTGCCTGATGTATTAAAGCAAACCCAAACACAAATTACTGCGATGTCTAAAAGCATACAAAGTGCGGGTGAAGCTGCCCTTTATATTAATGATTCATTTCCTGACACTTTATCGAAAGGGAAGGTAGCAATGAATGAGATTACAGTGGGTATTATGCAAAATATTACGCTTTATATTGGATTGATTTTAGTCATTTTTGTCTTCATTTTGGCAGCAGTCATGTATATCATTTACAAAACCAGTATACAGCCCATTGCGATCGGTTTAAGTGCGTTACGCGCAGTACCAGAGCAACTGTCCGACATGTCGGCTTATATGCACGATACGTCTAAAAATTTACTGGACCTAGAGCAACAGCAAAAAACACGTGTTCGAAGATCTAGGTCTACTATGGCTAGATCAACTATAAACAGATCAAAAATTGGACGATTGAAATGACATTTAAAAGAATGGTAGTTGAGATGGGGATGGGCACTGATCTGCAGGGTGGTGACTATACCAAAGCAGCGGTTCGCGCCCTTCGAGATGCCTTGTGGCATAACTCTCTGACCGTTGCACCGGCTTTTGGTTTACCTAAAGAGTCGATGAAGATCGAGGTAACTATTGGTGTCGCTCAACCTGACAAAGTGAATAGGGACGAAGTGAAAGCGGTTCTACCCTATGGCCAAGCTACGGTTGATGTGGTCGAAGGCGGGCTAGATATTATTAGTGATTGTGGCACTAAAGTAACGGTTATCGCTAATGCAGCAGCTGTGGTTTATCTTAACATCAAAGAACACATTCATTCAGAACAGGGAGCGCATTAAATCATGGCAATGCAAAGAATTATTTTAGAAATGGGCACTGGCAATGACTTATATGGTGAGGACTATACCAAAGCGGCTGCCCGTGCTGTTCAGGATGCACTCCACCATAGCTCGATAACGCTGTTTCGAACGCTTGGTATTGATCGAGATTCAATGCAAGTTGAAGTCACCATTGGCGTGCAAAAACCTGATGAAGTTGATAAAGCCGTCATACAGCAACAAATTCCATTCGGCACTGTAACTGTCAACGCAGTCATGGGTGGGCTCAATATTGTCGATACTGAGAACGATACGGTCACTGTTATTGCGACATCAGCTATTGCAGCCCGGCTAGATATACCCGCGGGAAAATATGTGGCCGGCGAATTGGTTATCTAGAGCGCTAGTTTATGGATTAACCATTAGATGATTAGGGGTTGAGTGAACTTAGTTTGTTAGACTCTTCAGTGGACTGGGTCGCCTTCAATTGAGCAGCTATCGATTCACATATTCTTAGAAGATCGGCCCCCTTCCAAGCGCCTTCAAGTTCACCGTATAAGCTTTGATTGAGATCATTTATTTGAACCTGAAATTCATCGCCAAAGTAAAACCCTAGCTGATTTAAATTATTGAACCGTTGTTTTATATCAAGACTGTTCGACCAAACAAGCAAATTGTCCCGCGTGTCTCTTGCATTGTTGCTGCCACAGCTCTGCGTTAATTGAGCGATTGCCTTGCGCTGCCCTAGCGTTTTTAATTTATCTGCTTTTATTCCATCGTCGTCTAATAGGGCTTCTCCAGACTTTTTATGTTTGCCATACCACCACATATAAATTGTTCCGACCCAACCGATAGCTAGTATGGAGCTCAACCATACCCAGAAAGATTCGTTATCTTCAGTTTGTCGAGCCAACGGCGCTAGTGCACCATTCAAACTGGATGATATTGGTTGCTGACCCTGCGTTCCAGCATCACCAAAACGAACATCTGCTCCGGGTTTCACTTCGATTATACGTGAAGGTATTTTCGCTTGTTCCTGTTTGCCTGTAACCACATTCCACCAATCTATAGTGACTTCCGGTAACGTATAAATACCGGCTTCGGTTGGTATTAGTGCGATTTTTTGCTGGCGCATTCCGACGATTCCAGTGGCCGTTTTTTTATCCTGCAATAGTGGCTTATCCGGATAACGTTTTATACCATCCAACTGCGGTTGCTTTAACTCTGGCAACTGCGCTGACGTCAAACCTTCCGCCACCAGAGTTATGGTACGAGTCACTGGCTCACCCGCTATGAGGGTTTTTATATCACCAGCCCACTCTTCAGTCAGAGATAACTGGGTCGAAGGTAACCACTGTTTAGCGGTTGATTCACTAGCAATTGTTAGCACTTCAATCGAGGCTCCTTGTGAAAAAATTCGTCTTATATTGCCACCATTAGGAGTGGCCCCAAATAGCGACAATTGTCGTTTCGTAATTTGCACCTCGGCGATAATTGGTTCAATTTCAAGACTGCCACTTTGTTGAGGAAATAATGCTAGTTGCTTTTCGAGGACAATATAATCTTTATCCCCCAGCCGTGTTTGATACTGCTTAACTTCACCTAGCACCTCAATCACGACGTCCATATTTTTGATTGTAAGGTCACTCATCTGGTATCCAGATATATTTCTGTCAACTATCAAACGAAGAGTCACCAAGACTTGTCCTTGCACGTACACGGTTGATTTATCGACATCAAGATCAAAAATTAATTCGTCTTTGCCACCAACTCCGGCCTGGTTGGCTGGCTTTACTGAGATTTGAAATGGTTTTGTTTTCTCACTCTCAAATGAAATAGCTGGGATAGAAAAATTACCCACTTGTTTAGGCATTAACTGCAAAACCCATTTGTTATTGCGTTGATACTCACCATTAATGATCGTAATATTATTACTTTGACTTTGATTGAGAATCATAAAATATTGCTCTAAACCCGAAAAATCGGGATCTTGATCAGGACTGAAGTCAGTTTCGAACACGAGCTGAAACGATTCATTAAGACGCAATAGATTACGATCAATCGTGACATTGACTGCAGCGAAGGCTTGGCTACTCAAAAAGCTACAAAGCACAGCTATCAATATCAACAGTCTGATTAATCGGGGTTTTCGCATGTTATTGATCTGCTTCGTGATACGTTTTTTAATGAAGATGCCTACCACGGGTTCAGCTCGCTCGCAGACTCACCGCGTTTATTATATTGATATAAAAACTTGCGCCTTAATAATCCGCCGGGATCATCGGGAATTTTTCGCAACCATTGATCGGCGGCCTGCTCAGACAGCTGTTGTTCCAAGCTTGCTTGTTCTGCCTGACTTGCCTCTGCTTCTTTTGATCCATCTGATTTTTCACTGGCCTCTTTATCAGTATTTTTTTTAGCTTGAGCTTGATTTGCCGGCTGCTCCTGAGAATCATCACCACCATTTTTTTGAGGCTCTGATTCTCTCTGGTCCTCTTTATTCTCTGACTGCCCTGAGGGCTGTTGGCCGTCTGACTGATTGGATTGATCACCTTGATCTGATTCTGAAGACTGCTGATCGTCTTCAGATTTTTTGCCGTCTTCACCCTCTTCACCCTCTTCACCGTCTGGCTTATCTTTTTGTTCCAGCTCTTTTTTCTGTTTCAACGCTTCTTCAACCAATTGACGATTATGCTTCGCATCGACGTTCTGTGGATTTTTTTGCAACACTTGATCATAAGACTGAAGGGCTTCTTCTAGCTTCCCAAGCTTGGCTAATGCATTGCCTCGGTTATAGCTGGTATCCTCTGAATTATTATCCTGCCATTGTTTCAGAGCATTTTCATAGTCGCCTGAGCGATAAAATGAAGTGCCCTTCCAATCTGTATTATCAAACAACTCAGATGCTTTTTCATGTTGTGCTTGATCAAACTGATCGTGCGCTCGTTGGTCGTTGTTCTGCCATAGCTCATTCCAGTCAAACGCCGACGCATCGGGCGATGCCATCAATAGAATGGATGACAATAGCATCGGCAAGTGAAGTAGGGACACAAACACAATGCCCCGGCGAAAAGCCAGCGCAACCAGCGGTAACAGAAATAACACTAGCCATGGCCCTTGTTCTTGCCATACATCGGCACTATGATCGCTGGCTATGGCCTCTTGTTCAAACGGATTTCGTTCAATTGCTTGGAGCAGATTAGTTATATCATCATCGTTGGCACTAATCATTGCAAAAACACCACCCCCTTCGGCGGCCAAAGTTCGCATTGGGCTAATGGCCAAACTTGTGATCACTATTGAACCTTGGGCATCTTTTATGAAACCACCGTTGGGCAGGGGTATTGGTCCACCAGTTTCGGTGCCAACACCTAATACTGACAATCGAAATCCAGCATTGTCTTTCAGCAACGCTTCGGCCATTTGCGATTCATTTTGGCTCAAACCATCGCTCACTAACAAGATATCGCCTCGCAATAGACCTGTGTTTTGAAACAAGCGGTATGCTTGTACTAATGCTTGATCAGCTCGCGACCCCTGGACGGGCATTATATCGGTAGTAAGTCCTGACAATAATGCATTGATAGTCTTTCCATCATCGGTGAGTGGCACAACAGAAAACGCATCCGCTGCGTAAACTACGAGTGCAGTTTGGCCCTCTTTTCTTTGGGTGAGTATATCTGCTATTTTATGTCGAGCTCGAACCAACCGACTGGGCTTTATGTCACTAGAGTCCATCGAACGCGATAGGTCGAGCACAATGACTAATGCTGATTGCTGTTTAAATATTGGTTGTTCTAACTTATTCCATACAGGTCCAGCTAAGGCAATAATAGACAGCAAGCCGATGACCGCTATTACATAAAGATGCGTATTACTTCGGACACTATTGGTACCACTGAGCAGATGGGCTAACAGAACAGGATCGACAACCGTTTGCCAACTTCGACTATTCCGTTTTGCATTGAGTAATCGCCACAATAGGAATGCAAGTGGCAATAGAGCCAATAACCAGCTAGGTCTTAAAAAATGAATATTTTCGATCATATACGCCGCACACAAATGACAAAGCCCAAGCACAAAGCAAGTGCCAGCGGCCAATGGAACAAGGCACTATTTGGCCGAAATTTCTCTTCATCTTGCTCGACAGGTTCTAGCTTATCTAACAGATAATAAATTTTAATCATCTCCTCTGTATCGTGCGCTCTGAAATATCGACCGCCAGTTACATCGGCTATGCCACGCAGTGTTTTCTCATCAAGCTGAGTGGATGGATTTATTGTCTGCTCGCCGAACCAAGTATTGCGAGTCATTTGATTGGCGCCAATACCGATGGTATATATCTTCAGGTCTTTCTCGGCTGCCAATTGTGCTGCCTTCATCGGCGATACCGCACCTGCTGTGTTTGCGCCATCGGTGATCAAAATCAACACCTGTGAGGTTTTCTCACTTTCGCTGTTCTGGCTAGCCATTAGACGCTTGAGTGCGAGGCCAATGGCATCGCCAATAGCCGTGCTCTCGCCGGCCAGACCTATCGCCGACTCCTGCAATAGTCGATTAACCGTACGGATATCAAAAGTCATTGGCGTTTGTAAGTAAGCCTGAGTGCCAAACAGTATTAATCCTAGTCTGTCCCCTTTTCGGTTGTCGATGAATTCGTTCATAACGACCTTGGTCGCTGTGAGCCGATCTACAAAGTTTCCGTTAATTTCGAAATCTTCAACACGCATGCTGTCAGACAGATCGACCGCCATCATCAAGTCACGCCCGCTGATGTTAATGCTAATCGGCTCGCCTAGCCATTGGGGGCGACTAGCAGCGAGCACCATGAGGCACCAACCCAGTAAGCTGAGATATTTCACCCAAGGTGTTTTTTTCGAGTGAAAGTCGATTGATTGCGATAATTTAAAATCATCCAAAAATGGCACTTTCAATGCTGCATCTTGCGCTATCGGCTTCGCTGGAAATAAGAAGTACAACACCAGCGGTAGTGGTAATAGTAGAAGAACCAAAGGCCAATCAAGTTGCAGCATGGCTGCCTCCTTTGGGTAACGACTTTATCCAGTTTTCACAACTGTGTAGCAAGCTATCGATGTCGGCTTTGTTCTGACTTTGGATGACTGGTTGATATCGACCATGCTTTAACAGCTCGCACTGCACCTGCGTGAAGCAGTCTTTATTAGATATTTGGTTAAGCTGGTTTATCCATTCATCACCAACCACACCGGCATGACCGATGCGCCCACATTTGCTTATGACGGTGCGCCGTAATAAAGCAGTAATCGCTTGTAATGTTTGCTTTCTATCTTTCTGCAGTTGATAGTTTTTTCGAATCAGATAAAACTCTTTAAGTGACAGAGATTTAACGGGTTTGTAGCGCAGCCATCTCCACAGCCTTGGCAATAACAATAGAAACAAAATCAACAGGATGCCCAGCACCCACCAACCTGGCGCTGGCGGCCACCATAAAACACCTTCAGGTAAGTGAATATCTTTTAATGGTAGCTCATTCATACTGAAGTTTCGGCTAGATGGTTTATTTCGATCATTTACGCTTTGGCCGAAGTCCAAGACCACGCTTTAAAACATCGAGCAAATTTGAAGCGGTTGAGACGTCAATCAATAATAAATGTAATTGTTTACAGAGCTTCTCTAGCATTTGATTATGGGTAACAAACCGTTGCTGATATTGATCTCTGCTGGCCTTGTTAGTGCTATCAACCGCCAACTTTGATTGGCCGTCTGTCAATTGATAATGGCCCGAGGGTGGTAATGCCTGCTCTAATGGATCATGGATGAATAGGATGACTACGTCATTATGTCGGGCAAGGTGGGCCAGATGAGTTCGGCAACTATCTGTTAAAAATCGAAAATCACTCATCAGTACGATAAGGCTACCCGGCTTCGCGACTTGACGCAGTCGATTCAATGCTTGGATACCAGCATCAGGATTACTATCACTTGCGACCGTTGATTTGCGTTGCTGGTCCCAAGCCGGGTGAGAAGCCAACTTTTTAATAAAATGTAATACGGCAGCATTACCCTGTTTTGGGCGAAACTCATCGTGATGTTGGTCTGAAAAAACCACCCCCCCGAGTCGGTCGCCATGTTGCACGGTGCTCCAGGCCAGTAATGCAGCAAGCTTGGCAGCAACGACCGATTTGAAACACTGGCGCGTCCCAAAAAACATAGTGGGGCTAAAATCGACCCAAAGTAAAATAGGTCGTTCGCGTTCTTCATGATAGACCTTGGTATGAGTCACGCCACTTCGCGCAGTCACTCGCCAATCGATTGCACGAATATCGTCACCTGGCTGGTAAGTTCTGGATTCGTGAAATTCCATGCCACGACCACGGAATGAAGACACGTATCCTCCAGACATCTTTGCTTTAACCAAGTTTAAATCGAGTGGGATATTTTTGGCATCACGACTCAATTCAATCAGGGTCGATTGCTTGATTCGAACAATATCATCACCACCTTCTGATACTTGCGTCATAATTTTTTCATTCCAGACTATGCCTTCCTATGGAACTGCAACGCGCCCTATCAGTTCTGCAATACATCGATCTGGCGTTATACCCTCCGCCTCAGCTTCAAAGCTGAGAATGATACGATGGCGCAACACATCGGGTGCAATGATTTGAATATCTTCTGGAGACACAAAGTCACGACCATTGAGCCACGCATAGGCTCGAGCACATCTATCGAGCGCCATTGTTGCACGTGGACTAGCGCCATACTCAATCCAGCCAGCTAAGTCATCGCCATATCTTTCGGCACTTCGCGTTGCTAGCACTAGCTCTATCAAGTAGCTTTCGAGGCTTTCATCAAGATAAATGTCGAGCACTTCTTGACGGGCTTCGAGTAATTCTTCCTGGCTAATCGATGATGGGGATGATTCAGACTGATTGGGTGATTGAGTAACCTCTCGATTGGTTCGCGCCTCTTGACGAGTTAATTGCAAAATCTGCTTTTCTTCATCTGCATTAGGGAAACCAACCCTGACATGCATTAAGAAACGGTCCAGCTGTGCTTCGGGTAATGGGTAGGTACCCTCCTGTTCAATGGGGTTTTGAGTCGCCATAACGAGGAAAACCTCTGGTAACAAGTAGGTTTCAGAGCCAACGGTTATCTGTCGTTCTGCCATTGCTTCGAGCAGTGCAGACTGCACTTTTGCCGGTGCGCGGTTAATTTCATCAGCCAGAACTAAGTTATGGAATAAAGGGCCCTTCTGAAATTTAAAACTACCGTCCTGAGGTCGATATATTTCGGTGCCGGTTAAATCGGCAGGCAGAAGGTCAGGCGTAAACTGAATACGATGAAAGTCCCCTTCGATGCAATCGCCAAGGACTTTAATGGCGCGAGTCTTGGCTAAGCCTGGCGCGCCCTCAACCAATAAATGGCCATCCGCTAGAATCGCAATCAATAGCCGATCTATCAATTCGGTTTGACCGATTATCTTTTTGCTAATCGATTGCTTTAACTTTAATATTGCCTGCTGTGACAAAATAGCCTCTCTTATTTTTAAAAGTTTTTAAGACTCAGCACTTAAACCTAGGGTGTCGGTAAGTGTCCAGTCTTAAGCCAGATGACGGTCTCTTCTTCGGCGTAGGGAGTGCGCTCAATTTTATACGGACTACGTATCCAGCTACCTTGCGGATAACTATCATATTCGTCAAGAAATGTACCTGAAAGAACATAAACTTCGGCTCCACCAAGGTGTATGTGGGGTTGGAACTTTGAATTAGATGGGCAGCGCACTAAAGTGACTTTTTCGTTTTCAAACTCATGCAACGGCATGACCTGTAATTTACCTTGCCCAGGCAACCATTGTGCTTTGTTTGTATTGATTCGAACTTCAGCACTGTCGTCAGGATTAAACTGGTCCAACTTGACGAATAATGTGCAGCCCTGCTGACTAAACGGTACGTGTTTTGAACCCGGCGGATTTCTCAAGTAAGTACCAGCTGGATAATCACCGTATTGGTCTGAAAAAACACCATCAAGCACAAAAATTTCCTCACCAAAGGGATGGTTATGCTCTGTAAATGATGAACCCGAATCAAAACGAACAAGGCTCGTAGTATGACCATGCTCCACCGCTTCTCGTGCCAATGGTTTGCGCCACACACCTTCACTGGGACTGCCTTCCCATGCTTGATCGGCGGTCTTAACGACAACCGTTTTATTTAAATCTAAATTCAACATCAACAGCGCCTAAGTGATTTTTTATTGACTTCATGCTTTATTGTTTTTCAACAGCCGATTGGGAATGGAGTATATTGATTTCAAAATAACCAAATAGTTTCAATACTAGAACTCATTATTTTAAAATAACTCTAAGGTAAATCCGGACTAACTTTAATGCGCTCGCCATTATTCACGCTTGAAACGTCAATAATGTGAACGACTCCCTCAGCCACTTTGGTAGGAGAGGCTAATAAACCCATTCCTTTACGATGTTTAAATTGTTCAAGCGATGGGAAGTCCTCAATATTTGATTGTCGGATTAATAGCTGCATGTCAGTATCGATTAGCCCCGGATCAACATTAATCACTTTAAAGGGTTGAAGCTCAGCGTCCTGCTCCTTGGCAACAGATCGAATAAAATGCTCTAAACCAGCTTTAGCACCACAGTAAAGTGACCAGCCAGCACGTTCACCCAAAGCTGCGCCAGAGGAAATACTAACGAGTGTTTTCTTGCCAGTATGTGATTGAAAATGGCGCAACACCTCTATCATAAAAAGAATACCTGACACAAAATTGGTGTTTAAGTTAGCGACAATTGACTCAACACCCTTTTTTGAAGCGGGTCCCATAGGGGTTAGCATTCCAGCATTATTGATTACCACTATTTCCTGCCATTCGCGGGTTGCTAAAGTTATTAAGGCTTCACTAACGATTTGACCCACACTATTAGCTAACGCTAGGTCAATCGCTATTGAGTAAGAATGCGGTGCCGTTCTTGAGAATTCAATGACTTCAAAATCTTGTGCTAAATACTGTTCGCATAATTCCTTACCTAATCCTTTAGATCCACCACTGATAATTGCTAATTTCATATTTTTAAGTTCCATGTGTTGTTGCCGCGTCAAATCATCTCGGTATTCTACAGTTCAACACCATGATCAAATAGGCAATTTTTTTGGCTTAGCGGATTAACCCCTAATCTTAAAGAACCATTCTAACATTGCTAAATTTCACAGATATAGGTTGTTATTCGTTGTACCATATCATTTAAATTTTCCTTTAAACTGATCTATAGGGTATGTATCTTTAAATGAATTGGTTCGTCTATATGATTGAAGCAAGTGACGACTCCTACTACACAGGCATCACTACAGATGTCGATCGTCGCTTCGATGAACATTGTTCTAGCGTTCTTGGTGCGAAATATTTTAATGGTAGGTCACCCATCAGAGTAATTTATCAGGAGTCAGGGCATTCACGTAGCACTGCTAGTAAACGAGAATACGAAATAAAAAAGCTTAACCGTCAACAGAAGCAATTACTGGTTCAAGGCAGTGGCCTATGCCGGGTCAAATGAAACGTTAGATATCAGCTGAAATTTTTACACTATTTATAAAGGAAATAACAAATGAACAAGACTATCACTGCTATTTCGAGCTGGATTATAGCGCTATGGGCATCAAAGGTTTTCTTATCATCCCTGCCTTATAAATTTTCCGGCCACCCTGATACACAACATATTTTTGGTACCATTGGTGAGTGGTTAAAAGGTTTCGTTGGCGATGCTGCTGGTGGGTTCTTTTCTGAATATGGTGCCATTGTGATTGGCAGCGCAGAGTTGGTCACCTCAGTTATTCTACTGTCGCCAATTGTTTTTTGGATATTAAACAAAGTAAAACTAATAGATGCTCGGCCTTATCGGGTTTTAGCTCATGCTTTGGGTGGCTTAATGGCTGCAGGCATTATGGGTGGCGCAGTATTTTTTCATCTGGTTAGCCCGCTGGGTGTCGAAGTATTGCATCAGGGTAAAAGTGACGGTGGGTCGTTATTTTATTCCGCCCTTTCAATTCTAGTGCTTGGCTTAGTACTGTTTGTTATTAACCGGCTTTCATTTCGCTCTCAATCTCGACCAGTATAGGCGCTGTCTGTTTTTTACAGCCTGAAATGCCCTCAGTTTTTGTTTCAGAGCCTGCCGTACGATATAGCAAATATATTAGCGCGATAGGTGTCAACATCCAGTAACACCACTGCAAGATAACCACTGGGCCTTTTAAGTTAATTAATAATGAGTTCAATACTGAGTTTGATAATGAATGTGGAGAAGTAATCATTGCTATGCTGATGCCTATTAGAACGTAAAAGACGAAGACACCAAGTTGAGAGTAATAACTTTTCACTACAATATAGTCATGCGCCTTTTTTTGTTTCGACAAATCAAAAAAACGCTTATTAAATGCCAAACGAAAAAATGCAGTGAAAAAGCCAATAACCACAATCATCGAATACATCAAAAAATCACCACCATCGGCATCCACTAGCGCGCGTAAAATCCATGATAGGCAATAACCAAATACAGCCATTACATAGACGCGCTGAAGATTAAGGTTATCGAGCCTGTTTTTGATTACATAGAAAAAAATAGCGAGCAATATCGATAAGGAAACTACTAGCACGCCAAGCATTGACAAGTTCTGACCTGAGATAAAATATAAAGTGATAACCCAGAAGTAGCTTTCCGCAAAGAGGAATAATCCATCAACGAAAAAAACCAAACGAGATCGATTTTTGTCGCGATAGTGAAACACCGATTTCAGCGCTAACGGCAGTTCGATAGACTCGTTCAAATCTGCTGGCAAATGACAACAAAGATGATAAACGACCGCAGGAATCACCAATCCTAGCGTCACCCAAAATACACTAAAAGCACCCCACGTTTGCCAAAGGTAACCTCCTGCCAGAATTCCAACTTTGAGCAGAATCATCACGACTATTTGGAAGTTACCGAATTTTTGGCCGGTGTTATGACTATCGGTACACTGCACAAACAGCAATCGTTGGGACATCCAGAAAAAGCAACCGTAAGCACCGTTTAACAGAGCAATGAGGTGAATAGCCGAGAGTGAATTATCGGCCACAATCGAACTGACAACAGCCAATTCGAGAACAAATGAAACTGCGATTACCTTGCTCCAGCCCAGGCGCTGCCTGATCCGATCCCAAGAATAAAGTGTGAGTAAGTAGCCGACGCCATTGAGCGCAACAAACCAGCAAATATCTGCCAGTGTTAGTCCGTTCTGCCACATTAACGCGGGCAAATAAAACGGTAGTAACCCGATCAGGAGGGAATGGACACCTGAAAATTGATAGAATAAGCGCGTGGGGCTAAGACTCACTAAAATAACAAGCTAAAAGGTATCTGCTTGACTAATATCGAGCTGATACAGTTCGTCATAGTAGGCTGACAAATCTTCTTTTTCACCATAACGCGGATAGTCGTGCATTTTAAGGTAAGGCCTAGAATTAACTTCTAACAGTATACATCTTTGATCTTTATAGCTTTGCTTAATGCTATTTTCAAAGATGATATCAACGCCCAGTATATTGGCCTTAAATAGTTTTAGTGTGTCTAGAAACAGCTCTACGTTATCTTCGTGAATGGTCGTTTTATCGATAGTTCGTACAATCCCGCCAGGTGCCAGAGCGACCCGAAAGTACAGCTCGACATGCTCGTCCAAAGCGGGGACTGAATTGAACGTAAGTCCCTGCTGCTTCAAGTAACTTTCAGTCCGTTGACTTTTTTGAATCGGAAACATGCTGCCGTATAACTGCATTTCTTCGCGCACGGCGTTTTCTGCATCTATTAAACTTGAGATTGAATCTTCGCCATTGCCAATTACGAATGGCGGGTAGCGTTGAATAACAGACATAATCTTGCCATCGATCACCGCCACGCGATAATTGTCACCTTTTAAGTATTGCTCGATTACCGTTGTCGGCCACCAAATCTTAGTCAGTAAAATAGCTTTCCATAGCTGCTTAAAATTATTTATTGGGAAATAGCTGCCTCTTGAATATCCACTCACGTTTGGTTTGATAACCAGTGGAAAACCATACTCTTTTGCGAAGCTAATGGCTTTAAACGGGCTAAAAAATATAAGACCCCGAGCATGAGGTAAACCACCCTCGGCAAATTTTGCTCGACCCTGCTCTTTGGAACGGCAACTGCGTCGAACATCAAGATTGTTGTAGCTACTACAACCCTGCATATAGCGTTGACTAATCCAGTGGTAGATTTTTGCTTTCAGCCATTTCATGATTTTATCGCGTTAGTCTGAGGGTGAGAATCGCACCAGCTTAATCGAAGTAGCTTATAAGACATGATGTTATGGAATTTATGGCGTTTGTGGCAACATTTTAACTTTTCGAGCGATCCACCACTTCTTAAAAAATACCGATTGTGTTACTTGATTTTTAGGAATGTGTTTAGTGATTTGCGCCAAATGCCAAGTCGTATTGAGTATTGCAGAAACGCGTTGCTTGAGGGTTTTATCAGGATCTAACAGATTGATTGGCATCGGTACAAAAAGATTTATTTCGATGACATGAAAGTCACCATTGACCAATGCCTCAATACTATCGGATCGAAGGGCAACTCGTGAAATTCCGAAGCGACCAAATGCGCGCATATGACCCCAAATAGTAGCTAGCTGCTGTGCGTTGAGTGAGGAAGTTAATTCACGATAAAACGTATTTGAATTGTTAATACTATTAATTGGAAAGGCTGTCTTTTTAAAATTGAGCGCTTCATTCACCGTTAGTAAAGCGGCCTTTGTTTCGTCCACGGCTGACAATATGAAGAATACTTCAAACTCTCGGGCCTCTGTCGCAGCTTCCTGAATGATGCGTGGCATTTTACTATTGGCGGTCTGACAACGAACATCATTCAATTCTTGCTCTGAATCTGCACGACGAATACCGTAAGCATTTTGCCCCCATTCTGGCTTTACAAATACGGGGTATTGAAAATCCTTAACCAAACCATTATCAGCACTTTGACGCAAACGCCAACGCTGAGGTATAAGACGATCAATATCGAGTTTAGAAAATATTCCCTTACTTGGATTAAAGAACGGCGCATTCAGCTGAAAATAGCGGGCAGGATTCGTCTTTATTCTGACGCAATAATAAATATAAGAAAAAATTAACAGTAGTCTAATATACATGGTGGTCGGTCATCATCAATTATTGTATTGCGTTATGGACAGACATTTTTTTGCTTGATTCAACACGCTCAGTTCAAAACACTGGGCCACATAGCGTCACCCTTTTTAATAAATCCAGTTTTATCTACCAGCCACTTTTTTTGTATATCAGCGTCATAATTAAGGTACAGCTTGCCATTCTCGATACTCCAATATTGAGGGTCGCCTTTGGCAGTATCACCCTTAGCCACCAGCCAAGCGCAATAACCGCCATACTGAGGCACGTACTCTTCGGGAATAATTACAAACTTTTCAAGATTTTCTTGAGAACTGAACTGCCACACCGCATCTTTATACTTATAGCTATACTTGGACTCGCCCTTCACTGGTTTATTTTGGTCGAAGTAAGCGACAGTGTCGTAACCTTCAAGTGCAAGATTACTGAAGAACTGAGTATAAATTTCAGGCTCTGACGCCGTCACTAAAGAAGGTAACAATATAAAGAGCCAAGCAAAAACGCTTAATTAGAGTGAGCCTCATTGATACTTCCTAGTGGGTTTATTATGTTATTAATAGAATCAGACAGGGCTTCATAAAATATGTTCCCTATCATCAGTAATATCATTTTGAAGCTAATTCAGTGATTAAAAGAGAAACTCTTATCGTACTTAATCAATGATCGCTAGCACCAGGTCCCGGATAACACCAAATATAATTCGGCCATTACCTTCTCTGAAGCTGACTAGCATATAAGAGCTGTTAGTGTCTGCGATCAACAAGTTGATCGACATAGGGTGAATTACTTTGAAAAGAGACTTAACGTCTTTGAATCAAAACTGTGATGGAGAATAGAAATGGCAAAGAGCAACACCCGGTTAAAGTCAAATGGAGCAAAACCAATAAGAACCCAAGAATTTTTGACTATATCTTCACGACCGATAAGGCACCCATGCCAACCAGGGACAATACGGTGCCTATTAAATGCGAAATCCTATTGAGTTTTTAGCCCTATTAAATTGTGTGATTGCTCAATAAAATACGGGCTAATATAGCCCTATTTAAAGTGCCTTAATTATCAAGTCTAGGCTAGCCTTGGCATCACCAAATAACATTCTTGTATTATCTTTAACGAACAATGGGTTTTCAACACCAGCATAACCCGCCGCCATGCCACGTTTCAAAACTATTGTGGTTTTGCTTTTCCAAACCTCAAGCACAGGCATACCAGCAATAGGGCTGTCTTCATCTTCCTGTGCGGATGGATTGACTGTATCGTTAGCACCAATGACCACAGACACGTCAACGTCTGGAAAGTCATTATTGATTTCGTCCATTTCGAATACGATATCATAGGGCACTTTGGCTTCGGCCAATAATACATTCATATGTCCTGGCATACGCCCGGCCACCGGATGAATACCAAAACGTACTTTCACACCTTTGGCCAATAGAATTTTCGCTATTTCAGAAACTGCATGTTGAGCCTGCGCCATCGCCATTCCATAACCAGGAATAAAAACAACCTGCTTTGCAGCATTTAACAGTTGTCCCGTTTCGGCAATATCGATTTCTATAACGTCACCCTGAACCTCAGCCGACACTGTTCTTTTAGAGTCGCTCGTAGTACCAAAACCACCTGCAATAACACTGATAAAACTTCGGTTCATTGCACGACACATAATATAGCTCAAGATTGCACCACTACTACCAACCAAAGCACCGGTGACTATCAATAAATCATTTGACAACATGAAGCCTGTTGCTGCAGCAGCCCAACCAGAATAACTATTCAACATAGAAATGACCACTGGCATATCAGCACCGCCAATAGCGGCTACCATGTGCATACCAAACACCATTGCAATCACCGTCATCACCATCAATAAGACAAAGGCATCAGAATGATTTTGTGCGCCAACAAACTGAACGCCAACTATCACTACGCCAATAAACATGAATAGGTTGAGCCAGTTTTTCGCTGGCAAAGTAAGTGGATTTCCTCCAATCATGCCACTGAGCTTTCCATAAGCAATAACCGAGCCAGTAAAAGTCAGCGCACCAATAAAAATACCAATAAAAATTTCAATTTCATGGATTGTCTTTTCGACACCAGTCAAATTAAAACTTGAATCCAGAAAGTTGGCAAAACCTATAAAAACAGCCGCTAAACCAACTAAACTATGTAATATAGCAACTAATTCTGGCATTTGGGTCATTTTGACACGACGCGATAATACAAAGCCCAAGACGCCACCAATCAACATAACCGCAATCAAAATAGTGTAGTTTTGAGTAACGAATGCAATGATTGTTACTAGCACGGCTATCACCATACCGACCATGCCATAAAGGTTTCCACGTCTGGCAGACTGGTTATCTTTCAAACCGCCCAATGCCAAAATAAATAAAATCGCTGCAGCAAGGTAAGATGCTGTTATTAAGCTTGAAGTCATCTTAAATCCTACCCTTTAAACATTTGCAGCATACGCTGCGAAACTGAAAATCCACCAACGATATTGATGCTGGTAATTAATAGTGCGATCACCGATAAGACCATGATTGTTGGGTTATCTGACGAAATTTGAGTTAACGCACCGAGAACTATAATGCTACTAATTGCATTCGTAAGACTCATTAACGGTGTGTGTAAAGATGGTGCAACATTCCAAATCACCATGTAACCAATAAAACAAGAAAGGACGAAAACAGTAAAGTGCGCCATGAATGATGGGGGTGCAACAAGACCGAGACCAAATAGGGCTGACCCACCTATGAGCATGGGCAGCAAGCTACTTTTTGCGATACTAGCTACTTTTGAAGGTGGCTTTACGGGAGGTGCAGGAGGCTCTGCCACCACAGCAGGCTCTGGTTTCTTAGCCACAGAAACAGCAACAACCGGTGGTGGCCAAGTGATTTTACCACTGTTGACTACGGTTGCCCCGCGTACTACAACATCTTCCATATCAACCACAATAGAACCGTCTTTTTGTGGGCTCATTTCTTCCAGCAAATTGTAGATATTAGTCGCGTAAAGTTGACTTGATTGCGCCGCTAAACGACTGGGTAAATCGGTGTAACCAACTATGTTCACACCTTTTCGGTTAACAACCTTGCCAGGTTCAGTGAGCTCACAGTTACCACCTTGTTCAGCCGCCAGATCGACCACCACGCTACCATCGCGCATACTCTCGATCATTGCACTCGTAATTAGTTTCGGTGCTGGCTTGCCCGGAATGAGGGCTGTAGTAATGATGATATCAACTTCTTTCGCCTGTTGTGCAAACAAGGCCATTTCGGCATCAATGAATTCTTTGCTCATGACCTTGCCATAGCCACCTTCGCCACTGCCGTCTTCTTCAAATTCAAGTTCAAGAAACTCTGCATCCATGCTCAGAATTTGTTCTTTCACTTCTGGACGCGTGTCAAATGCGCGAACGATGGCACCTAATGATTTAGCCGTAGCAATCGCAGACAAGCCTGCAACGCCAACACCAATTACCATAACTTTTGCTGGAGCAACCTTGCCTGCCGCTGTTATCTGGCCAGCAAAAAATCGTCCAAACAGTGCAGATGCTTCGACCACCGCTCGGTAACCCGAGATATTTGCCATCGAACTTAAGGCGTCTAGCTTCTGTGCTCGTGAGATACGCGGAATACTGTCCATAGACAGAGCCGTGATTTTGCGTTTTGCCAATTGTTCCAGCAGTTTTTCATTCTGTGCTGGAAATAGAAAACTTATGAGGCTGCATCCTTCAGACATTAGGTCAACTTCATGCTTCCCCAATGCGATATTATGCTCCGGAGGGCGGACTTTAATGACTAAATCAGCTGATTTCCAAGCTGATTCAGCCGTAGGAGAAATTTCAGCACCTGCTTGCCTGTAAGCCTCATCAGAAAAGTTCGAACCTATTCCAGCACCCGTTTCGACAACAACATCAAAGCCCAGTTTAATTAGCCTTTCGGTAACATCGGGAGTCGTCGCAACCCGTTTTTCATCAACATGTATTTCTTTTAATACACTAATTTTCAAAGGATTTTCCTCAAAGTTTTACAAAAAATTAGTTGGGTTTCTTTAGTTATCGCATAATTCCTATTATAAAATAAGGCTTAGAAGGCCCATAATGATCTAAGCCTAACAATCGCTCTCTAAATTTACAATACAATTATTATTACCAACTATTCTTGGTTTGATGTGAAATTTATAGTTCAAAACGTTCTCAATTCCAAATAATCAGTTATAATTCGCTTTTTTTTCCTCTGCTATGAGATAAATATGATTCTAGATCGAGTCGGTTACGGCAAGAACCCACCCAGTGACATTAATGTAATTATTGAGATTCCTTCTCATTCTGACCCTGTCAAGTATGAGGTAGATAAAGAAACGGGCGCAATGTTCGTTGACCGATTTATGGGTACTTCTATGCATTATCCTTGTAACTACGGTTATATTCCGAACACCCTATCGGATGATGGTGATCCTGCCGATGTATTAGTTTTAACCCCTGTCCCCGTTATAACCGGATCTGTTGTTAGGGTTCGTCCTCTTGGTATGCTGCAAATGACGGACGAAGCAGGAGAAGATGCCAAGATCTTAGCCGTGCCCGTCGACAAGCTCAGTAGCATGTATGCGGGTTATAAAAGTATTCTTGACGTGCCAAAGCCTCTATTAGATGCGATTTCTCACTTTTTTGAGCATTATAAGGATTTAGAAGCGGGTAAATGGGTAAAAATTGATGGCTGGGTTGATATCGAAGAAGCGCAGAAAGAAATCATGAAGAGCATTGATCGCTACAACGAACAGTCGGTATAAAAAAATAAATCAATTAAGTACGTCGAACGAATAAAACGGTGGCGAAAGTTATATGACCAATTCGTTGTTGAATAGCATAGCTCGTTCATCAGCACTGATTTCTGTGACGCTTCGTAAGTCAGCATAGTCTATATGACAAATACAGTTGCGACCAGACTGCTTAGCTTCGTACAGGTGTTTATCGACTGAATCAACAAAATCAATCACATCCAAAATACTCGTTTTCATATACACGCCGGCTCCCATGCTAGCGGTCACCAAAACATCTTTTCCATTGCAATGGACTGGCGTCATCGCAATGGTTTCACGAATACGATCCGCCACCTTAACCGCAAACCTGAGATGAGTTTCAGGGAAAATCAGAGTGAACTCTTCTCCTCCGTATCGACAAACAATGTCTGCACTCCTCACTTCATCCTTAAGAATCGCTGCGATGTGTTTTAGCACAACGTTGCCAACTGCATGGCCATGGGCATCGTTGACAGACTTAAAATAATCGATGTCCACCATTACTAAACTGGTCGGAATACCGCTACGTTTCGACCGGTTCATTTCAACCTGAAGTACATTTTTAAAATGCCTGAAATTGTAGAGCCCCGTAAGTGCGTCCGTAGCAACCAGTTCAGACAGGTCTAAAATTTGTTGCTGCAAGCAGGCTATTTGTCCTAACCAGTGACAGTCTGGCGCATTTACTGGGCATACCAACTGATCATTATTCATATGTTTCTGATACATAATTTAATTCACCAATCCGTTTTTTTGCTGCTTGGCTTGCACTTGACCCTGTGATAACCACAATATCACGAGGCATGAGGGCAACCCACGTAATGAAAACACTTTTACCCTGTCGATAGGTTCACGATTTTTTGTCCAAGAAAGTCACTGGTTCTGAACTTTCTCCAAAAATCCATTTGCCTCCCCCCA
>JBNMQI010000010.1:0-33206 GCA_051277905.1 Gammaproteobacteria bacterium | reverse complement strand
GTATACCGTTTCATGATGCAGTGAAATCTTCTTCTCTATCTTTAAATAATCAACGACTTGCTGAGGGCTTAACTCCTGGCGAATCAGTATCTCTATCCAACCAATTACTTCTTCAGTCACCTTAATGGCTTTGTGCGATTCCTGACGCCTAGTATCGCTTAGTCTTTGCGCTTGCTTGGGACGATAACCACACAGCCCTTGGTTTCTTTGCAGTTCTCTAGATATAGTAGATGGGCTTCTATCGAGTATCTCTGCGATAGATTTTTGACTGTATCCCAGTTTCTTCAAAGTATAAATCTGGTATCGTTCGTTCTCGGTCAGTTGTTGATAGTTCATTGTGTGTTTTCCTTTGGCGAGAAAAATGACGAACTATATCAGCTGGCCGTCTTTCTTTGGAATTGCACTTATTATCCGAAACCAAGCAACTCTATTTCTTCGGTTCTTCTTATTGTCGGTTCAGTAATAGGTATTTTTGCTCTAGGTATCAATTGTTGCGATGTCCAATACGAAATATTGGTGACGGTAAGTCTTGAGCACATGAACATGCAGGAGTGATAATGTCGAGGATGAACTCGCCGCTTTTTCTTGATGTTTCCGCCAGGCAATTTAGTGCAATCTGGGTGCTAACGAAGTGTGATTCAAGGATTGCTTTCGCAGCGCCGAACACATAGTTACATCCGACAATGAGTGGTTAATCATTATAAATATCACTTAGGTGCTTTCTGCAGTTCACTATCCAAGTTAGAATATGGTTTAGTTTAATTTGGTCGAGATAAGCTCGGTCAACAATAGGGCGATCAAACATGTTTAAAGTAAATGAATACTTTGATGGACAAGTGGCATCAATCGGATTTCAAACCAGTACATTACCTGCAACAGTAGGTGTAATGGCTATTGGCGAATATGAGTTTGGCACGAGTCAGAAGGAAGTGATGAATGTTGTCAGTGGTATGCTGACTGTCAAGTTGCCTGAGAGTGATGAATGGATAGACTGTGCTGCAGGTGAATATTTTATAGTTGAGGCTAACTTAAAGTTTCAAGTCAAGGTTGCTGTCGCAACCGCTTATTTTTGTACTTACGAATAACTACCCTAAAACCAACAATCCAGTGAGACTTAACTTTTGAAAATTGATATCTACCAAAGTGCAAAATGTGGCGATAAATACCTCAGTGTTGCGAAAGGCACTCGTATTGAGGCGTTGATACTGCCCGATTCGATTGATTCAGATTTGTTGTCGCTATCCCCATTCAAAACTCGATTAGAGGTTGAGAAAGGTAAGCAACACTCGGCATTAGATCAAGATGATGTGATCAAGCAAATCGAAAAAGTAGGTTATGCAATGCATGGTGCAAAAATGACAATTGAACTAACGCCTACGTTATCGTCATAGCTAAAACTTTGATTGGTACCCATAACGGACTATGGGTACGATACTTATTTCGTTTTATTGCCAGCAGACCCAAACTAATTCTGAGTGGGGTCCATAAATAAGTCGAGTTGATCGCTGTTCTCAGTTAAATCATTTAACTTAACCCCGATGCCAACGAGTCTGACGGGGAGCTTCTTGCGCAACCATGCTTCCTCACAAAGTGAACTCAAATCAGCAAAGATTGGTTTACTGTTATTTCGCTCAATAGTCGTTTGGGTGAAATCATTGAATTTTAATTTTAGGAAGCTATTTTGGATACCATAATCAGCATCAAGGTTTTCCATACGTTTCTCTAGCTCTGCGATTAACGCAGGTATTTTTTCTATGCAGGTGGCCAAATTTGATAAATCTTGCTCGTAGGTGTTTTCAACACTAATTGATTTTCGGCGCCATTCAGAAACCACTGGGCGGTTATCTTCTCCATGGGCAAGTTTATAAATGTGTTCACCAAAGTTACCGAACATTTGAACAAACTCAAATAAAGAATATTGGCGGACATCCGAACAAGACTTGATACCGTGTTTTTCTAATCGTGCTGCCGTTACTTTGCCAACCCCCCATATTTTTTTGACGGGCAAGTCTTTTAGGAATTCAACAACCCGATTTGGCGTAACAACAAACTGTCCGTTGGGCTTATTCCAGTCACTTGCCACTTTAGCAATAAATTTATTGGGTGCAATACCGGCCGACACGGTAATGCCAACTGTGTCTGCAATGCGTTGGCGAATTTCTCTGGCGATTAATGTCGCGCTACCTTGACAGTGGTCACAGTCCGAAACGTCGAGAAACGCTTCATCGAGAGAAAGTGGTTCAATTAAATCAGTGTATTCAGCGAATATTCCACGCATCTGACGAGAGGCCTCACGATAGGCCGCCATTCGACCTGAGATCAATATTAGGTTTGGGCATCGTTTTAGCGCAGTGGCGCTCGCCATGGCGGAGTGAATGCCGAACTGACGCGCCTCGTAACTGGCGGTTGCGATAACACCTCTGCGATCAGCGTTGCCCCCGACTGCGATAGGCAAGCCTTTTAATGCTGGATTATCACGGACTTCGACAGCTGCATAAAAGCAATCAGCATCGATGTGGATTATCTTCCGTTGAGGCAATTTGGGTGATGATTCAGAATTCATTTCATATTGGATAAGACGGGTACTGGCGTCAAAATCGCTACTGAGTAAAAATTATAAAGCCTAACGAGAGCGATGATTTAATGATAGGAAAAAATATCTTACCAAGACAGCGATCAGAAAGCACATCAAAGTGAAATTGTTGCTGTATTAGATGATGGCATTTTAATCGAATCTACCATCTTTTATCCAATGGGTGGGCGCAGCCAAGAGAAACTGGCACTCTTATATTCAATAGTGATGAGTATCGTTTAACAGGCACCTTTTTTGCTTAAGACAGCGTTATTATTGTTCATCAAATGAATGCAGAAGCTCTATTGATTTTCAAAGTGGGTGACAGGGTCAATATGTTGCTAGATTGGGAAAGGCATCATCGTCACATGCGAATGCACACCAGCCTGCATTTGATGTGTCACCTAATTACGGATCTAGCAACGGGGGTGCTCGTTGAAATAGATAATCGAATTGATTTTGGTTGACAAGGACAGGTTGTCGATAAGGATAATTGGTTGATTGAAATGAATCGTTTAATCAATAGCCAGTTGGCCGTGAGTATTGGCTTGATAATTGATGAGGCGCTGGCGCAAAATACTGATCTAGTGCGTCCCATGTCGGTGCAGCCACCCTAAGGGCAAGGCAATATTCGGACAGTGATCATTCTGGATACTGACTATCAACCCTGTGGTGGCACGCATGTGAATAATTCGACAGAGATTGGTGAAGTGATTGTGAAAAAAATAAGGGTAAGCAGAATAAGCGGATCAGCTTGGCACTGCTCAACCCTTGATCTAGGTTGTTTTAGGTTGCTGCTTTTAGTTTGCGTGCGATCCACTGATGAAAGTGATGGGTTGGATTATCCATCACTGGTGAGAAGACACCACCAGTGTAACCAAGAGATAAACGACCTTTTTGCATACCCTCGACCGCATCAATATCTTCACTGAAAACAACACGCCAGGATTCCAGAGTTGAATTTCGACTCGCCGCTAAATCGTCCACCAGAGCATCTCCACCTACATAAAATAACCGTAGATGCTCGATTGACTTGTTAGATGATACTGGCTCAATAATCATTACAAAGGCGTGATCTGCTTGAATTCCGAGCAGTACGTTGGGATAAAACGACACATATTCGGCTTGTTCTAATTTATCTTGTGGCCATTCTGAAAAGCGAGGCAAAGCGGTGCCTACCTCATCTGATAGTCGATAGGCATAACTACCCTGACCTGAAAAGTCTTCATCGATCATGATGTGATAATGGTCTTCGAGCTTTGAGTAGCTATTAAGGCTCGGGTGAATCCAGGGCAAGTGGTAGCTTTCACAATAATTCTCTACCGCCAGTTTCCAGTTGGCCTGAATTTCAATCTGCATGCCTTTGCCATTGATCGCAGCCTGTAAAGAGCCAAGGCCTGTTTTACCCAAAAATGTTTGCCAGCGTTCAGACAATGGTTTGATGTAATGCTCAAACTCAACTGCATCGCCCGATAAATTTATGAAAATGGTGTCCATCCATATAGCACTGCGCACTGGCTTGAGGCCGTGATCACAATGTTTAAACCCGTCTACTTTATGCTCGCCAACACCGCCAATATGAGGCGTTCCCATTAAATCGCCATCGAGATTGTAACTCCAAGAGTGATATGGGCAGCGCAAAACACCTTGGACTGAAAGCTCCTCTTTGACTAGAACTGTGCCTCGGTGACTGCAGACATTATGAAAAACCTTTATCTCATTCTGTTTATTACGAGTGATGACTAAAGGTAAACCCATAAATTCAACTGGCTTGGCATAGCCCTGCTCTGGTAAATCACTCGAAAACCATAAACCTGCCCAACTGGTGCCAAGCACTTGGTCGCGCTCGTGCCGCATATAGTCTGTATCTGTATAAACCACATTGGGTAGACCAGAGGCATGAGTAATGGGTTTCAATACAGAATCAATATCTAAATCAAAAGAAGTTGTTGCCTGATTAATATGTAGCATTGAATTTCACCCTTGTTATAAAGCTTAGGATTTTGATTAAAATTTTACAGTACAGTGCCTTCATTTGATTTATTTGGCAATATTCAAAAAAAGCACCAAGACTTTACTTTAGGTAAAGTCTTGGTGTTTAATGAATTATGCAATTAGATATTTTTCGAGCCACAAGCCTATTAGTTTAACTCAAGTAAATAATAGGTAATTAATCAAAATTTATTACAGTAATTAATATTAAACAGGTGTTTATCAGATGGCTCGAAGATATTATAAGTTGCCGAGTTTAACCGGTTTAAATACATTCGATGCTTGCGCGCGCCACGGCAATTTAACTCAGGCAGCAGCCGAGCTAGGGGTCACTTTAGGGGCCGTTAGTCGACAGATTAAACTACTCGAGACGGACTTAGGACTAGCCGTTTTTAAACGTCATCATCGGGGTGTTGAATTGACTAAAGCTGGGTTAGATCTTCATCAGGTTCTCAGCAGTAGTTTTCGTAACATCGGCAATGCATGGCAATCACTAAAAACACGGAATGAAACGGCTAGTATCACCATTGGAGCAACTACTGCGTTCGCGTCTTTGTGGTTGATGCCTCGGCTAGGTGGTTTTTGGGCCATGCATAAGCAAGTTGCACTTAATCATGCCATTTCTGATAATCCGCATGATGAAGGTTTTAGATCTGCTGATATTCGTATTCGATATGGTAATGGAGATTGGCCAGGCGAGTCAGCTACGCGTTTGTTTGACGATATTATCTATCCAGTCTGCGGTCGAGAATTCGCAGAGCAACATGAGTTAACAGAGCCGGAACAACTGGCTAATTTCCCATTACTACGTCTGGATAGTCTTGATCCAAGTTGGATTGGGTGGAGCAGTTGGATTGCTAAATGGGGTGTTGTATTGCCAGAGTCCAATTTTAGACGTTTTAATAATTACGTGGTGGCGTTACAAGCAGCAGAGGAAAATCAAGGGGTAGCGCTCGGCTGGGATAGTCAGGTTGATACCTTAATCAAACAAAATAAATTAGTCCGCTTTGGTGATATGGAAATGAAAGCACCAGGATCTTATTATCTGACATGGGATAGCAATCGGCCTTTATCAGAACAGGCTAGATTATTGAGTGACTGGCTACTCAGTGCTTCTGTTTAGTTAACTCTTCTTTGGCTTAAACTAGCTTTTCTCGCTCGTTGGGGCAGGCAGGAGAGGGCCGTTCTAATCATCAATAAACTTGGCTTAAACATTTTGTACAAATTCTCGTTAAGGTTATTAGTGCTATCGTAAACCATATGCCAATAAGCTCTTCACCAGCAAACAGTAAAATGAGAAAAAATCCTGACTTTGGCAACTAACTTTTAAGTCGACAGGTTTAGCCTATAGTGGCTGTGGTTTTATGATGAGGTTTTAATTACTCCGTCATTTAAAAGCTTAATTTGGAGTTTTAACTGGAGAGATTCATTGTTAAGGCCTTGGCTCATTTTAGCTGATAATGGGTTACCATCATTATATAAACGCGGTAAAACGACTCGAGAAAGCTGCTGTTCTTTAGCTAGTTTTTTGATAGGTAGCTTGATGATGTTGGTCTTAGCGGTATTGAATAATTCCATCAGTAATTAACTTTTTCAGCAAATGGTAAATTGGCGATACGGATCGTTGCTTTTTAACTTCTAATATTGGCTTTGTGAAAGGTGGCAAAAGGAAGCTTTGGCAATAGCAGAGGAAACATCACTAATAGGAAATTGTAGCGCGCTTCAAGCGCCGCTGAAAAGAAATTTTGGGTAAGCTTGATACTGGATAATCGATTTACTCAGCCTTACAGTTTAATGACTGTATTAAAGCATCATGGTCCTAACAACCTCTGCTTGCCGGGTTATTTCAGCCACTATCTGAATAGTACGGGCTGTGCGGTAGGTGCTTCTAGATTGTTGTCATGATTCTCGTGCTTAAGTAGGGCAATGTAATTCATGCTTGAACAGTAGACCTCAACTCTGCACAGCCCGAACTGACTTTGTTGAGTAAGGGTGCTTGCTAATATTTTTGATATCATTGGGAATCAAATATAGATTTCAATCACATTGTGCGACGGGATAGCGGTTTGATTTTGGCGTGGTTTGTTCATGCCCTGAAGTTTAATAAGTGCAGATCTAATGCATAAGGTGAAAATTTCGGTTTATTAACTGACGATACGTTTGATGCGTGTCACTGCTAAATTCTAACCCGTCAAACGATTCGAACTTTTCAATAAAGGAAGCGACCGCTGGAAAAACCATTAAGCCCAATAGGCTATGAATTGAATTTATGCAGTGTCCCTTGATAACATTACGTTTGACATTCATTTTTCGAATAGCCAAATAATCATGCCGACATCAAGTGAAATTACATCAGCACGATCGGATAGAGGTGCCGTATTTTAATTTAACGTACTGAGCACTTTTTGGTGGAGTATGTATTGCAGGTAATGACCTTTTATGACTTGATAACCAGTCCTTAGCGGCACTATCAGACATGAGAGTTTAGTATCAGATGTTATTCGTCAGTAATTGATTTGGCTGCAACAATATCTTTCAATTGTTGTGTATTAATACGTTTTACTAAAAGAGCCTGATCCGCTTCATAAATATGAGTGAAGTCTAGGGATGTTCTATATTGTTCAGGATTCTGGCCAGACATTGGCACAATTGAAACTACCTGGGCAAATATTGTTATCATTAGGTTCGGAGACAATAGTTCCAGATCAAGCTTGACCGTATTACCGACTATCAGTTTTTGATCAGCCATATAGGACATACCCTGTCCACTTAGATTGACTTTTTGTCTGTCAAGACTAGATATTTGTTCTGATAATGCTTTTGCTGTTAGGCTATCTACTTGGGCCTGTAATACAGAAAGGTAACGTGCCAATTCGGGCATTTTTTTTTCAATCACATTAAAATCTTTTAACTGCTGCTCGATTTGATGATTAACTCTATGATGTTCGCCATAAACTGGTTTTTCATTCCAAAAATTGTCGATTTGAGTTTGTAATTCGCTTGGATCGATCATTAAGACAGTAAAGCTGAGTGTATCCTCGATACGGAAATAACGTCGGCGTTGATTATTCATAGTTAAACTCAGTTTTCTAGGACACTATCATTGATAAAATTAATATTGTCGGCTGATGCTTCTGGGGCAATCGACAAATTATTACCATGAAGTACATTGATTTCAATTCTTCGGTTCTGAGAGCGATGATACCAGCTATCATTTGGAACTATGGACTGGTTGTCCGCTAAGGCCCGAATTTCCAATCGCTCTGGATCAATGCCACCCTGCTGTATAAAATAGTGAACAACACTAGCGGCTCGGCTGGCTGACAATTCCCAGTTAGATCGAAATTGTTTGGTTTTGATAGGAATGTCATCAGTGTGTCCGTAGATAATGAACAAACCATCACTTTCTTTTAAAACGTCAGCAATGAGTTGGAGAATAGGAAAGAAATCTTCTTTCAATTTAGCCTGTCCAGAACCAAAAGAGCCTTTTTCACGAATGCGGATCAGTACCCGGTCGCCAAAAGCTTCCACGTCTAATAAACCATCACCGATAGCGTCAGCCAATTTTTCCTGTAATATTTGTGCTTGTTCTTGTGCTGTTTGTTCCGCTTTTGCTTTAACGATGGCTTCAGCATTAGTGTCACCAAGGGACATATCATTTTTGGAGCTAGTATCAGAAAAATCAAGGTTAGCTTTGGAGTCGTCAGTGGTTTTTTCTCTCATTATCTCTAGTGGCGTTACTTCAATTGGTTTGCCTGGGCTGTATTTTTTAGCGATGACACTGGTTCCTTTTGGTATTTCGATTGCCTCAATAGAGCGTTGAACACCGAAGGCATTTTTCATTGCAGCAGCAACCTGACGGAACTTGAGAGCGTCAATTTCAGAAAAAGATAACAGCAAAACAAAGAAGCACATGAGTAGCGTCATTAAGTCGGCAAAGGTTGCAAGCCAGGGAGGCGGACCTTCTTCACATGGGGGGCATTCGCATTCTTCACTCATTGCGCAGCTGTCACATTCGAATAAATTAAGGTTAAAATCATCAACGATTGTGCCTTAATCACCTTCTACTCGTTTACCTTCGGATATATAGGCGTCTAACAATTGTTTTAATACGCGGGGGTTGGTGCCGTCTTGAATACCCTTAATCGCTTCCAGGATTAAATCTCTATTACGTTTTTCATAGCCGCGGATTAAAATTAATTTTTCTGCCAGAGGCTGAGCAAAGGCGTTGGCAATGATTGCGCCATATAGTGTAGTTAATAATGCAATGGACATCGCAGGTCCAATTGAAGCGGGGTCTGACATGTTCGCAAGCATCTGCACTAGGCCAATCAGTGTGCCAATCATTCCCATCGCTGGAGCATAAACTGCCATCGACTTAAACATATCGGAACCCACAGTATGACGCTCAATCGACAGCTTGATTTCTTTGGTTAACAAGTTGCTCACAATTTCTGGTGCATGACCGTCGATGCATAGGCCGATGCCTTTTTGCAAAAAACGATTAGTGATTTCTCTGTTTTCAAGTGAAAGAATACCTTCTTTACGAGCTAACTTAGCCATTTCTACTGACTCATCGATCAAGGTTTGAGTCGAATCAAGTTTATAGAAGAATCCTTTTAAACCAATCTTAAATGATCCCAGAAAGTCGGCTAAAGTGATTCGCATTAAAGTCACGGCAAAAGTGCCACAGACAACTAGCACAATCGACGGTGGATTGACAAATATCATGAAGGGACCACCCATAATGATGGCAACCCCAATGATTACAAATGCAAAAATAAAGCCAACGATTGTAGCAATATCCACTCAGTTTCTCCTGCCTGTTGGTGTGTGATCGGAAGAATCCTAGTTTAGTTTAGTTTTTAAAATTCTGCAGTAGATTTTGAGTGCGACTAATTCAATAGTGACCTAATTAATTAGGACCGCAACTGATAGGTTGATCGACTGCACTGATCGATCAATTTATGTTCTAGCAGCCAATTGCGCGGCTCTTCTGCGTCGTGCTCAAACCAGTTTTGAGCGTTGCCGAGGCGAAAGCTATAACCCCAGGTGTCCATGTCAAACATCATGCGCTGACGGCCCAGTGAGGGTAAATCATCTGCGAGCAATATTTGTAAATAGCAAACGGCGTTCTCTTCTTGCTGGATATTACCTGCGTTGGTGTTGAGTTGTTTGCGTCTAGTGGCGTCCATGCAAATAAAGTGGCAGGTTTCATGTAAAATTGAGTGAACCGGTGTATCTTGTCTTAAGAAAATCTCATGGCCTATGAGTCCAGCTTCTTCATCACCCCAAAAACTCCCTGGAATAGCCTTATCAGGAGCTGTAATTTTTACTTTTAGTTGGTAACGGGCTAATAGATTAATGAGTTCGGATTGATCAATATCGTTAAAGCGAAGTATTGTTTTTTCGAGGTTTATAATTTTGCTCATGAATAGCTCATGATTGATTGTTTAACATTTTAGCGATGGTTTGCTGCAATCTCCACCACTCTTCCTTCATGTGTTGAGGTGGTGACTTGCGAGTGCGGATTACCAGATAGTTGATAGCCGCACCAAACACACCAAGAATGCCGCCAACATCAAAATTAGGTTGTGAATAATGTGTTCGGATTTTTTTAATGAGTGCCATGCCTCGTTCTGCTCGAGTGCGGCCCAGCGCAATAGTGAGGTTATTTTGCTCTGACATTTCCCAAGCCATAATCTCAAGCGTCAATGGCATTGCTTGTAGGGACGAGGCATGTCGTTTTAATAAAGTTTGCAAGTATTCCTGTAAGGGCTGGTTTGCCAGGGCTTCGGCAGTTTCACTCATAACCTCATCAACTTCCCACCAAAGTTGGGTCGATTCAGCAAAAGCCAGCAGTAATCCATCAAAGCCACCAAAGTAACGGTAAATAAGCACCTTGTCGCAACCGGCCTGGCGAGCAATAGCGTTGACTCCAACGGCTGGATAGCCTTGCTCAAGCAGTAAGCTCTCTACGGCTTTGAGAATTTTCTGTTTAGTTTGTAATCGGTTTCGCTTCATCGGACTTTCCTACTATCTATCCTACGACAGATTTGGACTGTTGCCAAAAAGCTTCCATTTGATCTAATGCCTGCTGGCTCATATTAATATCGGAAGATTGCATCTCTTGTTTTACATAAGCAAAGCGACGAATGAATTTTTGATTGGTTTGCCGAAGAGACATCTCAGCTTCAATTTTAAGGTGTCGAGCAATATTCAGACAAACAAATAAAACATCTCCTAGCTCATCACTGATCTGTGTTGGATCACCACACTCTATTGCTTGTTTTAGCTCCGCAACTTCTTCGTCTAGCTTATCAAGGACGAAGCTTAGTTGAGGCCAGTCAAAACCGTATTCAGCGGCTTCATACTGCAAGCTAATCGCTCTTTTAATGGCTGATTGTGAGGCAGAATTTTGTCCAAAATTTGTCGAAGGTGCGCCTGAAAATGCTTTTTCCTTTGACTTTAAGTCTTGCCACTGCTGTTTAAGGGTCTCCTCGTCAGTCTCAGCCTGATGGTTCTGATCAAAGACATGGGGATGTCTATGCGTCATTTTGGTGACAATGCCCTCAACCACTTGATCAAAATCAAAAATGCCTCGTTCTTGCGCGATTCTGCTATGAAATACTATATGGAATAGTAGGTCGCCTAGCTCCTCTTTTAAATTGTTCATGTCGTCACGTTCGATAGCATCGAGTACTTCATGAGTTTCTTCTAGCGTGTAGGCTGCAATCGATGCACTGGTTTGCTTCAGGTCCCAGGGGCAGCCAGTTTTGGGTGTGCGTAACCTTTCCATCAAGGTTAGTAATTTTTCGATGCTATTCATGGATTGCTCAGTTTGAAGATAAATTTAAAAAGTTGCCTAAACATAAAATAATTGTTTGCTTCATGGCAAGCTAAAACTAGATAATAGGCACATTTATTCTGTTACAACTAATAATAAGCGCCTACATTTGATATGAGCGATAGACTTCAATTAATGGTTCGATGGCTAAATGGCCTCGGCTACTATAATTATACGCTAACTTCTGCATCTGAAGATGCCAGTTTTAGGTCGTATCATCGCCTTCAGCAAGGTGTAAATTCCTGGATAGTGATGGATGCACCTCCAGATAAAGAGCCCTGTGATCGTTTTATTGAAATTGCTATGAAGTTACGTCAGGCTGGATTATCAGCACCTGAGGTTATTGATCAAAATCTTGAGCTAGGTTTTCTACTATTGACTGATCTAGGTGAAACTCCTTATCTATCAGCACTCAATGTTGATAGTAAAGTATCTCTGTATGTTGATGCATTAGATGCGTTGTTGCAAATGCAAGTTAAGGTTTCGAGTCACTGTTTTCCCGAATACAACCGAGAGCTACTAAATCAGGAAATGGATCTATTCCATGATTGGTTTTTGGGGGACTTGTTGGGTATTCAACTTAATGAATTACAGCAAAAGCAATGGATTTCAGTTAAACAAGCGCTGATTCAAAATGCCCTCGAACAGCCGCAGCTATTCGTACATCGCGATTATCATTCGCGTAATTTGATGAAAATCGAGACGAATAATCCGGGTATTATCGATTTTCAAGACGCCGTATGTGGTCCCATTACTTATGACCTAGTGTCGATATTACGAGACTGTTATATCGACTGGCCTATCGATGAGGTTGAGTCGTTGGCACTGGATTATTACCATGCGGCAAAAGCGCAGGCATTAGTTGATGTCGAGCCACAGCAATTCTTAAGTTGGTTTAACTTAATGGGTATCCAGCGTCACTTGAAAGCGGTGGGGATATTTTCTCGGTTGAAAATTCGAGATGGCAAAAGGGGTTATTTGAATGACATTCCTCGCACACTCAATTATCTATTTCAGGTAAGTGAATTGGAACCAAGCATGGCAGGCTTCAGTGATTTAATGGCAGAATTAAATTTATCTGAACGAATAAAGGCAATGATCGAATGAATGCAATGATCCTAGCCGCTGGACGCGGCGAGCGGCTTCGTCCTCATACTGATACGTGTCCCAAGCCATTGCTGAATGTTAAAGGTAAACCACTGATTAGCTATCATTTTGAAGCGCTAGCTCGGGCGGGTATCAAGCAGGTGGTGGTGAATGTCAGTTGGCTCGGTGAGAAGATCGAAGCAGCAATGGGCTCAGGTAGCCAGTTTGGGCTTGAAATTGTCTATAGTCGTGAAGCGGAGGCGCTTGAAACTGCTGGAGGCATTGTTCACGCATTAGGAAAATTGAATGACCGGTTTATAGTGGTTAATGGTGATATTCTTACTGACTATTCATTTGAAAAACTGCTATCAAAAGAAGCAGTCGCTCATTTAGTGATGGTAAAAAATCCATTACATAACGCTAAAGGAGATTTTGGGTTGAAGGATGGCTATGTCAATAACAGATTGGAGGATCGCCATACTTTCGCTGGCATATCTTGCTTCCATAAATCATTTTTTGAAGACCTTGTTCATGGTAAACAAGCGTTAGCCCCTTTGTTGCGAAAAGCTATTGAAGGCAATCAAGTGACTGGAGAATGGTTCGAAGGAAAATGGACCGATGTCGGTACGCTCGCAAGGTGGGAAGCTATTACCTAAGTTCGATAGCCCCAACCCAATTAACCTTTTAGCTAGCGGAACTAGTCTTGCTAACTGGCAACGTTAGTTTCAGTTGTATCGCTCGTTCGTAAGCGGCTACGCAATTGACCTGCAGACTCTAAGATTGGATAAGCAACTGACGTTAAATGCGAGTTGATACGCTTTAAGTCACGAATAACATCGAGCTGCAATGCGCTCAAACGAGAATCGTAGGTAACGTCTTCCCTCAGTTTATTGAGGTGATTCACAACAGCTTGCTTTTCTAGTTTGATAAATTTATATTTCTTCGCTAGCAGCTGCCTGGCCATACTAATATCACCTGAGGTAAAAACGCTCAACGACAGGTTAAAGCTAAGTAAAACTGGCTGGTATAAATTGTTGATGTCTTCTCTGTCTTGTAATGACATTTTTACGCCAGATGTCATTTTTTTACGCAACAGGCTGTCGATCATATCGACTGAAATAATGTCTCCAATATGTTCTAGGTTAGTTGCAAAGCTCATGATTTCAGCACAACGCATACTTTCTTTTTCACCCAGTGCCTCTCGACTGAGCTTAGTCAGATATAGTTTTATCTCATCATAGAACAGGTTAGTGATTTGATCCATTGCGAGCGTTTTTTTGGCTAGATCGACGTCATTTTTCTTTAACGCAATGAACGTATTTCTGAACATTCGTTCAACAATCTCACCCATTTTTAGGACGTCGCGTTCTGCATTGAGCAAAGCTACTAGCGGTGTGGCAAAAGCAGACTTATTCAAATGCATCGGTTTTAGTTCACTCGTCTCATCCTCGATTTCAGGTAACAATTTCTCGGTTAGTGCGGCCATTTGATGAATCAACGGCAAGAATAAAATAGCCAATGCTATATTGAAAAGCATATGAAAATTAGCAATTTGGCGTGCCGCATCCATATCAAACTGGGCTGACCAACCTGACAAATATCCAACCATCGGCAGCACAATGACAACGCCACAAACCCTAAAAATCAAGTTACCTAATGGGGGTTGTCGGGCGCTGCTGCTGCTGCCAAGCGTTGCAATAAAGGGCGGGATAGCACTACCAATATTAGCACCTAGTACAAAGGCAAAAGCAACGCTAGGCTCAAGTGCGCCAGTGCTCGCTAGTGTAATAATTAACAATACGGTGGCAAGGCTCGAATGCGCCATCCAGGCGATCAGTGCAGCAACAATCACAGCCAGAATTAAATCATTCCCTAATGAAGAGAAAATACTCTGCACGATAACCGATTCACGCATGGGAGTTGATGCAGCTAAAATTAACTTTAGCGCCAATAACATCATTCCAATACCAAGTACTAATCGGCCGATATCGCGAGACCGCCCACTGTCAGAGTAAGTGTACATGCCGACACCGATGGCGATTAACATGGGCGACAAAACGGATAGGTCAAAAGTAAGTACTTGGGCGACCAGCGTTGTACCAACATCTGCCCCCAATAATACGGCAAGCGCTGGGCCCGTGTTAATGATGCCCTGGCCACTAAATGAGGCTGTCAGTAAAGCCGTCGCGCTGCTACTTTGCAATAAAACAGTAACACCAAGGCCAGTGAAAAAAGCTTTGAATCGATTGGAAAGGCTGGCGCCTAATGCAGTTCGAACTTCATTACCCCAGGCATCAGTAATACCGATACGCACCATGCGTAAGCCCCACAACAACAAAGAAACCCCACCAACTAGATTAATCAGAATGGTACTGCCGTTGATGATCGTGACTCCTACAAAAGGCTAAAGGGAAGTTTTTAATAGAGTACTTAAGTATAAAAGCAGATGGCATCTATTAAAGTAAAAATACTAGCAGAAATCAGGTTTTTTCTCTAGTGTGGCATATAGACAATTTGTGCAATAGATTGCTATCAAAACCATGCTGATACAACGATTTTGGGTGATATCTATATTAGGACATTATTATTTCTATAGAATTTTTTAAGGATATAAAAAGCGTAAGGAAAAATCGATCGCTCGCACATGTTTGGTTAGTGCTCCAATGGATATGAAGTCGACCCCTGTATTGGCAATTTTTAATAATGATTCATTAGTGATATTTCCCGAAGCCTCAAGTTGAATTTTTTTGGCAGTCATTTTAACCGCCTGTTTTATTTCTTCCAGGCTGAAATTATCAATTAATGCTCGATCTACTTTTGCATCTATGGCCTGTTGCAACTGTGCGAGGGTCTCAACTTCTACTTCTAGTAATCGGTCTGGTTGCAATGCTCGACCGCGTTCGACTGCTTGCCCAATGCTACCGCAGGCGGCCAGATGATTTTCTTTAATTAGATAGGCGTCAAATAAACCGATTCGATGGTTCATACCGCCACCACAGGTAACTGCATATTTTTGTGCTAGGCGCAAATGTGGAATGGTTTTTCGAGTATCAAGAATACGGCATTGAGTCCGACTAATTTGGTCAACATAATAACGAGTTGTGGTTGCAGTCCCTGACAAGGTTTGTAAAAAGTTAAGCGCGGTACGTTCTGCGGTTAAAATGGCACGAGCAGAACCGCTTATTTGACATAGAACACTATCTGCACTGACTCGGTCACCATCCTGTGCTTGCCAGTCGAGTTGAATGTCTTTATCACATTGTTTGAAAGCCTGTTCGAACCAGGCAGTACCGCATAAAATAGCTTCTTCTCGGACCAATAGTCGAGTAGTTAATAATTTATTTTCATCAATTAGAAGAGCGCTAATATCACCGCTGCCAATATCTTCCTGCAACGCTAATTCAATGTCGTGAATAATGTATTGCTTTAAGGTCATATTATTCATTCGTTATGTCCATTCATAAATAAAATAAATATTGAAAGCCTTTAGATTTTTCTGTCATGCCTCATGCTCTTCTCTGCGTAAATCCTGAACGGCATCAAGATAAGCACCGATAACGACACTTTCGGGCAATGCGCCCAGATACTGTCCATTGCTTGAATTAACGATTGGCACTGCTTCACCACTAAAATTCCGCATGACTTCCATTGCGTGCCACAGACTGGTGGACTCGTCGAATAGTAATACAGGTTTGAATTCGATGCTCGACAGAATAGCGTCAGGGCGAGCCTGGATTAATTGATCGAGTGTCGCCAGTCCAAGATAGCGATGATTGGTATCGGTCACTATCGCGGTTTGATGACCTTCGATTTTAAACTGTTCAATCAAAGCATCACTGGTTTGATTGCCATCGATGCAAGGCAAATGTTGAACACAATGCTCTAAGACCTGGTGATGTTGTAAATAGCCTCGGTCCCGCCCTAGCGATAAATCGAGGCCGCGCTTAGCCAGTTGGGAATCAAACAGTGAACGACCAAAACATTGATAAGACACCAGGTTCGAAAATACTAACGCTATCATGGCGGCGATGGTGATTTCATAGTTTCGGGTTAGCTCAAAAATAATCAGCAAAGCGGTCAAAGGTGCGCCGATAATTGGACTGGCAAGCGCCACCATGCCTGAAATGGCATAAACCGAAACCCCAGAATATTGTTCGAGCAATAACGCAGGTATAGATATAGCAAATAAAGCACCGAATAAAACGCCAATCAACAAAGCAGGGAAGATAACACCACCGGCAAAACCAAAGCCGATGCATAGTATCGTGACCATAAACTTAGTGACTAAAATAGTAGCCAGTTGGCCAGCTCCATAATTTCCCTCTACGCTAGCAAGCCTCAAGACATCTTGGCCAACACCCAGAACTTCGGGTACCTGTAACGCGACGATAGCCAGCGCGAAACCGGCTAACATTGGTTTCAGTGGTGCTGGCATTTTAATTTGGCAAGCATAATCGGTAGTGGTATTAAGTAGTCTCATGAATAGCACAGCAATCAATCCACAGGCGATGCCTTCAAGTGCAAATAATAAAAACTCATATACATGCTTAACCCGGTCAAACTCGATCAAAAATAGGGGTGGGTGTTCAAATATCACATTCGCAACGACAAAGCCGCAGGCCGAAGCAACGGTAACTGCGGTGAATATGCGTAACGAATAATGCCGAAGAATTACTTCATGAGTGAAAATTAAACCCGCGATCGGTGCATTGAAGGCAGTCGATATGGCGGCTGCAACACCGCAGGCAATGGCGATACTGCGAATATCACGCACCCCCAAATTTAAACGATTGGTTAACTGTCCGATCAATGAACCCAGATAAACAACAGGGCCATACTGACCAACCGACGCACCACAAGCAATTGATACGATAGAGGCCAGGGTGGAAAAGAAGCCCGATTTAGGATCGGGTAGTTTTTCACGAAGCTGTACGGCATAAATGGTGTCTGGTACGCCCAGCGGTTGTCTAGATTTCACACCATAATGCAACAGTAGGCCGACGATCAAGCCGCCAATTGAAACTGATAAAACTGTGGCAAATGCCAGTGTGTTAGAATCAACATTAGAGCGGCTTTCAGCGGTGACTAGAAAAAGGTGATTAAGCGATTGGACTAATTCTACGAACCCAATCGTTGCAAAAGAGCTGACCATACCCACGACCAGGCCGATTGCTGCCACCATAAACATGCGATAGGCGGTTAAATGGACGCGAGTGTTCTCGGATGACTTCATATCGACCTACTAGTCAACTGACTGATGGTCAGCCGAATAATAACCATCCGGCTAATAGGAAACGGTAGTGGCATTTCTTAAACCCGAGAGGCATGTGAAAAAAGCGTGTGTAAAGTCGGAGTAATGCTGGAAAGCACCCACAGTTTTTAGATTAAAGGCAGAGGACGATGAATCTAAAGCATACAGGTTGATTGTCATAAACAGTTTGATTTCTATGGCTAGATTTTTTTTATACAGGCCAGATAGGCATTGTCGTCAGGCATGACGTTATCTCGTTGAGCTTGCCACAAAGCTTGCCCCAGGCACTCTATCATTGAATGTTCAGCGTCATGAGGGGCGTTCTTTTTGAACAGTTTTTGATAGGCCGCCTGTATGCCGGGAGGTCTATCTGCACCAGCCTGTTCACGGATCGCAATGTGCATGCCCATGTGCAAAAATGGATTGGTTTTTCCATCTTCAGGCGTGAAGTCTTGCTCTTTAGCTGACTCGCCCTGTTCTAGCAGAGAATGATATTCTGGATGCAGTTTTATCACGTCTGAAATAATTGCTTCCATCGGTTCTAACAGAGATTTCTGCTGCATTTTATGCCAGACGGTGAGGTAAACTTGTCGAACTTCTTCACGTGATTGAAACATTTCTATCCCTTATTCCGAGCCTTATTGAGGATCAGTTTTGTGTTTGTAATCGCATAAATCCTCGATAATACAGCTACCGCAGCGTGGCTTGCGAGCGATGCAAGTGTAGCGCCCATGTAAGATTAACCAATGGTGCGCATCTATCTTAAATTCTGTTGGGACGAATTTAATCAGTTTCTTTTCTACTACAATAACATCTTTTCCCGGTGCAATGCCGGTTCGGTTTGAAACCCGGAATATATGCGTATCGACAGCAATAGTTGGATGACCGAATGCGGTGTTTAAAACCACGTTGGCAGTCTTTCGACCAACGCCAGGCAAGGCTTCTAGTGCAACACGGTCTTCTGGGACTACTGAGTTATGTTGCTCTATGAGTATTTTGCAAGTTGCGATAGTGTTCTTAGCTTTTGAATTAAACAAACCAATGGTTTTTATATACTGGCTTAACCTGTCCACACCCAATGCGAGTATGGTTTCCGGCGTGTTAGCGACAGGGTAAAGTTTTGCGGTGGCTTTATTGACGCTAATATCGGTGGCCTGAGCCGACAACAAGACAGAAATTAATAGCTCAAAGATCGAGTTGTATTTCAATTCGCTGGTTGGCTTTAGGATACCTGCTTGAAACCGACTGAAGATTTCATGACGTTTAATTTTATTCACTGTGAGCTCTAATTCAGTTTAAGCTATTTTGGCGTCGACTGTTGTGTCAACCAAGTTAGCCTTTTCTTTGGCCCGTATACTCATAGCATTCTTGACCGCAATTAAAATAGCCAAACCAAAGAAAGCACCCGGTGGCAAAATTGCGAGTAAAAATCCAGGGTAGTCTTCATTGAATGTAATGGTTAACGTCTTGGCCGACTCACCAAACATCAAGTCTGCATTTGCGAACAATGTGCCTGACCCAATTATTTCACGCATTGCGCCCAATAAAGCGAGTACGCCAAGGAAGCCCAGTCCCATCATAAAACCATCGAGTGCAGAGGCTCCAACCGGATTGCGTGATGCAAAACCCTCGGCACGACCAATAATGGCACAGTTAGTGACGATTAAGGGAATGAATATGCCTAATACCAAAAATAGATCAAAGAAGAAGGCTTTCATGAGTAGCTCTATAACGGTCACGACACAGGCGATAATCAATACAAAAACAGGGAGGCGCACTTCACTTCGAATAAAGCCTCTGATTAACGAGACCAGCGTATTCGATAAAATAAGAGTGACCATTGTCGCTACTCCAAGCCCAACCCCATTAATCGTGTTGTTAGTGACTGCGAGCAATGGGCATAAGCCAAGTAGTTGCACGAGTGCAACATTGTTAGTCCATAAGCCGTTTTGAGTAATTTCTCTATTCATATCAATAACTTTATTGAAAAATACTATCTGCGTTTCGCTGGAAATAAAGTAATGTCTTCTTTACCGCGAGTACGATCGCTCTTGGCGTTATGGTTGCGCCAGTAAACTGGTCAAAATCTCCACCATCTTTTTTGACTAACCATTTTGTCGGTGTTGGGCTGTCCAGTGAGCGGTTATTAAAGCTAAAAATCCAATCAGATTTTTGAGTTTCAATCGCGTCACCTAGTCCAGGTGTTTCGCTATGTTTAACAGCCCGCACGCCGGCTACGCTGCCATCGGCATAAACACCAACCAGTAAATGAATTTTGCCACTGTAACCATTCGGTGCAATGCTATTAAAAATAGCGGCTATTGGCTTACCCTGAAGACGGGCGCGGTAAACAATAGTGTCGTCCTGAGTTCCGAGTAAATCAGACGCATGAACGGTTCGTATATCACTCACAATATCATTATCGAGCTGTTCTGCTGGTAATAAAGCATTTAAATTACGCAATAAAACTAACCGCTCATTGTCTTCAATTTTAGCTCGGGTCGTGTCTTCAGTGACAGCGACAAACGTCGTACCGATAACAGCAAAAACCCATAAAAAAGCACCAGAAATCAGTATTTGCTTCTTATTCATATAAGGCTACCCTTAACACATGGGTACATTTTTAGTTGTGCCCACTATTTTGCGCCGTAAACTTTGGGTCGAGTATAGTAATCAATTAGCGGCACACACATGTTGGCTAGCAACACGGCAAAGGCAACGCCATCGGGATAACCACCCCAATTGCGAATTAAATAAATGAGCAAGCCAATTAGAATACCATAGTAAAGCCGGCCATTATTAGTGGTGGCGGCGCTGACAGGATCGGTCGCAATAAAAAAGGCGCCGAGCATAGCGCCACCAGATAGCCAGTGAAATAGAGGTGATGTCGCTGTTTCGGCATCAATCAAATAAAATACCAGTGCAATACTACCCAAGCTACCGAGTAATGCGACGGGTATGTGCCAGCGGATTGTTTTATTCATTAAAAGCCACAATCCGCCAATCAGCCAGCCTGCTGAAATCCATTCCCAGCCAATACCGCCGAGCTTGCCAAATAGTGGTGCCTGATAGATTTCGCTAATCGGTATGTCCTGTCGCAGGGCTGTTCTGACATGGTCTAGCGGCGTGGCAGCGGTGAATGCGTCCCATGATGAATCGCTGAAGCCCAAGGCAAATTTGAGCGAATCGACCAGTCCATAAGCTTCACCAGCCATTGGAATTGGCAGGTGCCATAAGGTCATTTCCCTTGGGAATGAAATCAGCAATACGACGTAACCAACCATCGCTGGATTAAACGGATTAAAGCCAAGGCCACCATACAAGTGTTTGCCTGCGATCATTGCAAAACCAATGCCAACGACTATTAGCCACCAGACTGAATGAGTGGGTAGACACAGCGCAAACAACCAGCCGGTGACAACCGCGCTATAGTCGTTTAAATGTGGTTTGATCGGTTTTTTTCTTAACCATAAAATAAACGCTTCGAAGCCAAGTGCAAACAGCACAGCAATCGAAATATTGATCAAAATACCAGGGCCAAAAAACCAGACATAAGCCAGCGTGCCAGGTATCAAACCAATAATGACATTAATCATTAATCGCCGAAGAGACTTGCTCTGACTGACGTAAGGTGAGGAGACAATTACCGATGTCATGCGTTTTGCTCGCGTGCTGCGCGTCGACGAGTATCAGCCTCGTCAATTTGCTTCTGTTGATCGGCAGTGAGGCCGGTGATGTTTCTGGATACGATTACCTGTTCACCTTTCTTGGCTTTTATTCTATCGAGTGCAGCTTGCACTGGATCAATCGAGTCGCTGTCAGCTTTTTTAGCGGCTGATTTTTTCAGCAGTGCTTCACGCTTTAATCGTCTCTTTTGTTCTTCTTGCTGTTTTTTCAGTAGTAATCTTTTTTCGCGAAACTCGAATCTTATGCGCGCCCGATCAGACTTAAAAGTGGCCTGTTGTGTCGCGCGAATTTCACTCTTAGACGCTCGGTAATATTGCACTAATGGAATTTGACTGGGGCAGACTGCCGAGCAACAACCACACTCAATACAATCAAAAAGATTATATTCTTCGACCTTTTCATACTCTTTTGATCGTGAATGCCAATACAACTGCTGGGGTAACAACTTTGCTGGACAAACCTCGGCACATTTACCGCACCGCACACATTCATCGTGGACACCTGGCTGTTGTGCAATGAGTTGTTGTTGCATCACAAGAATATTATTACTCGACTTAACAATAGGGATGTTGTCGCTAGATAATGAAAACCCCATCATTGGGCCACCCATTACCAAGTGTGGTTGGGCATCATTCGGCTTGTTAATACTAGCTTGGACATAACCACCAGCAAGCTCGATTAAATGTTTGATCGGTGTGCCTAATCGCACAATCCAGTTACCCGGTTGACGGATACCATCGCCCGAAACAGTGACATAACGCGACATCAAGGGTTGATTGAGTTCAAGCGCTTGGGTGATCGCCAAACAAGTCCCCACGTTCTGGCAAAAAATACCAATATCGAAAGCCAGTTTACCGATTGGAATTTCGTTGCCAGTTAATATCTGAATGAGCTGCTTTTCACCACCGGATGGATAGAGGGTTGGTATCGAAACGACCTCTGTATTAGGTAGTGGCATGGCCTTTAAGGCTAGCCTCATTGCCTCGATCGCCTTTGGTTTGTTATCTTCGATACCAATCAGTGTCTTCGTTGGCGTCAATATGCGTTGCAAATAACCGATGCCTCTGACGGTCTCATCAGCCTGATTTTGCATCAGGCTATCATCACAGGTGATATAGGGTTCACATTCGGCCCCATTGATGACCAGTGTATGAATGCCCAAATCAATGCCACGAGATATTTTTGGTGAGGTTGGGAAAGATGCCCCGCCTAGACCCACGACGCCCAGTCGACGAATATGGTCGAGAATGTCGGTAGCTTGCATTTGGCTAACATCAATGGGCTCAAACTTGATCGACTCATCTTTGCCATCAACATCGATAATAATACAATCAGCACTTTGCCCTGACGCGTGTGGTACTAAATGAAGGCCAATGGAACGCACGGTACCCGATGTCGAAGCATGTACTGGGGCGCTGATAGGTGATGAACTTCCAGCGATTAGCTGACCGCGCAGGACGCGATCCCCAACATTAACTAGCGGCTTGTTCGATTCGCCAATATGTTGTTTTAACGGCAATATCAGTTGGTCAGGCAGGGGCGCAAGCTGAACAGACCGTGTGAGTGATTTAGCCTTATGGTCATCAAGATGAATGCCACCATTGAAACGGCTGAGTTTAATGTCCATGCGCGATTGCCTTAACTTGTTCTAAATCTGATTTAAGACTGGTTAATGCCTCTCCAGGTAATGACCATTTCCAGTCTTCTATCGTTTGTTTGATTGGGATCAAATCGATGCAATCGACCGGGCAAGGCGGTAGGCAAAGTTCGCAGCCTGTGCACTCATCGACAATAATGGTATGCATATGCTTTGCCGATCCAAGAATCGCATCAACAGGGCAAGCTTGAATACAAAGGGTGCAACCAATGCAAGTTTCTTCCCGAATGAATGCCACTAACGGAACATCCTTGTGATCACCATGTTCAGCATTAAGTTCCAAGACTTCAACATCGAGTAAATCTGCCAGCAGCACAACGGTTGATTGACCGCCTGGCGGACATTGATTAATCGGCGCTTCGCCATTCGCAATCGCTTCAGCATAAGGACGGCAACCGGGATAGGTACACTGACCACATTGAGTTTGAGGCAATAAGCTATCGATCTGATCGACGATTGGATTACCTTCGACCTTGAAACGAATAGCCGCATAGCCAAGAATAAGACCAAAAATACCGGCCATCGCGCTAATCGTAAGTATCGCGATTAGCACTAGTTCAGGTTCCTCTGGTTGATTCTGAATATGTAAGGCTGAAATTCAAAATAGGCAAAGTCAAGGCATGGGAGGCAGCCAATAGCACGGCTATTGGTAAGTTCCATAACGCTGTCATTGCTTTGTTTGGGTTCAAGATGCTTATTCATGAATTGACTAGAGGAGCCTCACACCTTAACCAATCCGGCAAGGCCCATAAATGCAAGCGACATTAAACCCGCTGTCACCAAACCTATGGCAGAACCTCGAAATGGCGCGGGAACGTCAGCAACATTGACGCGTTCACGCATCGCTGCAAATAGCACTAGTACTAGTGAGAATCCGAGCGCTGCCCCAAAGCCATACACTGCCGATTGAAGGAAACTGTTTTGTTCTTGCACATTGATTAAGGCAACTCCTAATACAGCGCAATTGGTGGTAATCAGCGGCAGAAATATCCCCAGCACGTTGTATAACAGTGGGCTTGTTTTATGTACCACCAGCTCGGTGAAATTCACAACGGCAGCAATCGCAATAATGAAAGCAATGGTGCGCAAGAACTCTAACCCTAGCGGGGCCAGAATCCAACTATTGATCATATAACTTAAAATAGACGAGAGCGTTAGCACAAAGGTCGTGGCCGCACTCATACCTATTGCAGTCTCTACCTTGCGTGACACCCCCATGAAAGGACACAGCCCGAGGAATTTCACCAACACAATATTGTTGACGAAAACTGTGCTGATCAATAAAAGAAATAGCTCTGAAAAGTATTCGGACATAATTAGCATTATAGGGCTATGAGCGATTCAAAAGTACTGAATTTACATAGGGTTAATATTAATTTTAGTAATGGAGCAAGTTGAACTAAGATATGGTTAATTTGCTGAGGTTTGAATTTGGGCAGAATTTTGATATTTTTTAATATGGATTTATTACATTTATGCTTTACGCGGGTATTGCGTGAGGATTAATAAAAATACACTGTAAAAGCAATGGTCAGTCAGAATAAAAGGCCTGAAAATTACTTTTGGGGGGAAATGCCGTCATTTTTATTTTTTCTGGCTTCTGCTTCAAATGCTTTAAAATCCAACCAGCTTTTATCCGCCGTTTTTTCCAGCAGATCGAAAAACTGTTGCTCGACGAGCAATAGGTCAAAACCAAGCCAGCCCTTTAATTCTTCTTTTTGTTCGTTCAATGCTTCGTTGGCCTTCTCAAGCTCGAGTTTCATTGCTTCCCCTAGGAAAACTGCTTCTTCTTGAGATAGCTGGTAAATTTCTTCAGTCAGGGCCTTGGCGTTGTTTACCAAGTCGTCAATAGTTGGCGTTAGCAATTCCTCAGCATTATGCACAGCCAGATTGACATGCTCTGCCATGTTGCTAAATGCTTGAGCCAATTTTTTCTGTTCAGTTTTAATATCCATAGTTTTATTAGTAGCGTAGTCAGCGATAAAACTCAACTTTATAGGTGTGTTTAGTCCGAAGCAACCCCTGGTGACAATGATTGAGCTTGCTCAATAAAAGAGTCGATTGAAATCGTAACGTCTTTTTGCCAATTGAGTGCGCTCAAATCCCTATGGTAGTGAGCCGAATCACTAAAGTTGTCTTGATACCCTAAAACTTGAGTTATTTCGATCGCTGAAAGGATGATTAATGGACTGCAAAGCAACATCGCTAACAAAACACTGTTAGTGCGTTTTTGGTGGTAGATGTGAATTAAATAAAGGCTTGTAATCAATGGTATTAAAATCGCGTACCAAGTGGTGTCGAATATCAGTTCAGGTATATCTGAGGTGAAAAAATAGTTTAACTCTGCGACTAATGGACTGATTAATTGAAACATCAAATAAGTAAGGCTTATTACCACAACAAGCGGTTTGATTTCACTTCGATTAAAAATTAAGCGCTCGAGAATTGCTAGGAAAAATATCAACCCAACTAGATACAACGCGGTTTCGCGAGCCACGATCTTTGCCAATGTATCCCATTTATAGTTAGTAAAGGAATGGATGTGAAAGTCGACTGAACTGGCAACAAGGCACAATGCAATTAATAAGACGCCCCAGAAAGCATGACTAAAAAGGTGTCGTGATTGTCCATTACCGGGCAATGTTTTGGTATCTGCGACCCGGTGATTAGGCAATACGATACGAGCCTTTATGCGCCCTAGTTTAATATTGACTGGTAATGCGCTCAAGGTGACGGACTTTTTGGCGTACCCATTAAATTGAGCTGGATTAACATCAGCCAGATTATGCAATTCAATATGACCATTGTCATCCCGAATAATGTCTAGGTGGTAAGGTGCGACGGTTGGTTCGGACAATATAATATCGTTGTCAAAGGCCCGACCAATTCGGGTATGTGGTTTATCGATGAGCTCATAGCGGTGCAACCCTTGTGTATGAATCTCTAAGACTAAGGGGTCCATTCGATGCTCTCCATGAATTTTTGAATCAATGGCAAGCTAGCGTCATAGTCAATGCCAGTCATAGTCAATCGAACGAAAAGACCTGTATTTTCATGGCCGGTTAACGCCGCGGTGAATAAAATGTCACTAAGGCCCTCGTACTGAACATACTCACGCCGGCATAGGCTGGTTTTAAATGTCTGTCGAGAAACGTCTACAAACCAGTTTTTGCAATTGAAGTTACTGACAACTTCTGGTGATACCCGACTGCCAATCTTCGTTTCGTTGAGCTTTTGGTAAAGGCTATAGAATTGCAGTGTATTGAGTTCGTCAGATTCAAGCCAAAAATAGTGATAGTTTAGACTACCAACAAATTTATTTTGACTGTCGAGATAAACTTGGTTTTGATTTGCACAACTAATTTGAAAGCGTTTATAGAGCAGCTTATCCGCCAACTTTTGGCTATTGTCCCAACAGCGCACGGTCGGTGATATTGCGCCGGGTAAAGATACTTGCCGCAGTTGTACTTTGGGCCAGTCTGCGGCCAAGATGCCTTTTAAGTAGTTATTTTCATACTTGATGAGCTGCTGTGTGACTTCGGTTTTTAAATTTTGGTCGGCGGTTAATGGTGCCTTGTTGACTCGTTCAATCAGTCGGTTGAGGTAGTGAGAGGGCACAATAAAGCTGATCGCATTTCGCGCCGTAGCGACATTAATACCAATCACCTCTCCGGCGTCATTATAGGTGGGGCCCCCGCTCATGCCGGGGTTGAGACTGCCAGAAAACAAAATCCGGCTATCGTCAGTTTGATTGAGAATACCGCCATTTGTGCCAACCGCGATGGTCAAACCTAAATCGAGAGGGTTCCCCATTGCGAATATGGTTGAACCTTTGGGAGGAAGCTCACTAGTTTTGTTGGCTTGACCCAATGATGATTCAGAACCCAGTAGGGCCAAGTCATGTGCGATGTCGAGGCCAAGTAACTTTAGTGGTCCTGAGCGACCATTTTTGCTTAAGTAAGAAATGTAGAATCGATCTGGTTCGGTTATGATTTGACTAATGACATGAAAATTAGTCGCAACCTGACGCCCATTGCCAACAATAAAACCAGACCCGATGCCCGACTTTTTGCCCGTCTCTCGATTCAACACCCGAATCTGAAACACGTTGTCTTCGTGCATTTGATAAATGGCTTTTGACTCAAGCGCCAGGACAGGTTGCAGTAACTGCCCTGCGACAATTAAAAAAACGAATGTGATGATTTGACGCATAAAAATCCTTTTAGTTAACTCGCATGCCAGGTTTCGCGCCATTGTCAGGGTGTAAAACAAACAGTCCATCGTCGCCTGATCCAGCACAAAGCACCATACCTTCAGAAACCCCAAAGCGCATTTTTCTAGGTGCCAGGTTAGCTACCATAATAACTTGTTTACCGATGAGTTGCTCTGGTTGGTAAGCGCTGCTAATGCCAGCAAAAACATTGCGTGTTTCGGATCCGATATCGAGCGTTAACTGAAGCAGTTTGTTCGATTTTTCAACGGCTTTAGCATCAATAATATGTGCCACACGCAAATCGAGCTTGGCAAAATCGTCGTAATTGATTTCATCAGCAATGGGTTCAATAGAGGAAAGTTCGGTGTCAACTGGAGTTTGAGTCGTTAATTTCTTTTCTTCCACTGCGGCTTCCTTACTTGACTCCACCATACGTTCGATCAGCACCTTATCAATGCGAGTCATGAGTGGTTTGAACTTGTTGATCGGATGATCGAGCAAATCGTTACCCAGATCATCCCAGCTGAGTGGATCGACATTCAAAAATACCTCGGCCTGCTCGGCAACTTTTGGAAGCACTGGCTTGAGCAAAATAATCAACTGGCGAAAACAGTTGATGCCAACTGTACAGGTTTCGTGAACTTCAGTTTGGCGCTCGATATCTTTGATAATGACCCAAGGCTGTTTTTCGTCGATGAACTGATTGGCCTTATCGGCCAGGGCCATAATTTCACGCATAGCGCGCGAGTATTCACGGTTCTCATAAGCGTTTGCTATCGAATCAGCAGCAGCCAATGCTTGCTCACTGAGTTTGTTGTCACCGGTACTCGCCGACAACCGTGCATCAAAGCTCTTGTTGATAAACCCGGCGCAACGGCTAGCGATGTTGACAACTTTGCCGACCAAATCAGAATTAACTCGGGCACTGAAATCCTCTAGGTTGAGATCAATGTCATCGACACCCGAGCTAAGCTTTGCAGCAAAGTAGTAGCGAAGATATTCTGGGTTCAAGTGCTCCAGATAGGTGCGTGCCTTAATAAAGGTGCCGCGAGACTTAGACATTTTTTGTCCGTCGACTGTTAAGAAGCCATGACAATAAACCGCTGTAGGTTTGCGATAACCTGCACCTTCCAGCATCGCAGGCCAGAACAGGGTGTGGAATCGGGCAATATCTTTACCAATAAAATGATGCAGTTCGGTGTCGCTGTCGAGTTTCCAGTAGTCATCAAAGTTTGTATTATTTTTATCACACCAGTTTTTGAAGCTAGCCATGTAACCTATTGGTGCATCCAGCCAAACGTAAAAATACTTACCCGGTGCATCGGGTATTTCGAAGCCCCAGTAAGGCGCATTGCGTGAAATATCCCAGTCACGTAGACCGTCTTCGAGCCATTCATCCATCTTATTTGCGATTTCTTTCTGTATATGTCCAGCACGAGTCCATGACTTAAGCATGTCTTCGAAGTCACTCAACTTGAAAAAGTATTGTTCAGAATCTTTTTCGATTGGGGTTTCACCGGTTACGACAGAAATTGCGTTTTTTAAATCAGTGGGTGCATAGGTGGCACCACAGCTTTCGCAATTGTCACCATATTGATCCGCAGTACCACACGATGGGCACTCACCTTTAATGAACCGATCGGGCAGGAACATTTCAGCCTTAGGATCATAGGCCTGCGAAATTACCTGAGTCCGAACATGACCACCCGCTTTTAGTTTGAGGTAAATTTCTTCCGATAAGGCTTTGTTCTCAAGCGAATGGGTACTGTGAAAATTATCGAAATCGACGCCAAAATCAGTGAAGTCGAGCAAATGTTCACGATTCATTTTGTCAATTAGAACTTCGGGCGTTATGCCCTCTGCCTTAGCGCGAAGCATGATCGGCGTGCCGTGTGCATCATCGGCGCAGACATAAATACACTCGTGCCCACGCATTTTTTGAAAGCGAACCCAGATATCAGTTTGAACATATTCCAGCATATGGCCAATATGGATTGGACCATTGGCGTAGGGTAGGGCGCTAGTAACAACTATCTGGCGGGCTTTATCGCTCATTTATACTGCCTACAAATGTAAAGTTGGGTAGTTTAGGGTTTGAGTCGAATGCTGTATAGAACAAACATATAAAAACTAGGTGATATTTAGGTGATTGGTCAGGTAAAATATACTTTCTTAAGCCACTAACCACAGCCATCGAGTCACTATGTCGATCAGTAAATCACAAATAGAAGCCGCGTTAAGCGAAATCCTTGACGAAAACATGGAAACCAATTTGGTTGCCGCTGGGTCAGTCAAGGAACTCCTCGTTGATGCTAACAATGTCACCTTAACGCTTGTTTTAGGATACCCTGCAGCGGGTTATTTCCGTACTCTGAAAAAGGCAGTGCAGGATAAGTTATCTGTAATTGAAGGTATTGGTGATATTGATATTAATATTTCGAGTGCCATTAAGTCTCACGCAGTTCAGCAAAACTTAAAGCCACTACCTGGCATTAAAAACATTATTGCAGTGGCTTCAGGTAAGGGTGGTGTTGGCAAATCAACTACCGCAGTTAACCTAGCGCTGGCACTGCAGATGGAAGGTGCGACCGTTGGCATACTTGACGCTGATATTTACGGTCCCAGTATTCCTCGTATGCTGGGTTGTAGCGGACAGCCTGAATCAAGTGATGGCAAAAGTCTTCAGCCAATGGTTGGCCATGGTATTCAATCGATGTCGATTGGTTATCTAGTTGAAGAAGATTCCCCAATGATCTGGCGTGGACCCATGGTGACACAGGCGTTAGAGCAATTGCTTAACGACACGCGCTGGACCGACGTCGATTACCTCATTATCGACCTACCACCTGGCACCGGTGATACTCAACTAACACTCGCCCAAAAAATCCCGGTCAGTGGCGCAGTTATTGTCACCACACCGCAAGACATCGCGCTGCTAGACGCGCGTAAAGGCCTAAAGATGTTCGAAAAGGTCGAAGTGCCTGTATTAGGTGTTGTTGAAAACATGAGCATTCATATCTGTACTCAATGTGGTCACAGTGAGCATATTTTTGGTGAAGGGGGCGGTGGACGCATGGCAGCTGAGCATGGTGTCGACTTCCTTGGCTCGTTACCGCTTGATATCCGTATTCGTGAACAGGCCGACAATGGCAACCCAACGGTAGCCGCCCTTCCCGACAGCGAGATTAGCAACATCTATCGTTCAATCGCCCGTAAAACAGCCGCTAAACTAGCCACCATGGCGAAAGACGTTTCGGCGGCCTTCCCAAGTATCGTGATTCAGAATAATTAATAGTTGATCACTAATGGTTAATCGCTAATAGTTAGTGGGAATAGTGTAACCATGGACGGTTGCAATCCAAAAATGCCCCGAAATATTAGGGGCTTTTTTAATTGGGCTATCCAATAGTGAGATTTAATCCGGGCAGATTTACTGCTCAACCTAGGCGCGACACATATCAAGCTGATATCGAAAAATAGTCGCACTCTCATTTTGTGAACTATTGTGTTAATACTAATGCTTAAGATGTAGTTCTTCATATAGCCCCGCCTCAATACTAAAAAACGGACTTTTCCTCAGGTGCTCACTTCATAAGTTTTCTGGTGGTAAACGCCAAGGTCACCAATTCAAAACGACCCAATCGGCGCGGAGTTCTGTAAAGCCTTAAACAAAAGCTCCTGACTATTCTTTTCCAACAGGAACTTAAACGATGATGAAATGACTCTATCGGATCAATGCCTTCCTGAAGGCTCTGGAACGGATAACCGTCGCACTCATCTTGCTGGTGGCGGTTACAATTTTTGTTGCCGATATCGCATTAAGAGCATCTATTGGATTAGCGTTGGCTTGTTTGAGGTTGCTATGCTGAGCGCTTCTGTTGAAATGCCTTAAATTGTAGAGTTGAAGTAAAAGTTCAGTGTTGGCGGTGGGAAGGGTATAACTTATCGGTGTTGTTCTGTTACCTAGATGGATTTGCAGAGTGTTTTGCATTGCCGATTCGATTAAGGTAGTGCATCTCAAGTTCCTCAAACTGACTAAAACCAAGAGCGGTTTTACGAACAATAATAGCCGACTTAAATAACTGTATCCGGGCATACAAAATGCCAGTAAAAATCGACTATGCTGATCCATCACTGGAACTTGACCCTATCTTAGTTGGCATCTTTTTTTAAGGCTGACTTGATGATGCACATAATTGTGATGAAATAGATCAGGAGCTTTAATGTTGATACAGAATTTTAACAGTCTCAACGCACCCCCCACCTTTCTCATGTACGGTCCTCAATGTACCGCCGATAATGTGCTCATAGTTTTTTATCTGAATGAGTATCAATCTCACATAGGTAAATGTAACGCATACAGCGGGAAAAAACAGGGTAATACGGCGTGTCTTTAACGGTACGAAACTATTTTCCGGATAGGGTCATCGTGTTATTTAAACGATTGAGGTATATCTTATCTTTGTAAGCATTTGATGTTGAGTGGGGAACGATATATTGTTAATTGAAGAATACCTGTCCCCTTATACTATCAAATAATCATACACTCTATAACGAAGCCACATATTTATTCACGTTAAAAATCTCAGAACCAAAAAAACCACCCTAATTTTAAAATACAGTTAGTTGTCCCTCTGAGCGTGTGTGGGTGGCCCTCGGTATACTCAACTATTTTTTTAAAATCTTTTCAAATTGTATTACTGTTATTGAGTTGCTATACAGAAAAACCTTCAGCCTTTGCAACGTCCTAAAAAAACAGGTGAAGCCAAGAGGGCTCGTATCTGTTATAAACTATATAAATAAAACTATGTTTAGTAACGTTGTTACTTGAATTAGGTTAAAAAGAAGCAGAATTAGCGGCCTAATTGGTTATTCACTTCAAAATCATATGAAGGGAGCAATATGGAAACTTATTTTACAAATATAGATAAGCTTGACTCCGTGGATAATAATCTTAATAAATTAACGGCAGTTGTCCGCAAACATTTTGACATGGAAGTAGCCTTTATTTCGGAGTTTATAAATCAGAAGCGCGTAATAAAAAATGTTGATTCTAAAAATAATACTGTGCCACTAACTGTTGGCTATTCAGACCCGCTAGATAAAACTTATTGTAAAAAAATTGTCGATAATGAACTTCCAAACATTATTCATAACACTCAAAATAATGACATAACTAATAACCTTGCCGTCACTGAAGCATTGTTAATAGGCTCATACATTGGTGTGCCCATTACATTATCAAACGGTATTGTTTATGGCACTCTTTGTAGTTATAAGAGTTCACCAGATGAGACGCTGAATCAACGTGATCTTTCTTTTATAAATGCAATTGCAGATATTGCAAGTGTTTTAATTGAAAAAAATATTGAAATAGAATTAAAGCAAAAAAAAATTAAGACTAAGATCCTCTCTATTCTCGATCAAAATAAAATTGATATCTACTACCAACCAATCTTCAGCCTTGAAAGTAACAAAATTACAGGTTATGAAGCACTTTCCAGATTTAACGCAACACCTTATAGGTCACCAGATATTTGGTTTAGAGAGGCATCCCAAGTTGGTTTGGGTGAAGAGCTCGAAATCTTGGCTATTCAAAATACGATTGCAGGCATCGGGGAGTTTAAAGAAGACATTTATATTTCTATAAACACATCTCCAAAGCATGTTTTAAATGGTGCAATAGCGCATGTTCTGGACGGTGTTGATTTGAAACGTATTGTTTTAGAGGTTACCGAACACGAACCTATTAGTAATTACTCAGATTTTAGAAAGGCATTAGATCCTCTTCGTAAGCAGGGATTACAACTTGCTATTGATGATGCTGGTTCTGGCTACTCTAGTTTTAAACATATTCTGGAGCTTGAAGCTGACATTATAAAGTTAGATATTAATCTCATT
>JBNMQI010000009.1:0-34433 GCA_051277905.1 Gammaproteobacteria bacterium | reverse complement strand
GTGGTGTCGACTCGATCCAGTTTTGGCAGTCATTTGCGGATATTAACGCTTTACTTGGCCCTCGCAATAAAGCATTACTCGCAACGCGTGATAAGATTCAACAACAACTAGATGTTTGGCATAAAGCTCATTTTGGTGCTTTTGACCTCGTTCTATACAAAGATTTTCTTAAAGGAATTGGTTACCTCGTGCCTGAGGGTGATCCTTTTCAAGTCACCACTGACAATGTTGATGACGAAGTCGCAATGATTGCAGGTCCCCAGCTCGTGGTGCCAGTTGATAATGCTCGTTACGCCTTAAGTGCCGCTAATGCTCGCTGGTATAGCTTATATGATGCACTTTACGGCACTGATATTATTCTTGAAGTTCAAGGCTGCAAAAAAACCGCCAAATACAATCCTGTTCGTGGTCAACAAGTCATACGCTATGTCCGAGAGTTTCTCGACCAGTCAGTGCCTTTAGCTGCAGGCAGTCATAGCTACGTCACAAAATATAAAGTGCGTTCAGGGAAACTCATTGCGGTTATGGGTGATGGTAGCGAAACTGAACTAGGTTGGCGCGAATGCTTTGCCGGTTATCGTGGAGAACCAGAATCACCATCGGCAATATTACTTAAACACAATGACCTTCACCTTGAAATTATGATTGGAGAAGGTTTGTTTATTGGTCAGGGTGACCTCGCAAACGTTTATGACGTTCGAATAGAAGCTGCTATTACAACAATCATGGACTGCGAAGATTCTGTTGCGGCTGTCGATGCAGAAGACAAGATAAAGGTCTATCGTAACTGGGCTGGCCTAATGAAGGGTGATTTAACCGCAACACTGATGCGGGGAACAGAAACCATACAGCGCAGCCTCAATGCTGATTCTGAATTTATTGCACCTAACGGTGACGACTTCACTATACCTGGTCGTAGCATGATGTTTGTGCGCAACGTTGGATCTCACATGTTTACTGATGCAGTCACCTGCAATGGCGAAGAAGTAGCTGAAACATTCCTTGATGCGATGGTTACATCATTGGCTGCAAAACACGATTTACTCGGTAACAGTGCATTTAAAAATAGCCAGAAGGGCAGTGTCTACATTGTAAAACCTAAAATGCACGGCCCTGATGAAGTCGCCCTTGCCGTTAATCTTTTCGAAATGGTTGAGCAGGGACTTGGACTTGAAAAAAATACCATTAAAATTGGCATCATGGACGAAGAGCGCCGCACAACGGTTAATCTTAAAGAGTGTATCCGGGCTGCCAGTGAGCGAGTCGTCTTCATTAATACCGGTTTCCTTGACCGTACGGGTGACGAAATTCATACCAGTATGGAAGCCGATGCAATGATCCCAAAAAATGAAATTAAAGGATCACGCTGGTTATTAGCTTATGAAGACTGGAATGTCGATGTTGGCCTTGAGGTTGGCTTATCTGGACACGGTCAAATTGGTAAAGGCATGTGGGCAGCACCCGATAATATGGCAGCGATGATGGAACAGAAAATTTCTCATCCACGCGCTGGTGCTAATACCGCTTGGGTTCCCTCCCCTATTGCTGGTGGGTTACATGCCATGCATTATCATCTGGTAGACGTTCGTGCCCGACAGAATCAATTGCAAGCTTGTCCTCGAGCAAACCTCGATGATATTTTAACTATTCCAGTGCTCGATGGTCGCCAGATCAGCGAAGGCAGCTTAATTCAAGAATTAGAAAACAATGCGCAGAGCATTCTTGGCTATGTTGTTCGCTGGATCGATCAGGGTATTGGCTGCTCCAAGGTACCCGACATCACTGATCTAGACTTAATGGAAGACAGAGCGACACTGCGGATCTCAAGCCAACATATTGCTAACTGGCTTCATCACGAATTAACCACCAAAGTTCAAATACGTTCAGTATTTGAAAAAATGGCAGAAATCGTTGATCGCCAAAATGCACATGACCCGATCTACAAACCAATGGCACCCAACTTTGACAGTAATATCGCCTTTCAGGCGGCGCTCGATTTAGTCTTCAAGGGCAGAGCAGTCTCTAACGGTTATACTGAACCTGTATTACACGACCGTCGTCGAGAAGCCAAGGCTCAAATGCAACGTTAAACTCATCAATTTTTTACAGGCCTTAACTAGTAGGAAGCTAGCCAGCAATATCTGTATAGCAACCATCTTTCATAGGCTAATATTGTTACCCGTCAAACGGTAACTTTTTCCCGTGATCATAATCAGTTCGGGCGTTATGTCTGTAAAGAGATGGCTTTTTTTCACACATTTTAGACGCAATGTTTTAAAACTGTGACAAATAATCGGCTAGAGAAATGCTTTAATAGTTTTTGATTAAGGTGATTCTCATTACTATTTTCATGTAACGCTAAAAATTCAAATCACCTCTTGCAAGTAATTCCTGTGGACGCAGGCTATCAAGAATAAACCGATTAATTGGGGTATCAATATTGAGCGTATTTCCAAGACGCACAATAGCACCACTTTGTTCTTTAAGTTCAGACGGTCTTCCTTTTGCCATATCTTGTTGCATCGAGGTTGTTGAGTTTTCAGGTAGGCTTTCGAGCACTGCAATAGTCTTCTGAAGACAGTCGTCTGCCAATTTAATGCCTTGCGCCATAGCTAGCTGGTGGACCTCTTGCATTGAACCGAGCAGTAATTGACGAGTTTCCGGTAATTTTAACAAAACGCCTATAGGTGCGCGAGATACGGCACCCATGCCACTCCAAGGGCTGATCAATAAAAACTTTAGCCACATAGCAACATTCACATCACTAGGTACGCTCGACTTAACGCCTTGACAACGATTGAGCGCCTCAGATAAGTGATAAACCCTAACGTCAGCCTGGCTATCAATTCGATTGAATCGAATTAAAGGATTAGCGCCGATATGTTTGATATGACCAGGTAATGCCTGATAAGCAACCAATGCACACAGGCCACCCAAGACAGCGTCAGCGCCAAGAACTTTTGCAAGCTGCGCAGCCGACTCGATGCCATTTTGCAGCGGGATAACATAAGTATTATCACCTATCATGGGCTTCATACTCTCCGCCGCTGAGGTCACTTGCCATGCCTTAACAGCACAAATCACGAAATCTACTTGACCCACTTTTTTCGGATCGTCAGTCACATGAACTTTATCTAGTATAAAGTCACCCGCGATACTATCGACCCGTAAACCATTATCACGCATTGCACTTAAATGCTCACCACGGGCAATAAAAGTGACATCGCAACCGGCTTGTGCCAAACGTCCACCAAAATAACCACCTACACCACCACTACCAAAAATTGCTATACGCATATTTTCAATCTCCTCACTAATTACCCACTATACACTCTTAAGATAGAACGCCTACACTGCCAAAATGCCGATGCCGAGCCCAATAGTCTAGTCATGTCTTCAGCATTATTGATATGACCCCTATGGGAACGATATAAGTTAGATCTAAAATAAATCACAGATCTAAATAAAAACGTACAAAGCTACGATAATTATTTAGTGTTGGAAAATTAGAAAAATGTTTAATTAATAATAATATGGTAATTAATACCGTATAATGGAAATTAAATTATCCTCCTATATTAATTATTAATGATTTAAAATCAGTACCTTACAATAATAATTATGATTTATTATCTATTTACCATAATTACTGGAATGAATTTTTATTTATATAAAAATTGTTTTGATCTATTCAACACAAAAAAATCATGCTAACTTACTTCCCATGCCTAATTCAATCATTCCAGTCACTAAAAAGCGTGGCAGACCGCCTGGTCCTAATAGCAAAGCAAGTGATGGAAAAAACCAGTCACTAGTTCGTGCAATGACGCTACTCGAAAGGCTGCCTCTCGCACCTACTGGCATGAACTTAACCGACCTCTCACAACAGCTTGGCATGCCATCAGCGACAACATATCGTTTACTCAGCACCTTTGAAGAAATGGGTTATGTAGAGCATGACTCGACACTCGGCCTCTGGTTTATTGGCCTTAAGACATTTTCCGTGGGTAATGCTTTTTTAAACCGACGTGACTTTATTGCCAGCTCTCGCCCTTATATGCGACGCCTGGTCCAACAATGTGGTGAAACGGTCACACTAGGTGTCATCGACGATGGCGAGGCGGTTTATGTTGGGCAGGTTCAGTCATCAGAAATGATGCGCGTCATTGTAAAGTTGGGCAGTCGAACGCCCATTCATGCCTCGGGTATTGGCAAAACGCTGCTCGCAAGTATGACTGAAAAAGGGGTGTCGAATATTCTCCAACGCAAAGGTCTGGCCCGATTTACAGACCACACTATCGATAACTTAACTGACTTACGTAAAGAACTCACTCACATTCGCAAATTAGGATATGCACTAGACGATGAAGAACGTGCCATTGGTTTGCGTTGTGTAGCTGCCACCATTTTTGATGAAAATGGGGTCGCACTGGCCGCATTATCATTGTCAGGGCCTAAAGCACGAATAACTGACAGTCGGCTCACCGACCTAGGAGCTGCAACCCGGCAAATGGCAGATGAAGTAACTGAAGCCATTGGCGGCTGTAAACCTGCTGGCGCCTCATAAGAACGTTTATATTTTACAATAAAGAGAAGAACCATGGAACAGAAATACATACTAAGTCTAGAGGCCGCAAAACGCGTTGCCGCTGCGGCCGAAAAAGAAGCCACTGACAACGGTTGGAAAGTTGTAATCGCAATTGTTGATGATGGCGGTAACCTAATGTATCTACAACGCGAAAAAGTTCAACTTGGTAGTATTGACGTCGCTATCAAAAAAGCTGAAGTAGCCCTTAATTTTAGACGCCCAACCAAGTTTTGGGAAGACATGGTTGCCAGTGGCCGCCAAGGTTATTTGGCTATGCCAGGCATGTTGCCACTTGAAGGCGGCTTACCAATCATCTACAAAAATGAGATCATTGGCGCCATTGGTGTTAGTGGTGTCAAGTCAGATGAAGATGGCATTATTGCTCGAGCAGGCGTTGCTGCCCTATAGCCCAGTGTCGAGTCCTAAACTTATTATGTCGAACCTGACATAGTCTGCCAACCTGACCTAAATATAATTAATTTTACCTTTTTACAATTAACAAATAAAGCGAATAACTATCGCCAATCAGTCAATTTTAAATCCTTTATAGAGACATATTTATGAGCAATTTCCCCGAACTGAAAATACCCCATACGCTAGCGGCCGGACCTGGTCCAGGCAACACTCACCCTCGAGTATTAGCAGCGTTCGCAAATCAAGGTGTCGCTGATCATATGCAAGCAGACGTACTGCGTGGCATGGTTGAAGCAAAAATCATGTTGCGTGAAGTTTTTGGTACTAAGAACGTATATACCTTTGGTGTCGCTGGAACGGGATGGAGTGGCTTAGACTCTATACATAGCGCTATTCTTCCAGGCGATAAAGTGGTTGTCTTCGTTAATGGCACTTTCAGTGGCATTGATTGCCTATCTATCCGCATGAAAGCATCTAGCGTTGCAGATTTAGCGGCTAACCCAATGGATCCTCAACCCGCTAATGTTATTACTGTTAACGTACCTCATGGACAGTCTGTCACTGGCGAAATAGTAGAAGCTGCACTGGCAGAACATAAACCCATGTTTGCATTTATGGCTCACTGGGAAACAGGCTCAGGCCGAATCAACGACCTTCAGGGCTTTAACGATGCCTGTCTAAAGCATGACGCAATGGGTATGGTTGATGCAGTATCTAGTCTAGGTGTTGAAAACTTCAATATTGATGATTTCCCTGGCGTTGTAATGTGGGCCTCCTGCCCACAAAAAGGTATTCTTGCACTTCCTTTGACTTATGCACCTGTCAGTTTTACTGACAAAGCAATTGAGCTTTTCAAAACTCGTGGCTGTTACAGCTTCACTCATAGTCCACTTTTTGAAGCACGTCACTGGGGTGTTGTTGACGGTAAGGACGTCGCCGCTGGTACTTATCACCGCACGCATTCAGCTTATGCTGTTGCTTCTTTCCACGAGGCACTTCGCCTACTACTTCAGCATGGTCGAGCACAAAAAGCGGCTGACTACGTTGCATGTGAGAAGGTTTTGCGTGAAGCTGTTTCGGCAATGGGTTGTGACGTAACTTCTAACATGACGTCTTTAATTGTACTTAATCTTCCAGGTGAATTTGCTGGACGCGAAAAAGAATTAGTTGGCAACTGTCGAGCAGCAGGGTTCGGTATATGGCCTACTTTGTCAGAACCCGTTCAAATTCGAATTGGTATCCTTAACCAACTTACCAATGAATCTTTAACTGACATCATCAATCGCTTTGCTGATGCAATGCAAGTCATGGGCGTTAAGTTTGATAAAGCCACTATTATGGCTGATGTGGCTAAAAAACTGAGCTAGCTTAACCCTCAGAATATGAGTTGTAATTAGAAGCCGATAACCTCAGTTATCGGTTTTTTTTTGCGTGTAGCAATCTATTCTTACTAGGAATCTGTCGGGCTTAGGTTAATGCTAATTGGCCAAACCTTTAATCTTTTTAAAAAGCAATATTTAACCATGATGCCGACGACATATACCTAATATAGAAATTAATAAACTGCCTCAGATCAACCGCTCAGTTGGTACACCAAGATGGATAGAATTAAAATGAGGCGGATCGTTTAACAGAATTACACAAAAAAGTTGACCATATCGTGACGGTGGGTGATTATTAGTCAACCTTTATAATTTGTTCAAATCAATCGGGTTTTATTTCTTGGTCAAAACTGGGGTGTCCCCAAAGGCCTAAAGCTGAATGAGCAATGGGAGTGCTTGAATCTTATTGTATTTTAATGCTGTTTTTTACCGCTTGTAAAAATTTTCATCTTCTATTTATGGATCATTTAAAGCTTAAGAGGCTTAATAATTTGGAAAAATTTATCTAATATGCCGCATCAAATTCCATTCATAGACTGGATTGCATTGGCTATATTTTTTGGCGGCTGGCTCGGCTACACATGGTTCGCAGATCATAGTCGTTGGTCAAGCAAAAGTCTGCCACGGGTAATGGACTTCCATCGCCATCGATGGATGTGTGAAGTATTACAACGAGAAGTCCGCGTACCCGATACCATCGTCATGGGTAATTTTGTGCAAAGCGCAGTATTTTTTGCATCAACGGCAATACTTATAATCGGTGGGTTAGTAGCAGCACTTGGCGCATCCGATAAAGTGCTAGGTGCGATTACAACGCTTCCGTTTGTTAGCCCTACCCAACAAGGACTATGGGGTTTGAAAATAGCTTCAGCAATAACGGTTTATATATACGCTTTTGTTAAATTTATCTGGGCGGTCCGGCTAGCTAACTATAGTGCTATTTTGTTCAGTGCAGCTCCTTTTAACGCGGGCAAATTCAGCGATGAATATGCAATAGAACTAGGCAAAATGATTGGCCTTTTTGGCTTACATTTTAATCATGGGTTACGGGCCAATTTTTTCGCTTTAGCTATGCTTGCCTGGTGGATTAACCCTTACTTCTTTATTGCTTCAACCTGCATAGTCTTATATGTTTTATACCGTCGGGAATTTCGCTCAAAATCACTACAGGCAGTTAATCGACTCACACAAATTGCTAGTAAAGGGCAAGAGCAATAAGTCTAATACAATTTAATTTCAACCAATTTCAAATAGCCACAAATATTGCATAATTACCATCCAAAGAGCATTGCTTGTGCGGTAATAGAAAAACCCGCATGACCAAATCGGTTAGTTTCAATCAGCAACGCTTATCCAGAACTATTTTTAGTGTAATGCCTTTAGATTTTGTTTCCGATTATATATGTAGTGAATTACTTTCAACTTAAACTAATCAAAACTCTTACATAGTTACTATCCGACTTAATTTTGGGGTGCGCCAAAATGACAATCTTTATATTTTACAGCCTACCAAAAGTAAAAACTTAAGGATCGCCACTGGAGATAGTGTTTTGCATTGATAGATTCGGTGTTAGCTAATATTCACACGCCTAGCAATTTTGAACAATGAAATTAAAATTTACTGACGTAAGACACTAACGACAGAACAAGTATTGGCACTATGTTGTCATTAATGGAATATCATAAAGGTCACAATAGTGGGTTATGAGGGCAGTTTTAGAATTAAAATATATAAACCAACATCTCTAGATCGTTTCGGTTAATCTACTATTGTAACTTTTGGCACTAATACTCTGCATGATTGCTTATCAGACTACCATAGTGTCTTTCTTGACCAACATGTTTGGTTAATCACACAACGGCGTCTGTTGTTGTACCGAATACGACTCGTGGATACAGATGCTCAATTATCACCTTAAGCGTGAAACAGTTCAGGTCAACCTGAATGATTTTAGTATTTGTTCGTTATTAGACAATCAACAATTTGACAAAGACGATCTTGAAGCGGCAGCACTGGGAATTACATCATCGAACTGGTCGTTGTTTGGTATTATCTGGCCGGCATCACATATTCTTGCTGCTGAGGTTAGTACCTTTAATTTTAGTGGGAAACGGGTACTTGAACTAGGTTGTGGCATTGGACTAGCCAGCCTTGTATTGCATAAAATGGGAATTGACGTTACCGCTAGTGATTACCACCCCCGCGCTCAGGAGTTCCTCGACAGAAATATCAATGAGAATAAGTTACCTCCAATCAAATTCCAGAGAGTGGATTTTGAAAAAGAAAACGAGACACTGGGGAAGTTCGACTTAATCATTGCTAGCGACATACTCTATCAACCTCACCAAGCTCAATGTGTCGCTAATTTTATATCGTCTCATTCCAATCACGATGGAAAAGTCATTCTCGTCGATCCAGGTAGAGAAAATCGATCTAAGTTTACGGCTCACATGACGTCTCTAGGGTATAGCCATCAATTCAAAAACTTCAATCAGACGGTCGCTGCAGGCATCAAATGTAAGGGTCAAATACTGCACTATGCACGTCAATCTAACCTTGTCAGCGATCAAACCTAGCCTTTTTAGAGTGAACAAAGTTGTGCCTAAGTTTTAATCTTTGTGAGATTACCCACTGACCTTACCAGCACAATTAAAATGGGTTCCTTTGACCCAAATAGCCCTATTAATAGACCATTCAAAGTGACATTTAACCCGCACGGTACAGAATCCTGTCCAGCATTCGGTGACTCATTATTCGTTTTAACCAGCCAAACAGGTAGGTCGGGAAAGTCACTGGATAACGTATTTTTGGTCGATTACTTTCCAGCGCATGAACTACGCGCTTGAGCACTGCACTGGGAGGCAGAGTGAATGGCTGGACGTTTCCAGTCGATTCAAATCGTTCGACCATTTTATGGTAGCGTTCACGATGAATGCTGCTATCTACATCGATATGTTTTTTGAAAGATTTATAAGCATTGGCCCGAAATTGGCTTTCTATTGGGCCAGGCTCAATCAAGCTGACAAAAATACCTGAGCCAGAAAGCTCTAACCGCATAGTATCGCTAAAGCCCTCTATTGCAAATTTGCTCGCATTGTAAGCACCGCGCATCGACATTGCAGCAAACCCCAAAACAGAGCTGTTTTGAATTATGCGACCATATCCTTGTGCTCGCATTGTCGGGATGACGAGATTAGTTAACTCCATCCAGCCAAATACATTGGTTTCAAATTGTTCGCGAATAGCGTCTCGACTTAGATCTTCACAAGCACCTGGCTGTCCATAAGCGCCATTATTAAAAAGACCATATAATTGACCTTGGGTTTTGTCTAACACAAGCTCTATTGTGGCTTTGATACTGTTTGAGTCACTATAGTCAAGTGCCAAACACTCAATGCCAGCGGCTTCTAAGGATGCGCAGTCATCCAGATTTCTAACAGTAGCAAAAACCCGATACCCACGTAAATGTAACCCGAGTGCAACGCATTGACCAATACCACTCGAGCAACCAGTGATTAATACGCTTCTCATACTTTCACCTGAAAATGCTTTAATTCTAATTTATGTGACATTGCGATCTCATTGAAGCTAGGGCTGATTAAGCGTCTTATTGTACGTTTTAATGGAGGGAAAGGCATCCAAGTGTAATTCTAATCTCACGTTGTCACTGTGCTTAACCGTTAAGGAAAGCCTAGTTCAAGCTCCCAACCTAATGCCTTTTATCAAATGCAGGTTAAAGTAACCTTTCTAACCCCATCTTTGACAATGAGTTCAGTGGAGGTTAACTTCGGTCAACATCACTGCTAGCTCGGCCTGAATACTTGCGCACAAGTTGCGCTTGTCTCAAAGGCTTGAGACCATTCACCATGCATCACGATGTGCACTAATGTTGCGGGTGGCATGACTTCACCCATTATTGATTTGGGTACATAGGCTATTAACTGTCTAGCGAGCATTTCCAGCCCTGGGTTATGGCCAACAAATAACAACCGTTGCACTTGCTTTGGCGTTCGACATAAAACATCCATGAGGTTTTGTACTTCAGCCTCATAAATTGAACCTTCAAAATTGATTACTGATTGGTCAAGCCCAATAGCAACACAAACCGTTTTTGCAGTGCCTTTCGTGCGGACTGCAGAAGAACAAACAATCCTATCAGGCTGCAAGTTTTGTCCTTTAATCCATTCACCTACCTGTGTTGACTGTTGCTCACCCCGCTGACTCAATTGACGACCAAAGTCACCTCGATCATCCCATGCAGGCGGTTTAGGTGATGCATGCCCATGGCGTAATAGTAATAATTCAACTGACATTTTTTACACCCTATTGTTGCTAATTGACATCAACAGCCTTTCACATTATCAATGTTGGCTAACTTTCTTCAAGTTACTTTTACGGTGCTTAGCTGCATTTAAACAGTCGATCAACCCTCGCAGTTTAATGAATCGATGGATTAATGAGATTTATTCCTTCATTTCTACTAATGACGGCGAACTTCACAAATACCTTCTGTACCAAGCCTCAATGATCAAATATTTGCTTTAGAAATTTTTGTGTACGCCCATTTTGTGGATTATCAAAGAAGTTAACAGGATCATTTTCTTCAACAATCCGCCCTTCATCCATAAAAATCACTCGGTCGGCAACTTTGCGTGCAAAACCCATTTCGTGGGTGACACAAAGCATCGTCATACCTTCCGCAGCCAGCCCTTCCATAGTATCTAGAACTTCTGCAATCATTTCAGGATCCAGAGCTGATGTAGGCTCATCGAAGAGCATTACTCGAGGCTGCATACATAATGCTCGTGCGATGGCCACACGCTGTTGTTGACCGCCTGACAGCTGACTAGGATATTTTTCCGCTTGATCTGGAATCTTCACCTTCTCCAGATAGTGAAACCCTAATGCCTCTGCTTCTGTACGAGATAAGTTACGAACCGACATAGGCGCTAAAATTAAGTTTTCCATGACCGTTAGATGTGGGAACAGATTGAACTGTTGAAAGCACATGCCAATTTCTGAACGTATCTTATCTATATTTTTAAGTTCATCTGTCAGTTCTGTGCCATCAAAAACAATATCGCCTTGTTGATGCTCTTCGAGTCGATTGATGCAACGGATTAACGTCGACTTTCCTGACCCTGATGGGCCACAAATCACGACTTGTTCACCCGTATAAACCGAAAAATTGATGTCCTTTAGTACCTGAAAATCGCTATACCATTTGTTCATATTGCGAATTTCAATCAATACTTCTCGGTTGAGTTCTCGGCTAGCCACTTTAGATTCTTCAGTTGTTTGCATTATTAATCAGTTCCTATTGCCTCAGGGGCCATTAACGTACGCTGAGCCCATCTTGCGTATCTTCAGCACCAAACTTAACCTGTAATAGGTGTGTAAGTTTCAGAAATAACGTCGATATTAACCAATAGAGCAAAGCGATGGTGGCGAAGGTTTCAACTGGCGTAAAGGTGCGCCCGTTAACGTCATGCGCAGCGTATGTAAGCTCTGCCACGGTAATCATTGACAAAAGCGAAGACTCCTTAATCATAGTGAGTGCGATATTGGTTCCAGGGGGAATGATGTATTTGTAAAGTTGAGGAAAGATGACGCGGCGCATGTAAAAGCCATACTTCAGACCCAGTGCTTTACTTGCGTCAAACTGTCCTTTCGAGACAGATTGAATACCACCCCGGAATATTTCAGCGAAGTAAGCCCCACCATAAATTGACAGACAGATAAATCCAGTGGTTAGTCCCGATAATCGAAGACCGTAAAAAGGCAGCGCATAAAACACTAAAAAAATCAAAATGAGGAAAGGTATGTTACGTAGGAATTCAATATATACGATGGATGACCAGCGTAACATTCGATTCTCAGATATTCTCATCATACATATCACCATGCCGATAATAATGCCGATGGGAATGGCAATGGTAGACACCAGTAATGTGGTCAAAACACCATCGATTAAAATGTCACGATTGTCCCAGATTGCCATATAGTCGAAAGTCATTATCCCTGCCCTACAGTCTGTATTTGAGAGAACGACGCTGAAGACGTTCGCCGTATTGGCTGATCGAAAAGCAAATGATAAAATAGATTATTGCGGCAATGATTAAAACTTCAACCGGACGGAAGGTTTCGTTATAGAGCATTTGAGAACTGCGCGTCAATTCAACCAGAGTAATAGTCGATAAGAGTGGGGTCAGCTTTATCACCATAGTGAATTCTCCCACTAAGAGCGGAATCACTGAGTAGAAGACTTGGGGTAAAATGACCTTAAACCAAATTTTGTGATTTGGCAGTCCCAATGCTTTGGCGGCCTCCCATTGTCCCGGCGGAATTCGACTAAGGCCCCCTCGAAGTATTTCGGCAACATAGGCCCCACTGTTGAAGCCAATAGCCAAGATTCCAGCGGTAAATGGCCCAATATTGAGGCCTATTAACGGTGCTAGTGCATAGTAAAGCACAAGGATTTGGACCAGTGCAGGGGTGCCACGAATAAAACTGCCGTATATACCTACGAGTATTCTTAAAAGCCGAAATCGGCTGTTGCGTAAAAAAAGTAGACCGGTTCCGATAACAAGACCCACGCCACAGGCAAGAAGCCCAACATAGATAGTATTGAGTGCGCCCCACAACATAGGGCCCGTCTGTGGGATGATTTCAAGGAACTGAAGATCCATCGATCAATCCGTAAGTCTAATATAATGAAAGACTGGTCGGAACCCTACCAGATCCGACCCCGTTAACCAGTTAGAACTTAGAGAGCGCCAGCTGGCAGGTAATCTTCAGGTAAGTCCATTTCAAAACCAAACCATTTCATCTGTAGTTTGGACAATGTTCCATTTTTTTCCAGACTTGCCAGAATCTCATTCACTCGATCACGAAGTTCTTTACCGTCTGGGTGTAAGACCCAAGCAAAAAGTGTACCGCTTCCAATAGTGGTGAGCTTAGCAAAGGTATTTGGACGCTGCTTCTGAATCGGTGCCAGGGAAAAAGAAGGTATAGTGCCAATATCAATTTGACCGTTGGCTAGCGCAAGGCGCATGTCGTCTGTCGATTTGAATCCACTAATCTTGTCAAAGCCTTTTTTACCTGCCGCTTTCAGTTCAGCATCTGCAGCTTCAACTTCCTGAGCCTGCGATGAACCCAGTTCTACACCAATGATTTTGCCGTCGACATCATCAAGGCTCATCATACTGTCACCATGACGTTGGATTAACATAGTTTCAGCAATAGCAAGTGGGCGAGTAAATGCATACTTGTTCACTCGATCGGACTTAATAGCGACCGAAGTGGCAACCATATCGTATTTTTTGGCTAAAACACCGGCGAGTATTCCATCCCAAGGTAGCTGAAGTTGATTTAATTTTACACCAAGACCTGCGACGACTAGGTCTAGAACGTCCTTGCCATAACCGACTACCTTGCCACCTTTGAGAAATTCCATCGGTGGGTAGGCTACTTCAGTAGCAACGGTGATTTTGCCATTGGCTTTGACTGATTCTAGAACGGACTCAGCACTTGCCTGACTGCTAATACCTAATACCGCGGCGCATACAAAGATTCCGCTAGCTAAGGCACTGAAGCTCTTTTGCTTTAGTTTCATATATTTTCTCCTTTCATTTAGTAAGTTCAGATAATGGTGTACCACTATCCATTATTTTTTTAACTTCGACTAACTTAGGCAATGCTTAGAACAAAGAGCAGTTCAATATAACGAGACACCTATTGGACACTCATTGGATTTTATAATTATTCGTAAATTTGGGACTGCCTAAATTTAAGATGCCCTACAAAAAGTTCCCACACAAGCGTTAATTACTAATTCAACACATTAGCGTGGATAATGTATAGCGCGTATATTACTATAATGACATCACTTATTAATTAGTGCCCATTCAGCCAACAAAGCATCAATGACATTAATAAAGATGAGATTACATATCGACTAAATGGAGCGATAGATTTGGCTATACAATTGCAGTCTCTGGATTCTTTACGTTACTTTGAATCAGTAGCGCGTCATCTCAGCTTTACTGAAGCAGCTAAAGAGCTATGCCTAACGCAAAGTGCTGTCAGTCAAAAAATAATTCAATTAGAAACGCGTTTAGGGTACCCATTATTTGAACGGAAAATACGCCAAATCAATCTTACCAATAGTGGAGAAGTACTATTTAGAAGCGTGCAAAATTCATTGTCTCAAATTCGGAAAACCTTAAATGAATTGAGCGTAAGCGCACCAACATCTGAATTAAATATTTATTGCATGCCCTCTTTTGCTAATCGCTGGTTAACGCCAAAGTTAAATAGCTTTCAAGAATCTTTTCCGAATATAAACATTAACTTGTTAGCCGTAAATCCTGAGCCTGATTTCACTAAAGAACAGATTGATATAGGTATATTTCATGGTTTTAGTAACAATCAATCTTCGTTTCAACAAACGTTATTGATTAACGATTATATATACCCCGTCGCTAGCCCTGAACTAATCAAAAGAATCAAGCTTGATGATATATATGATTTGAAAAACACTAATTTGATCCATGACTCGCTGCCCAATGCCAAACTCGCCTCTTCTTGGCAAAAATGGCTATTCGAAAGAAATGTCCACATAGATGAAGTAAATTACAATAAGGGCTATAAATTTAACCAAGCCGATCTCATTATAAGGGCGGCTATTGATGGTCAAGGAATTGCATTAACTCATCATGTACTGGTGGCTAAAGACATTGAAAATGGGCGTTTAGTCCGAGTGCTTGATGGTATAAGCTCTTGTGAAGAAGTTAATATTGTTTGCTTTAAAGATTTACTAAAACACCCTCCAGTTAAAATTTTTTACGACTGGATTTTGAACCAAGCAAAAGTATTTGAAGAAGAATATAGTCTAGAAAAATTATTTGAAACAACACAATAGTTTAAAAAGACACCTCTCGTTTGACACAACTTTGTGTTAAAAACATCCTTAAGCAGACTTTCTTTTGCTCAATGACTTGGCTGCTACGCATAAAATTTCAAACATCATAGTTGCTCCAGTCAAAGCAGTATTACCCGTAGGATCGAAAGGCGGTGCAACTTCTACAACATCGCCACCAACAATATTGAGACCATCTAAGCCTCGAATCATTTGCTGAGCCTCAAATGTAGTAAAGCCACCTATTTCAGGCGTGCCAGTACCTGGTGCATACGCAGGATCCAAACCATCCACGTCAAAAGTTATGTAGGCTGGTGTATCACCAACAAGTTGATGAATCTCTTCAATCACCTTCTTAATTCCAAGTTCATAAAGCTCTTCGATATGTATTACTCGCATACCACTATCGTAACTAAAGCTCCAAATATCTCGATCAGTAACACTGCCTCTGATTCCTATTTGAATGGTTTTTTTAGGATCAATGAGACATTCTTCAGCCGCAATTTTAAAAGGTGATCCGTGATGAAACTTAGACCCTAGGTAATCATCTCCAGTGTCACAATGAGCATCAAAGTGAACGAGCGCTACGGGTGAGTCTTTTGCTAAGGCTCTTAATACAGGCAATGTCACTGAGTGATCCCCTCCTGCCGATATTGGCATCACATTATGCTTCACTATATTGTGATAAAAGTCCTCTATTGCCTTATGACTTGCTACAAGTTCAAAAGGGTTGTCGGGCAGGGCATCCCCGACATCGGCTACGCTGCACAAATCAAAAGGGGCTATGCCAGTGCTTTGATTGATAGTACGCATTAGGCTAGATTGGTTCCGCATTTCACGAGGTCCATGCCTCGCTCCTGGGCGATTGGTAACGCCACCATCAAAAGGAATGCCAATTAAGGCGATATCAAGATTACTTAAATCTTCTTGATAGGGGCACCGCATAAATGTAGGTATACCAGCATATCGAGGGAGTAATTGAGGATTCTTTTTCATAAAATTATTTCGGACTCATGATAAATGCTTAAATATAGTGCGTAAAACTAACACTGGCCTAAATAACGAGTATCGACAAACCATATTTACTAATTCAATGTATTAATAAGACTAATGTGTCTTGGATTGGAAGCGAAGTTTCTAATATTAGACGAACCTCAGTAGACTTCACTAATTCATGAACTTCATATAGTGTTCTAGAACCACTGTTTATTAAAACACCCCTTTCCTATATTACCGAGTTCGGGGCTTATAATTCATAGCATGGGAACCTTAGCTACCTCTCGCAGCCCTTGTAAGGCTACTTTAAGTGATGAAGGGTCTCGAGCAGCTGACGCATAGACCATATAAGCTGGGCGTTGCAAACTAGGGGTGTTGTTGACAGTGAATAATTTCTTATTTTCAAGTAAAGATTTCACGACTCGAACTGGAAAGTACCCTGCACCTCCATTTTGCAGAATATACTCAAGTCCTAGTGCACCAAGGCCTACCGATATGGCTGGAGTTTCTAAATCAGGAAAGGCGGCGCTGTGGCGTGCTCGAAAAGCATCACCCCAATCAACAAAAACATAATGCTCTATCCAGTCCTTCTCCACTGCTTGTTTATCCGTTGTTACGAGTATCAGTGTTTCTTCAAATAAGTCTTCAATTATAAGTCCTGAAGTTTGTCTAGGTTGGTACATTACACCAATATCAAGCAAACCATCCGATACCTGACGCATCAGGCTGGGGGAATAATCGGCTTCAACATGTAGCGCGATTTCAGATGCATTTTGGCGCATCCAGGGCATCCATTGAAGTATTAGGCTGTCCCATAAGCTCACTTGAGACCCAAGCCCAATTGTATGGTTAAAACTCTCTGGTAACGCAATTCGCTGCTTTGCCTGCTGCCACTGACGTTGTATATTATGGGCATATTGCAGAAAATGCTGACCCGCTGGCGTTAACTCGACACCAGCATGCCCTCGTTTAAATAGTATGCGACCAAACCGACCTTCCATTGACTTGACGCGTGCGCTAACAGTCGACTGCGTGACATTAAGATTATCGGCAGCTCGATTAAAATTGCCGCACTCAGCAATCTCCAGAAAAGTACTAATATATTCAATTTTCATACCATTCTTTACTCAGAATAAATCTATCTTAGTGATATCGAAGTTTCCGATTGAATAGTACATAAAAACTCATTATTCAAATATATAAAAATGATTAGACACGCCTTTATTTTACTAAATAGTCGCAGATCTATGCCAAATCTTATTGATTCATCTAAAGCAAACCGGCTCACAGGGGTTATTCTCCTTGTTTTCTCTCTATTTCTTTTTTCGTTACCAGATGTTGTTATCAAATTTTTTAGTGATCAGTATTCTGTACTTCAAATTGTATTTATACGAGGTGTAATCACAGGTGCATTGATGTATTTGGCGGCTTGCTTTTATACAACCAGACATCAGCTTATGCCATATCGTCCTCAACTCACTATCCTAGCCGTTTATGTGGCTTCACCTCTTATACTACCTGCTACCTTTGAGCGCTCGCCGAAGTCGTAGCGATTGTTTTTACAAAATCAATGTTTGTAACAGTAATCTCTTCATTTATTCTAAGGGAAGAAGTTGGTCTGCTGTTGTAGTTGGTTTTATCGCTGTGTTGATCGTGCTAGTAGGTCAGGGTAACTTGAATAGAAGTGGCTAAGATGGAAGTAGCTTAGATGGACTTGGTGTTGTCTTATTATTGATTGCCGCTGGTCTTATCGACTAGGCATCAACTTATCCATCACTGATGTTTTTGATGCGTAGTTGGGCTTTGCCCAAATCCATCGGGATGATGTTAATGATTTTTGTTGAGACTCAAAATAGCGCGAATAGAGATCGCTTTTAGCTATTTAATTAGCCTTATGACTCACCTTAAAACAGGCCCAGCTCAATAATCAGATTTTCATTGTCAACGGTAATTGATTTTAAGGTTGATTTCGCTAAATTGTGTTTTAAATTATTATCTTTAAACCTAAAAACTGGTTTTTTTGCTAGGAACTGACTAGCGACAGACTGTAATACTTTCTTTATTTTGGACAAGGATTCAGGAGACACTTTTTTTACATTTAATGAAACTAGTTTTAAATCATCAAAATAAAACGCCCCTGTGTCATTGTCGTACCGTAGCATTCCAGTAAAGGAAACGCGGCCACTTCCGACAATATTACCTGGCGCTTTGAAAGCAACATCGGTCGAAAGACCTAATTCATTAGTTGATTTAATTAGGTCAATTACAGGGTTAGTTAAAACTGTTGTGACAAAAAACTTCTTCTTTTCTAAGGGCATCATTGCGTCTACCCTTTCTTGAATTTCAGACTCAGATAATTCTAACGTATAAGAAAAGGCCAATGCTGAGGCACAGTTCAAAACTAAAAGAATGGTTAAAAGGCACTTGTTCAATAGATCATTTCCATCAACCTAACCATTATCTTGTCAGTACTAAATTTTCACGATTAATCAATTCAGGCGCATCCTCATAACCCAGGATTTTGGCCACATCTAAGCTTGACTGTCCCATGATTTGCTTACTTTCAACAGAGCTATAATTGACCAAACCACGCGCCACTTCATCACCGTTACTGTCAACACAACTGACAACTTCACCACGGTTAAACTTACCGCTAACTTTCTTTACACCCACCGGTAATAAACTAGCATTTTTATTAAGTAATACACTCACAGCACCATCATCAAGCTGCAGCTTACCGCTACAGCGCATATGTCCTGCAAGCCATTGCTTTCGGGCGGCTAAATGGCCTTCGCACGCCTCTAAAAAGCTACCAATTGATTCACCTTCTACCAACCTTGAAATCACGTTCTCGTGCTTACCAGAGGCAATCACGGTGTGCGTGCCCGATCGCGCGGCTAACTGAGCTGCACTTACTTTAGTTTGCATACCACCACGGCCTAGATTGCCAGCACTGGGGCCGGCATAGGTCATTAACACAGGATCGTTTGCATCCGCTTTTTGAATCAATATTGCGTTGGCATTGTTGGCTGGATTTGAGTCATATAATCCTATTTGATCAGTCAAAATAATGAGTAAATCAGCCTCGATTAAGTTAGATACCAAGGCACCCAGCGTATCGTTATCACCGAACCGAATTTCTTCAGTCGATACTGTATCGTTTTCGTTCACAACGGGTATTGCGCCATAGGATAGCAAGGTGCGTAAAGTGCTTCGAGCGTTGAGATATCGTTGCCGATTAGCAAGGTCATCGTGGGTCAGCAATACTTGGGCACAGTTTAAGTCATGCGCTTTAAAGCAGGCTTCATAGGCTTGCGCCAAACCCATTTGGCCAACAGCGGCCATGGCCTGCAACTGAGAGATATTATTAGGGCGAGATTTTAAACCGAGTCGTTTGATGCCTTCAACAATCGCACCCGAAGAGACTAAGACAATATCAACTGACAAAGCCCGAAGCGCTGCTATCTGGCTAACCCAGTTAGCGATCATTTTATGATCGATACCTTTGCCGTTATCAGTCAATAACGCACTGCCAATCTTAATTACGACTTTTTTGTAGAGGGCTTTTTTCATTCAGCTGGTTTCATTGAGCCAATTTTTTCAAACGAGTTTTATTTAAAGTATTCAGTGCTGACCTAAGCCTCTACCTCTGAATTTTGATCAGCACCTTGTTCAACATGAATCATAATATCATTGCACAGCTGATCAACACCCTGGCGATTAACCGCGCTGATTTGATACACTGGACCAGTCCAAGACAAGCCCTTGATAATTTCGTCACAAACAGCCTGTTGCTCTTCCTTGCCTAAAAGATCAAGTTTATTAAGCACCAGCCAACGCGGCTTATCAAACAGAGATTCGTCATACTTTTTTAATTCAATGAGGATTTTTTGGGCTGATTCAACAGCACTATCATCACTATCCATCGGATAAATATCGATGATATGAAGTAAAAGTTTAGTTCTTTGCAAGTGCTTCAAGAACTGAATGCCAAGGCCGACGCCATCCGCAGCACCTTCGATCAAACCAGGGATATCAGCAATAACAAAACTACGATGTTGCGCGACACTGACTACACCCAAATTAGGATGCAAGGTAGTAAATGGATAATCAGCAACCTTGGGACGAGCAGCAGAAACAGAACGGATAAAAGTCGATTTTCCTGCATTCGGCATGCCTAGTAAGCCAACGTCAGCGAGTACTTTCATCTCTAACTTAAGATCAAACTGCTCACCTTGACTACCGGGACTACTTTGTCGTGGTGCACGATTAGTCGAACTTTTGTATCGAATATTGCCTAAACCATGAAAACCACCCCGAGCAATCAGGATAGGATCGGTACTATTGTCACCAACATCAGCAATTAATTCGCCTTGATCAACGGTGGTAATGACAGTACCTAGAGGCACTTCGATAATGACATCTTCACCTTTCGCCCCAGTGCAGTTTCTCGATTGTCCTCGCCCACCATTTTTGGCGACAAAACGTCGAGTATGACGGAAGTCGGAAAGTGTGTTTAAGTCAATAGAACCAATAACATAAATTGAACCACCATCACCGCCATCTCCACCATCGGGGCCACCCATTGGGATATATTTCTCACGACGGAAACTGACAATACCATAACCACCATTGCCTGCCTGGACGTGAATCTTGGCTTCGTCGATAAATTTCATGATTGGCTCTAATGATTTAGCTGTGTGTTGATTGTTTGTTAAATAACTACTTAGAATTGTAACATTGGACTGATCGTCACTCCAATGCATCCATGTCTCCGTTACATACGGCCGCCATGGATGGTGGAACTGTCGTTATTGCATCGTTACATGGATGTAACTAATTAGAACAATGCAGGCGCAATTGTCGAGAAGCAAATAACGCCCCGTTCATCCTGAACATAAAAAAGCCCCGCATAAGCGAGGCTTTTAGATACGATATAAGCCTTTGCTTTATGCTGCGCTAACGATACTAACGAAAGTACGGTTATGTCGACCTTTAACTCTAAATTCTACGTTTCCATCAGCTTTTGCGTATAACGTATGATCTTTTCCACAACCAACATTATCGCCAGGATGAAATTTTGTGCCACGTTGACGCACTAAAATGTTACCTGGAACAACTACTTCGCCGCCAAATTTCTTGACGCCGAGTCTTTTAGACTCCGAATCGCGACCGTTGCGAGTACTACCCGCTGCTTTCTTATGTGCCATTGATCAGCCCCTTATGCTTGTATATCTGTAACTTCAATTTCAGTGTAGCTCTGGCGATGTCCTGCCTGTCTACGCGAATGCTTGCGACGACGAAATTTAACGATGTCGACTTTTTTACCACGGCCATGTGACTTGATAGTCACTGTGACTGCACTTTTGTCTAACATTGGAGTTCCAACGACGATATTGTCACCATCAGCAACCATTAGAACGCCATCCAACTCAACTGCAGAGCCTTCTTCACCTTCTAGCTTTTCGACGCGCAGGGTTTCACCCTTGGTGACACGATACTGTTTTCCACCTGTGGCGATGACAGCGTACATTTGACTTACTCCGAAGCGATACTTAAAAAAGGTGGCGAATGTTAGCTTTTGATAGCTAATAGGTCAATTGCTTTATCACTCTAAATGAGATTATTTCAAATTACGAGGCGACCTAGGCGTGCATTATCCACTTCGGCGCCGAGTCCACAAGCTAATTTGACGAGTTATTAGTAATGTTATGACTAAAAAGGCCGTTGCGCTCAAAACAATTGAGGGTCCTGTCTGCCAATCAAACTGAAATGAACTGGTAATTCCACCGGCCAGCGACAAAACACCGAAGACCGCACTAAACAAAACCATTTGCTCAGGATTTTGACTCAGTAGTCGCGCGCTTGTCGTCGGAATGACCAACATAGCGGCGATTAAAAGAACACCCATTACCTTCATCAGCACCGCCACCAATAGCGCGATCATCATATACATTAGAAACTGCTCTTTTCTGACAGAGATGCCTTCTGCCTGAGCAATCTCTCGGCTGACCGACAATGCTACAAATGGCCGCCAGTGACGGATTAAGAGGACCAATAAGATTAACGTAGTTACCAAGATCATTAACAAATCTGAGTGAGTCGTTGCCAGCAGATCACCAAACAGTATTGCCTCAAGACTGACTGAGTTTGACGGTAAGACACCAAGCAGGATCAATCCACCCGCTAGTCCAGTATGTGAAATGATCGCTAGGGTTGTTTCCGATAGCGCATTGTTAAAGTTAGCCACCTGACTTAATGAAAACACAATCAAGATCACAACCGCCAATACACCAAACATTGGGTTTACTTCTAATAACAAACCAATACCCACGCCCAAAACAGCGGCATGCCCCAGTGTATCACTCAAAAAAGCCAATCGCTGCCACACCATCAAACAGCCCATTGGCGCGGCTATGCTAACCATCATTAAACCGGCGAGAATACTTCGAACTAAAAAATCATCGAGCCAGTCAATCATGCTGACAGGTCTCTTGATGTCCAGATACATCATGGACATGATCGTGGCGGTGGGCATAAACGGCAATCGCATCGGCTGCCTGATCACCAAAAAGAGCCAGATACTCAGGGTGTTTACTGACTGATTCAGGCAACCCAGAACAGCACAAATGCTTATTCAAGCATAAAACTTGATCAGTTTTTGACATTACCAAATGTAGATCATGTGACACTAACAAAACTGCACATTGCAACCGATTGCGGAATTCACCGATAAGCTCATACATTTTAATTTCGCCCGTAACGTCTACACCAGCGGTCGGTTCATCCAACACGATTAAATCTGGATCACCTAACGTAGTGCGTGCCAGTAACACGCGCTTAAGCTCTCCTTCTGAAAGAGACTGAACCTGACGATGCTTTAAATAGGCAACACTAGTCTGCGCCAACGCTTCGTCGACTTCTGTATCCTTAACTCGCTGGGTTAGTTGCATGAGACGCTGCACACTTAATGGCATCAGCGTATTAACGTATACCTTTTGTGGTAGGTAGCCAATTTTTAATGTGTGTGAGCGTTCAAGCGTTCCGGTGTAATTTTCGATTAAGCCATTGACGATGCTAGTTAGGGTCGATTTACCTGCACCATTTGGTCCAATGATCGTCGTGATTTGGCTGCGATAAAGATCAAAACTTACTTTATCAAGTATGTTTTTGCCACCATTGGAGTAGCTTATATCGCTCGCACGCAGTAATAATTCAGGTGTCATTTTTATTGCAGTCCCTACAAACACCCATAATTTCAACCACAGAACGATCGACTTTGAACCCTAGATTATCCGCCTTTGCAAACAAACTTAAATCAGGATTGTCTAGTTCGGCTACTTTCTCACAACCACTACAAATTAAAAACTGTGCCGCATATTGATGCCCTGGATGATCGCAACTAATAAAGGCATTCTTGCTTTCGATTCGGTGCACCAACCCTTCGGTGAGTAAAAACTCTAAAGCTCGATACACAATGGGCGGCGCTATCGACTGACTTTTTTTGTTTTCCGTTTCTATAACCTGATGATTCAAACAATCTAATATCTCATAGGCACCCATCGGCTGATGCGATTGAGTTAGCAGAGTTAAAACCTGCAATCGTCGAGGAGTCAGTTTAACGCGACGATTTTCACATAGTGCTTTTGCATGGCTCATTAACTGATTTTGGCACTGACTATGGTCGTGCTGCTCAAATGCAATGCATTGTTCTGTATTGTCTTTACCCATAATGTTATATTATAACGGTTTTAACCATACCACCATCTCTAATTACTCTTATAAATTATGCGCACCTTTATCATCCTGTCTTTATTATTGCCTTTTTCAGCAATGGCCAATATTAAGGTTGTTACCTCCATTGAACCAATACACCAAATTACCAGTGCCATCATGCGAGGCGTTTATGAGCCTGAGCTCCTAATCAAACGACAGGTATCTGCTCATCACTTTTCGTTTAGACCTTCTCACTTTACCTTAATCAAAAATGCTGACCTAATGATTTGGATTGGTCGCGACTTCGAGAGTGGGTTGCAACGCTTACCCGATATTTTAAGCAAGAACACCCGGCAGCTCGAATTAGTTAAGGCACTAAACCTGCAACATCAAAATGGGCATATCTGGTATTCACCCGTTCTGCTTCCAATCATTGCTGATAAAATTTTAACTGCCTTAAAAGACATCGATCCAACTAATGCAGATCTATACCAAAGTAATACCGATCAACTGATTGCCTCGATACAAAAATGGGCCAACCTAACCAGATCAAACATTAAGAAAGCGGCACCTCGCTATATTCTTGATCATGACTTTTTGAGCCATTTTGAGCAAGATATGGGGATCAGCACAACTAGAGTACTTCACGATAGTCACGACCAACATAACGGTATACAAGCTTTAAAAGAAATCGAGACGACTTTGCGCGAATCACCGGTTAAGTGTTTGTTAATCAATGAACCATCTGCGTCGAAAATAGCCAAAAATTTAGCCAGAGAATTTAATCTTGAAATCCACAACATTAGGTTACCAAGCGACAATCAGCAGCAGCAACCAGACCTGATCGATAGTCTCAACAGGCTCAGTGACATCATGCAGCATTGTCACTAAAAGTAAAAAACCCCCACCTATATTTGAACCTTTGGGATATAATAGTTTTAAGAATACCAACTAATGTGCATTAAACTTGATGATCATGACCGAATCCGCTCTGCCTGATAAAAACATCAACCCTTATACCATCGACCAACTGAATGATTTAACGAAGACTGATATGGCACGAGTCAATCAGGTGATTGTTGATCATTTGGCGTCTCCCGTTGTATTGATCAATCAACTTAGCCAGCACATTATTCACAGTGGTGGCAAACGTTTGCGGCCAACGCTGGTTATGCTTTGTGCTAAAGCTTGTGATTACCAAGGTGATCAAGATGCCTTGCTTGCTGCTGTTGTTGAATTTATCCACACCGCAACATTGCTTCATGACGACGTAGTGGACGATTCAGTCCTGCGCCGCGGACAGGAAACAGCCAGTAGTATTTGGGGTAACGAGGCGGCCGTGCTTGTTGGCGACTACCTGTATTCGCGTGCCTTTCAGATGATGGTCAAGGCTCAGTCGATGCACATGATGGATGTACTCGCTAATGCAACTAATACCATAGCTCAAGGCGAGGTATTACAGTTATTGAATATTAATGACGCGAATACCAGTGAAGAAAGATATATCGAAGTAATTTATGGAAAAACCGCCTGCCTATTTGAAGCAGCAACTCAAATTGGTGCCATTCTGAGTGATTCAGACAACCAAACAGAACAAGCATTTAAGAGTTATGGCAAACATCTTGGCATGGCGTTTCAACTGATTGACGACGCATTAGATTACACAGCAAATCCAGATGAACTGGGAAAAAATGTCGGTGATGACCTCGCAGAAGGTAAGCCCACACTGCCTCTTATTTATGCTATGCAACAGGGTAATAATGAGCAGCAGGCACTGATACGCAATGCCATCGAAAATGGTGGGCTAGATCATATCGATGCGATCACTCAAATCATTCACGACACAGGTGCTCTAGAATACACCTACCAGCAGGCAATAGGCGAAGCCAACTTGGCAAAGCAATCCATAGCATCATTACCAAAATCAGTTTACACGGAGGCCTTAACTTTTCTCGCCGACTACTCAGTCGAGCGAAGCCATTAGGCTTTCCAGTGTTATAAAATCAACTAAAGCTTGAATCGTCTTCTGTAATTATAGTAAAACCAATAGACGTCAACAGTAGGTTCAGCATCTCTGTCTTCGAATAATTTTGACATCTTAACTTATTAATTCTATTGATTTTTTATCTTTGGTTTCTTGAAAAATTAACATAACGGTCGTTTTACTGTATGCCAAAGCCGAGGCTGGTCCATTATAAAACCAATGCTAGCTTCAAAATGGGTTGCTCTACTCGCCGCAATGTTGAAATATTCGGTACTTACAGCTATTAATTCAACTCGGTTGGGGTAATGGCAAAGCTCTGCTTTAAGAATACATTTACCCGCTAAGCACCAGCAATTAATAACTAAATTCAGGGTCAGCCTTAGTTGTTTTTTACTTTAAGAAGTCATGGTCAATATGCCAATTCTGATCCAGATAAATTCTGACCCTACCCATAAATTTTACCCTTAGTCTGACTGAACTTTGACTTGATTTAAAATGGATGTGTATACTGCTGACATTATAAGTTGGAAGTTATAAAGTGACTCAGGAAGAATATCTAGAACAGCGCCTCGATGATCAACTCGATTGGTACGACCGAAAATCAAGCTGGAATCAAAAGTGGTACAAACGCTTGCAGCTTATTTTACTGGTGGCCGCCGCAACTATCCCGTTTTTATCAGGTTTTGCTGCCGAAGTACCAGTAGCAGATTCGGGAGTTCGCTGGGTAAATATAGCGATCGGTTTGCTGGGTGTGGTCATGACCGCAATCGCAGCAGGTTTAGGGCTCTATAATTTCCAGGAAAATTGGATCAAATACCGAACGACCAGTGAATCCCTTCAAAAAGAAAAATTTAAATTTCTAACTGGGGTTTCCCCCTATGACGGCGATAACGCATTTAAATTACTGGTTGAGCATGTCGAAGGGTTGATATCCAAAGAAAATACTGACTGGACGCAGCAAATGCAAAACGCTAAAGAAAAAAGTAATCAATGAATGTTTCAATAGGTTGGGATTAACTATCCACGGATATGATTCGTAGGCAAAATTTGCCTAACTAGCAGAGACCTAATTAATTATTACCCTCCATAAATCGCGCTAAGGGCCTTACTGACACTAAACCTCTGTGTTTTTCGGCATGCTGATCAATAACCGCCTTTTTAAGGTCGTCAGCACTATTTATGGAGTTAAAACACCCATCTCTGAGCAGTAAACTATTAGTCAGTGGCAGTAACCAAACTGATAAGGCTGACCCCCGAATCCTAATAAACACTCCTGATTTCTCCTCCCTCATTGCCCTAAGGATACCAGTAGACTAACCCAAGTCATTGTTATAACATTTATTTAAGAGGGCCTAATTGATTAAGAGCTCTGTAAGGATATTTCTCAGTGACTTCTAGATAGCTATAAAAAAGTCATTTTCAGATGGAAAGGAGTGCAAGCAATGGCAAGGGTATTTATTTCTCATTCAAGCAGAGACAACGAATCGGCCGAACGCATTAAAATCTGGTTGGCTGAACAGGGGTTCGATACACCTTTTCTAGACTACGACAAGCATGCAGGCATTCCACCTGGAGCCGATTGGGAAAAGACGCTCTATCTAGAGATCGAACGATCCGAAGCTGTCGTTATCATTCAGACACCAAATTGGCTTGATTCTAAATGGTGCTTTGCCGAGTTCACTCAGGCTCGCGCACTCGGTAAGTCAATCTTCCCCATTATTGAAACACCGGCCGGCGATACGTTGATATCATCCGACATCCAGGTGCTTGATCTACTCAAGGATCGCGAAGGCGGGCTCGAACAGCTTTCGAGTCAGTTGACACAAATAGCACTCGACGCCCAAGGTGGTTTTGGCTGGGATGCCAGCCGCCCCCCTTATCCGGGTTTGCTTGCTTTTCAGGAGGAAGATGCGGCGCTCTATTTTGGTCGTGATGACGACATTCGTCGGTTGATTGAACGCCTCGATGCGCGCCGCGCTCAAGGCGGCAGCAAACTCATTGCCTTGCTTGGTTCCTCTGGGTCCGGCAAGTCATCCCTGCTGCGCGCCGGAGTTATTCCAAGGCTCAAGCGCGCCGGACGCAACTGGGTTGTACTGCCCGCCATGCGTCCGCAAGTGCGTCCGGTCGATGAGTTGGCCCGATGTTTAGCCGTTGCCTACGGTACGGATGGAAATGAGAGTACGGATTGGCGCAAACTGCGCGAAGCATTAAATGGTGACAATCTCGCCCAATCACTGAGCGATATCGCAAATGACTTGCGTATGCGGGCCTCGGCTAACGAGGCGCAAATTCTGCTGCCTATCGATCAAGGGGAAGAACTGTTTGGTGCTGCCGATTCCGATCAGGCGAAGCGTTTCTGTGAAATCCTCAATGTGGCTTTATCCAGCGACTTGCCCTTCATCGCAGTCATTGCAATGCGCTCAGATTATCTGGGCCTGTTGCAGTCGGCCGAGCATCTTAACGCTCGGTTCGAAGAGTTTTCACTAGGGCCCTTGCCCGTGGCGCGCATAGCTCAGATTATCGAAGGCCCTGCGCGGGTGGCAGGCCTCGGTATCGATGAAGCCTTTGTTCATCAGGCCGTTAAAGATGCCAAAACTGAAGATGCCCTGCCGCTACTAGCCTTCGCGCTGCGCGAACTCTACGATAGCGCAGCTGGCGACAATTACCTTAGCCTCGCAGAATACAACGCTCTCGGCGATGCTAAAGAAGGGCTGACACCGCTGGAGAATGCAGTACGAAAGGCCGCCGATAATGTTTTGACCGAGGCACGCCCAGGTGACGAGGAACTGACTGCACTGCGAGAAGCCTTCGTTCCAGCAATGGTGCGGGTCAACGACCAGGGCGAGTATGTTCGCCAACCTGCCCGTTGGGACGACTTGCCGAACAAATCCCATGCGCTGCTGGAACAACTAGCAAAGGCGCGGCTGTTAATCGTGAGCCAGGACGGTGATGACCGCATGATCGAAGTGGCCCACGAGGCACTGCTACGCAAATGGCCGCGTCTCAGAACCTGGCTTGATGATGCTCGTGGGTTTTTGGCTGGCAAACAGCAATTGGAGCGGGACCTGAATGATTGGGAGCAAGCAGATGAAAAAGACAAGACCGGCGCGCTACTGACCGGTCTGAAACTCAGCCGCGTACATGGATGGTTTCTGGAGCGCCCACATCAGTTCAGCGCCAAAGAACTCGCATTTGTTCAGGCCAGCATAGACCGAGCCGAAGCCGCTGAGCGCCGCAAACAGAAACTGCGTCGCAATATAACACTGGCTTCAATTGTAGCGTCACTGATACTCGCCTGTGCCACCTCATTCTCCCTCTATCAGTGGGTAGAGACTGAAAAAGCACTTAAAATCTCTCAGGCAAATCGCCTGGCTTTCGTTGCAAAAGAGTTACTTGAGGATGGTGACTCGACCCGAGCTTTACGTGTAGGCCAAGCGGCTTACGCAATCAATCCGAGAAACGTTCCATACTCAGTTAAAAACATCTTGCAAAAGGGCCAGGCATACGTTGTTTCGAACAAAATTGGTTTGTACAAAAACATTCTTCGTCATAAGGATAAGGTTAACTACGCGCTTTTTTCGCCTGATGCATCAAAACTAGTTACTGTCTCTGATGATGGCAGCGCAAAATTATGGGATAGATTTGGTGTACTTTTAAATGAGATGAAAAACACAAACGAGACGGGGGGGGCACCAGAAAAGATAACACATGCCACCTTCACTCACGATGGTAAAAAAATAATTACCGTCGGCTACGGACATCTCGTGAAGATGTGGGATGCCGAAGGAAACTACATTAGTGATTTAATTGGGCATGGTTGTGGTCAAGTTAATAATTTCTGCGATGTAAAAAAAGTGGCTACATCATCAGATGGCAAAACAATTGTCACTGTATCATCTGATAAGCGTGTAATTATGTGGGATGGCGAAGGCGAAAAAATCAAGCAACTCAATGAGCATCTCTCATTAAATGGCTGGATTAATACTGTCGCCTTTTCATCTGACGGTAAGCACTTCGCTACCGCTGGTGGGGATTGGGACACTAGTGTGCAGTTATACACTAGTGGAGGGAATCACATTGCTAGCCTCCAACAAGATAAATGCCCCAAAGACAGAGAAGATCACTGGAATTGTGGAACCTTCGATATTGCGTTCTCTCCCGAAGAGAATTTCTTCTTGACCGCATCAGACAGCGGAACCATCAGGATGTTTGATCTAGAAGGGAATTTACTGAAGGCGCTCAAGAAACATTCAGCCCGAGTAAATTCCCTGAAATTTTCTCCAGACGGCCTATTTTTCCTTTCTGCGTCCAACGATAAAACTGCCATTTTGTGGAACAAAGATGGCAGTATAAAAAAGAAACTAGAAGGTCATACCGAAGCCGTTACGAGTGCTGTATTTTCTCCGGATGGGAAATATATAGCGACTTCTAGCAATGATAAAACCTCCAGACTCTGGGATCTGGAGGGCAACATGCTAGTAAAGTTCGAAGGACATAAAGCCGATGTAACTTCTGTTAATTTTTCAAAGGATGGAAAATATATCCTGACTGCCTCAGGGGATAAGACAGGATTGCTTTGGAACGTGTTGCCAGAAAACCCATCGGTACTGAAACATGATGGCGAAGTGGTCTCCGCACAGTTTCTGCCCGACGGAAAACGTGTCCTAACTGCGTCAAACGACATGAGCGTTCGACTGTGGAATGTAGATTCAACTAAGGTCCTTAAAACCTACGAAGGTTTCGGTCCTGATCGTTACAACAACCGACGCATCTTCTCACTTGATATTTCACCCAACGGAAAACGATTTATCACGACTGGGACCGATTACACGATTCGCATCTGGGACGTCGAGACCGGAACGGTAGTTCAAACGACTGAGGCAAAAACCAACAATCCATGCAATGCTAGTGGTTGGTGCGGTGCAAAAAATGCGCGTTATTCCTTCGATGGGCAATACATTATCACTTCTGACCTCGGTGGATCAGTCGAAATCCTAGATAGCGAAGGGTCTTTGCTTAAAACCATATTGTCTTACAAGCAGGGAGGAAATGAAGACGGACATCGGGATGAAGTGAACGGTATCGATATATCGCGTGATAATGGGGCTATAGTGACTGGGTCACATGACAATACTATTAAGCTCTGGGATTTCAAAACGGGTAGGCTTCTCAAGACACTTGAAGGTCATAGCAAACCCATATCTTCCGTACATTTCTCGCCAAAGGGAGATCAGATTTTGTCAGCTTCGCACGATCAGACCGTTAAACTCTGGAACTTGAACGGCGATATACTGCTCGACATTGAGGCCCATACAGGCCAAGTATCCTCTGCCGAGTTTTCTCCGACTGGGGAAAACATCATTTCATCGTCTTTCGATAAAACTGTCAAAATATGGAACCTGGAAGGCAATCTTGTACGATCGATTAACAAGCATAAGAAATATCTGCGGTCAGCTTTCTTATCACCAAATGGTGATAAGATTATCTCAGCATCGGGTGATAATACTGCGGTTATCTGGCCAAATTTGAGCCCTAGGAAAGTCTATGGGTGGGTAAATGCTCAAGATATTTACACGTTGACATCTGAAGAACGAAAGGAAATTGGCATAGATGATGATTAACATAAACTAAAATAATGAGTCGCTTAAGGAAGGGCGTTAACAGTTCTTACTAATATATCCAAATGAACCAGCAAATTCTGACAAGATTTAAAACGAAAATATCATGCACTATTGGTTACAGTAATATAATTCAGCAAAACGTGGCCAGTATTTGTATAGAGCTGAGTGACAACGAGGAAGGTTTCGCGGACCGTGGCGACAAACAGTGGGTCTCCATGACACTTGGCGAAGCCTACCGGGGCTTGGGGTTGACATCGGACGAAGAGCGACTCGTATCGAAGGCGTGGCATCAATTTTTTGCATGGAAAACTATTCGCAACAAAATGCCAAGCTTGCCCAAGCGATGGCCGGGTTCGACCCGACGAGCTCAGCGATAGAATAATCAATGGGGTGAGGGTTTAAGGATACTTTTTTTGCTGGAAATGATCCGATAAAGCAGATCCTGTCAAACTCGTCACTCATCATCGGACACACCGGAGAAACATGGCCCACTATAATGAACACCTAAAAGACCCACGCCTGTGAATTGCGAAACCGCTCAGAAAATCAATTCTGAGCCCGACGTTCGTAACCAAACCATTGCCCCCATCACATTTGTCAGTTACTCCCGTCGACAATTGTATTTTGCTGAATCGATTGCCCTGCATTTACAAAAGCACGGCATCAATACCTGGTTTGATTTGCAGCAACTCCAGGCGGGAACGATCTGGGAAGAGGGTCTAGAAGGTGGCATTCGCCACGCAACTCGGCTCGTCTTAATCGTTTCGAAAGCCTCATTGGATTCACCCTATACTCGTGACGAATGGTCCGAGGTTGTCCAGAGGGGAGATCCCGTTGTGCTCGTCCTATTTGAACCGGTCGACCTTCCAAAGGAACTGCAGGGATTGCCAACCTACGATTTCCGTAGCGGTTTCAATCGCAAATTGCTGGAACTGGTGGAGTTTTTGAAAGGTGACGCCGAACCACGATACGATCCTGTTCCACCACCGAATCGATTAGGCTTCTCTAGTCGTCTTCCAGGCGCCGTCTGGCTTACCCTGACTGCCCAGTTCGGCTGCCTGATCACCTGCATTCTGGGGCTGTTATTTGCGGTCAACCTACCTTCCTTAAATAAATCTGTCCCTTATTCATTTTTCTTTGCCCTAGCGTCCTTTACCCTCGCAGTCGGAATCCGTTATTTGGTTCCATTTCTTGGTCACACACTTGTATATAAAAAAGTAAAACGTGGTGTTCTGATCAACTTGTTGTTGCTTATACCTACCTTTTTTACAGTCGGAAATATCGTGAATAATAATCTGATTTCCCAGTCCATCCTTGGTGGGGCTGCGTTCTTTTTGCTCTTCATATACTTTTATTTTCTCAGACGCTCTGGTGGCCTCTTGCGATGGATGCGTCCCGAAGACGGACTCCAGAAGCTGCGACGGCAGGTACATCAACCGTTGGTAGCAAAAGCGACGTTCGATGTAACCGCCCGAGTGGATGTGCCAGTTAAACCCCTCACCTATATGATTCACGCCGATGATGCCGACAAGCCCTTTAAACTGTTCGTCGAGGGTATCTTCCAAAAGGAAGGCCACCTGCACGCCTCGGAAGGCAAAGAGCCTCAACACCACATAGCGATCCTGAGCAACCGCAGTTCGGCTGTTTGGGCACAGGCACTGGCGAATAAGCATGCCGGAAATCTGGTTTTCGTTGTTACCTCAACGATAGAGTTCACAGAGAACCTGGCCGAGGTCGGCCGCTATCAATGGGTGGATGCTCGCGATATGAATCGCCTAGAAATAGCCGGACTCGCTCGGAGTCTCGGCAACGAAGATACCGGGATGCGCGAAGCCGCTCTTGAGACGACACCTGCGATGATCGATCATTGGAAAGTTCCGACTGAAATTACAGTGCTCAAACGGGTGCTGGAGTGGTTGGGAATATTTATGCTTATTTTCGGCCTGACAGACCTCGTTGGTGCCATTATGACTTCGCTCAATCTCATACCACCAGGCCTAAAGAGCGCGGGGAGCGATTCGGCGAGGTCGGTCTGGCTGACTATCGCTGGAACAACCTGCTTCTGGCTCGCAAGCAAAGGTCTTGTTTACCGAAAGGTGCCGGGGCCAATATTGTATGGAACACTCTGCGGAATCATCGTCATCGCCTTTCTGTATGGAAACGTGGGTATGGCTTTCATGAAGAATATCTATTGGCTGCCTGGGGGGCTGATATTATTGGTCGTCTTAAACTCTTGGCTCGGTGCACGCGCCTGGCTACCCGCATTCAGCAGATCTCAGCCTGATGAAGTCGGTATCAAAAAATCCATCGATAAGGCTTTCAGGAAAAAAAGGTTCTTTTTCGTGATTGTACCTATCTTGATCATCGTCATAGCCGTTGTCACTGAGCTGATCGTGAGGGATTAAGTTTCAGGATCGAAGATCGACATGTGAGTCGAATTTATTAACCAGCCAGCATCGCTTAGGTCGATGCCTGCCAAGATCTGGTGGCATTTTGCAAAATTACCGGAGCATGACTTGCAAACGTCTCTACCCATCCACGACTTTATCGTGGGATAAAAAATAGTAGTTAAGGATCGCTAAATAGCGTTGGATTAACGCTGCACGTTTTCCCAATCATTACCTAACCCAACAACCACATTTGATGATTCCAACATACCCTTTCCTTTAATGATGTCCGCTGCGCGTTCGGCTAGCATGATGGTTGGGCCATTTAAATTACCGTTGGGAATGGTTGGAAAAATTGACGAATCGACAACCCGTAGCCCTTCGATGCCATGTACTCGGGTTTCGGAATCAACTACTGCCATGT
>JBNMQI010000008.1:0-35016 GCA_051277905.1 Gammaproteobacteria bacterium | reverse complement strand
ATTAAAATTAAAGAGAAAGTAATTGCAGCCATTATATTGGCCACCAGTGTTGCAGTTACTCGCTGTAACTTGTTGGCTGGAGACCAGCCAGTGCCATCACCGTGATCATGACTATGGATTGCTTCTGAATCATTGTGTGTATCCGTGGTGTTAGCCGGAGCTTCTATGTCGCTGACTTCAAATGATTCAGCAGCATATATGATCGGATTGATTTGATACTGTTGGAACAGGCCGTATAACGAACCTACAATGATACCCACTACAACGGCAGAAAAAACAGTGTTTCTGAAGGTCATAATATTATTATTCTTAATGTGATTACTTTTGTGGAGTTAGATTTATGGCGTTAGGCGTTGGCATCATCCAGTGCTTATCTGGATGATGCAGGTCATCTGTTATTGCTAATTAATCGATGATCAATAGAAACTTATAGCCAATCACTCAGAACTACTAGTAACTAATAGTTCAGTGGCAGGGAAATGCAATCGCGTGACGGGTATCATGTGCAGCATTATGAGCAACATCCATAAAGCCAACGGCAAATAACAATGCCACACCCAGAATAAGGGCGCCAAAAATTTGAACAGAGGCTGACTGGGTGACCGCAGTCGCAGACTGGCTTTGAGTGGCCGATGTAATCGATTGTTGCATTAATATATCTCCTATACGCACACACCCGTGCGGTTTTCATTATGTTTTGTCACCATGTGATCGAAGTATTCGAAATTCCTGATGAAAGTTATTTAAATCAAGGCTGGTTCCGGGCTTCTAATTATTATAATAACTAATTACCGTTGCGGGGGCAGCGTAGGCCAATAAATATGAATAAAATCACTGATGCGCTAAGTTATTCATTACTGCCTAACTTCCCAATTATCTCAGTATCGAGACCTTCATTAATCAGAGCAAGTATAACAAATACAAAAAAAATGTAACCACTTGATGGTTGATATTTCGACGGTTACGGTTCTGACCGCGACAAATAATAAATGATCTAGCTGGGCGCAGATGGAAAATTATTTGACGCATCGGGTATTTAACCTCGTCTGTCTGACTGTATAATCCCCAGTCTTAGGAGAACTTCATGTCATTTTTAAATTCTTTACCCGAAAATTCTGGAATCATTATTTGCGGTCATGGTAGTCGAGCCAAAATTGCTGAAGAAGAATTTAGCCTGCTGGCGACTGGATTGCGCGCTAGGTTTCCTCAGTTAGAAGTTGAATATGGATTTTTGGAATATTCATCGCCCAATATACACATGGCGTTGGATCGTTTGATCGCAAAGGGCATAACTAATATTTATGCTGTACCCGGTATGTTGTTTTCAGCTACCCATGCGCAGAATGATATTCCGTCGGTGTTAATTACTTATATGCAAAAATATCCAGCGTTAACGATTAAATATGGTCAAGAGCTTGGTTTACATGACGAAATGATCATGGCATTTCAACATAGAATTATGGAAGCTATCGACCTAGTCGAAATGCCAAAGCCTGGTGATTTATACGACACCATGCTGGTTGTAGTTGGTCGAGGTACTTCTGTTGCGCGAGCCAATGCAGAGGCTTCAAAATTAACCCGCATTGTGGCCGAAAATATGGGTTTTGGCTGGTGTGAAACAGTTTACTCTGGCGTCACTTTTCCCTCGGTTGGTAGGGGGCTAGAAATGGCATTGAAGCTCGGCTTTAAGAAAATAGTGGTGGCCCCATATTTCCTTTTTTCAGGCAAGTTAATTGGGCGTATTAACGCTTACATCGAAAAGGTTGCTTCTGATCACCCTGACGTTAGTTTTCACGTCGCAGATTACTTGCGCGATCAATCTCATGTTATCAATACCTTCGTTGAGCGTATTGAAGAAACAGTATCTCAACCTGCGGTGAACAATGGCTTAATGGAAAAATTTCAATCTAGGTTAGCCGCTGGTGAAGTCACGGTCCATCATCATCATGCAGAGTTCCAGCCTGAGGTTGAATCGAATTCAGAAACTCATTCACACAGTCATGACCATGATCATAGTCATGGGCACTCCCATTCTCACCAAAAGGATGAAGGACATAGCCATTCTGGGCATGGTCATACACATGCGCCTTATCGGCACATTGCTCATCCGCATGGACCGAGAACAATGATTGATGAAAATGTTTGCTGTTGTTTTATGAGCCAGTTTCCTCAAGCCGTTGTTGATGAGGAGCGTGCGCTTAGGCTGTTATCAGGTAAGCCTGCGGTTGATCAAATACCTCAGTGCAAGGTCAAGTAGTGGCCCTATGATAGAGTTAATTGTTGGTGGTGCTCGCAGTGGCAAGAGTGGCTATGCACTTAATAAAGCCCAAGCAAAAGTGCAAACGCAGACAAGCAGTAGCCAACTTAATTTTATTGCCACCGCTGAAGCGCGTGATGCCGAAATGCAAAGCCGCATTAATCGTCATCAACATGAACGAGATTCGAGCTGGAATCTTATAGAAGAGCCGCAGAATTTATCTAACTTAATAAGTCAGTTTTCAGAGGGTGATATCGTCCTTGTCGATTGCCTAACACTCTGGCTAACCAATTGGCTATGTTCAAAAACGCCTGAACTTTGGGGCGCTGAAAAAAAGAATTTCCTCGAGGGCTTAGAGCAGTCTCGTGCGCACTGGTTATTAGTGAGTAATGAGGTGGGCTTAGGTGTAACGCCCATGGGTGATTTGAGTCGTCAATTTATAGATGAATGTGGATGGTTACATCAAGACTTGGCCCAAATTGCTGATCAAGTGACCTTAGTTATGTTTGGGTTACCTCAGACCTTAAAATCACCGGTTTCATAAATTAACGTATTAATGAAGCGTTTATAAGCGAATGCTGTATGAATGAAGACACAATGATCGAATGGTATTTAGAGCCCTGTGCTGAAATAAGTGAAGAGCTAGCCCAGAAGGCACAGCAGCGTCAGGCTCAGTTGACTAAGCCAGCTGGATCACTCGGACAACTTGAGCAAATAGCGATTGAATTATCGGCGATGCAGGCAAAAATTGCACCAACGGTCGATCGTGTTGAAATAGCGGTTTTTGCGGGTGACCATGGTATCGCTAATGAAGCTGTGAGTGCTTTCCCTCAAGTCGTAACGACGGAAATGGTTAAAAACTTTGTTCGGGGTGGTGCCGCTATTAGTGTGATGGCAAAACAAATCGGCGCTGGATTGACTGTGGTTAACGCCGGCACTATTAATCAGCAAGGTTTTGAGGCACCGGTGGTTGATAAACCGATTGCCTTCGGTACTGCCAATATTGCCATTCAACCGGCCATGACTGCACTGCAATGCTTGCAGGCATTGTCACTCGGTAAGGCTATTCTGGATGGTTATGACCAGGCTACTGACGTTGTGATTGGTGGTGAGATGGGTATTGGTAATACGACTTCTGCCAGCGCGCTTGCCACGGCCTTTGGCGTTTCGACAGCTGAAAAATTGGTTGGTCCTGGAACGGGGCTGGATAATAACGGTGTGTCACATAAACTAAAAATGATTGAAAAAGCGCTGGATAGAGTCGGTAACGGTCGATCCGAACTTGAATTGTTAGCAGAATTGGGCGGTTTTGAAATTGTTGCACTGACTGGCTTCTATATAAGAGCGGCACAGCAGGGCATGACCATACTCGTTGATGGTTTCATTTCTAGCGTTGCGGCTGTTGCCGCTTGTAAAATTAATTTAAATGTCAGACCTTGGATGCTGTTTTCACATAAATCCGCCGAACCTGGGCATCAACTTGTTTTAAAGTCGCTTAACGCTGAACCATTGTTGTCTTTACAAATGCGACTGGGCGAGGGCAGTGGTGCAGCGGTTGCTTTGGGGTTATTGCGCGCCGCTTGTGCATTACATAACGAAATGGCAACTTTCGAAGAAGCGGACGTGACTGACGCTTAATATTGCATAACTGATTGCATTACCGACTGCATAATGAGTGCCATGAAGAAATAAATGACAGAATTAAATGAGATTGCCCCGACACGAATAAATTTGCTTAGGCATGGTGAGCATGTTTTAGGTAAAGCAATTTGTGGTGTCAAAGATCCTGAGCTGTCTGAAAAAGGCTGGGGACAGTTGACCAATCAAATTGATAGCCTGGTTGGGCGGGGTAAACAGTGGGACATTTGTGTTGCGTCACCTAGAGTGCGTTGTTCTACATTTGCTCAGCACGTTAGCGAGCAGCTTAATATTGAATTGGTTATTAAAGATGCGCTATCCGAACTCGACTTTGGTGAATGGGAAGGATTGACTGGCGCTCAGGTTGAGTTGAGTTTCCCTGGTCAATGGCAACAGTGGCTTGATAACCCAGATGATCCAGCCCCCCATGGTGGAGAAGCCTACGGTTTGTTTCAGCAACGTATCCTTGATGCTTGGTTCCAACTGGTCTCTCAATATCAAGGTAAACGAATATTGTTATTGAGTCACAGTGGCGTTATGCGCGTTATTTTGACCAATGTTTTAGGCCTCGATACAAAAGGGCTATTTCACTTCAACGTACCTCATGCCTGCCATAGTCAAGTGAGTGTGTATCACCTGTCAGGCAAGCCCGATTGGTTTCAACTTGATCAGCATAATTCGGATGTCTCTTAATCCAGATTAAAGAACCTTACTAAATTTACCTCATGAATCAAATATTACAGCAATTAACTCTAAAGTTACCCAAACCACTCAAATTTGCGGTTGAATTTTTGACCCGAATACCGGTGGGTAAGCACTCTGAATATCAACCTGAAATGGCAGGAGCCGCCGTCGCATGGTATGGCGTTGTCGGCTTATTAATCGGCCTTGTTTTGGCTATGTCAGGCTGGATGTTGACTGACTTAATTGACCTTCCTTCACTGCTCGTTGCCGCTCTTGTTCTAACCATCTGGGTAATAATTACGGGTGCGCTGCATCTCGATGGTGTCGGTGATTGTGGTGACGCTTGGATGGGTGGCCATACGCCCGAACGTATGCTTGAGATTATGAAAGACACCAGCTGTGGTATCGGTGCTATCGTTTCCGTTGCATTGATACTGTTCGTTAAGCTCTCGGCACTCACGATAATTTTAGACACAGAAGACTGGTATTTGTTGCTATTTGCACCTGTCATAGCCCGAGTGATTTTAACCCTAGTATTACTTTATTTACCTTACCTTCGATCAAATGGTTTGGCGACTAAATTACATTCCCATTTAAATGCTAAGGCAATTATAACAGCAGGATTAGTGCTATTATTTGTTTTGATATTGATCTGGTTTCAGGGGTTTGTGGCAGCGCTAATGGCCAGTGCAGTCGGTTATCTATTGATTTACCAAAGTCTCATAAAACCCTTGAAAGGCACCACAGGCGATATTTACGGTATCGTTGTTGAAGTAACTGAAGCCGCTGTTTTGATTGGTTTGGTGGCTGCGCTTTAAATTGTTATTACTTAAATAGGTAGCTCAAATAGATAAATACTACTGACTTCTAATTGACAGTTGTTGGTAGTTTACTTACTGTTCCCGATGCAAAAATCATTAGCAGCTCATTCGAACAAAAGTAATCACAAATAATTACGACTAAAATCTGGAGAAGTCTATTGAAACCGGTAAGAATTGGTTTAATCGGTGTTGGAACTGTTGGTGCTAGTACAGCCCTAGTACTTAAAAATAATGCGTCAGAAATTGCGCGTCGCGCGGGTCGTTCGATCGAGGTAATTCATGCATCACGGCGCACGATTAGCCAAGGTATGCCTGCCGGAACAGAAAACATCCCGCTCACGGCCGACCCTTTTGAAGTCGTCAATAATCCCGATGTTGATATTGTTGTTGAGTTGATTGGCGGCTATGAACCCGCGTTAGCTTTGGTGATGAAGGCTATCGAGAACGGTAAGCATGTTGTGACTGCCAACAAGGCGCTGATTGCGATGCATGGTAATGAAATTTTTGCTGCGGCTCAGGCAAAAGGTGTCACCGTTGTTTTTGAAGCGGCTGTGGCTGGCGGTGTGCCGATCATAAAAGCAATTCGTGAAGGATTGAGTGCGAATCATATTGAATGGTTAGCGGGCATTATCAATGGCACCGGTAACTTTATTCTCACCGAGATGCGCGATAAAGGCCGAGATTTTCATGATGTTTTGGCCGAAGCTCAGGCTTTGGGTTACGCCGAGGCAGATCCTACGTTTGATGTTGAAGGTATCGATGCAGCGCATAAGCTCTGTATTCTAGGTTCTATTGCATTTGGTATTCCGTTGCAGTTTTCTGCGGTTTATACCGAGGGTATTAGCAACATATCCACCGAAGATGTTGTTTACGCTGGCGAACTAGGCTACCGCATTAAACATCTGGGTATTGCCCGACGTACAGAAAGTGGCATTGAAATGCGCGTACATCCAACCCTGATTCCTGAGAAGCGTTTGATTGCCAATGTTGATGGCGTGATGAACGCGATTCTGGTGATGGCAGACAAACTAGGACCATCTTTATATTATGGACCGGGTGCGGGTGCTGATCCGACGGCTTCGGCGGTTGTTGCCGATATTATTGATGTGGTGCGTACCATAACCACCGATGCAGAAAATAGAGTGCCACACTTGGCCTTCCAGCCTGAGCATATCGTCGATATTCCAATTTTGCCGATTAGTGAAGCCACGACTGCCTACTATTTGCGCATGTGGGCTGACGACAAGCCAGGCGTATTGGCTGATATCACCCGTATCATGGGTGAAAGTGGCATTTCAATTGAAGCGATTTTGCAGAAAGAACCAGAGCCAGGTATTACTCAGGCGACGATTATTATGCTGACTCAAACAATACGTGAAAAGCAAATGGATCAGGCGCTTTCGCAGATTGCAGCGTTATCGTCAGTGAATGACAAGATCCATCGTATTCGAGTAGAAACACTAGACGCTAACTAATTCGTTGGTTTAATGGTCGGGGTATGAGAAGTAGGTTTATCTAATTATCACATTATCACACTACCTAACAGTTTCAGTTTTATCGAAGTAATGTTTGACGATTTAGAAAGAGTGCGAACGTTACTTCAATCTAATCACTTAGCGTTCGAAGATTGTGGAAATCATTTATCGAATTTTATCGGTATCGCACAGGAAAATTAGATTATTGCGATTAATGGGTACGAGCCTGTTGATCGTACTGTTTTGTTACGGTCGGTTGTGGTCGACTCTCAGTTTCGAGGGCTAGGCTTGGTTCAAACTTGATTAAGCAAATACTGGGTCAATTGAGACTTTCAAAAGTAGAGGCTGTTTATATTCTGACCGAAACAGCTGATCAATATTTTTTCCAGTTCGGTTTCAAGGCTTTAGAGCGTGACAAGTTACCGCTACAAATTAAAGTAACCCAACAATGCAAAACACTCTGTTCTGCGTCTGCTGTAGCGATGCGACTGGCGCTTTGACACCGCTTGATTACGCCTGATCGATGGCAGTAGGCTTAGAAGTTCGACTAATCATCGTGACACCGGAGATAACCAATGCCATGCCTAACGCATGGTATAGAGTAAAAACTTCATCTAATACGAAAACAGCTAACATGGCAGTAGTGATCGGACCAGCTGCCCCGAGAATGCTCGCTTTACTGGCACCAATACGGCTGATCGCGCTCGATATTAAGTAGGATGGAATTACAGTGGTTAGCACGGCCATGGTTATCGCGATTATATAAAGCCGGGGTGGAAAGATAAGATCGACAATCTGATGCGTTAGCAAGAAGTGACCCAACATCATGATACTCGCTGCGATCATCGCGATCGTCGTAAAAGCAGCGCTGCCGACTTGCCGAGCGTAGTGTTGGCTTCCCATTAAAAAAAGTGCAAAAAAGAATGAGGCTGCCAACACATAAAGCCCGCCGGTTAAAAGTGATTGAGTATCAACGATGGTGAGACTGTCGTGCAGCATAATCACTGAAATGCCAATATAAGCCAAGGTCAGAGCTGATATTTCTTTTTTAATTAGTGGTTTACGGTAGAGCAATGCCGTCAATATGAGGGTAAATGCAGGGTAGGTGAATAAAACCATGCGTTCGAGATTGACTGATATATAACGTAGGGATTGCATATCCAAATAGCTCGCAATGTAATATCCGCTAATGCCAACGATAGCGATTCCGAGGTATTGACGATGTTCTATATTGATTCTTTTTGTGCTTTTGATCCAGCTGAAATAGCCGATGACTAAATAAAAGGGCAACGCAAAACCCATTCGTAAGGTCATTAATTCGACAGTGCTAATGTCATAGGCATAAGCCAATTTGATTAACACAGCCTTACCAGAGAAAAGCACAATACCGCTCAATGCCATCAAAATGCCAATGTTTTGAGCACGATTACTATCGAATCGTGTGCGTAAATTGGTTAAAGAAAGCAGACTCATTCTTAAATGTGGCTGGTAAATAGGACTGCATTGTAAGGCTGTAACCTCTATATTGATATGACAACTTTTTATGATTTGATCTCGTGCATCCCTGTATGATATTAGACAGTTTTTATTTAACAACAGGACCATAAAGTGTCGTTTTTTCCAGTAACAAAGCAGCCCAAATTTCTTGAATTCGTCGTGCTCATGGCGATGATAATTTCGATGGTCGCGTTATCGATTGATGCGATGCTGCCTGCACTTCCCAATATTGCGTCTGATCTGGGTGTGACACAAATAAATGATAGCCAGTACGTGATTTCTATCTTATTTGCAGGTATGGCTATTGGGCAAATGATATTCGGTCCGATGTCTGATTCTATTGGGCGAAAAAACGCCATCAACTTTGGATTTGCTGTTTTTATCATTGGCTGCCTAGTTTCGCTATTGGCTCAAACTTTTACGGTGATGCTTATAGGACGTTTTTTACAGGGGTTAGGCGCGGCTGGCCCTAGAATTGTGTCGACAGCTTTGGTGAGGGACCGATATGAAGGCCGTGAAATGGCGAGAGTCATGTCGTTTGTGATGACTATCTTTATCCTGGTACCAGTAGTTGCGCCCGCATTAGGTCAGGCTATTTTGATATTTGCCGATTGGCGCGGTATTTTTTGGATGTTTCTTGTTTTAAGCTTTATTGCCTTGAGCTGGTTTAACCTGCGCCAACCTGAAACTTTGCTACTCGAAAACCGAGTTAAGTTTTCCATTGAGCAGATTGTATCGGATGTTAAATATATATGTGCCATACCAGCAGCGGTTGGATATACCATCGCTGCGGGTATTGTTTTTGGTGCCTTCCTAGGATATTTGAGTAGCTCGCAACAAATATTTCAGCAACAGTATGGTTTGGGCGATCAGTTCGTGGTGTATTTTGGTGTTTTGGCCGCATCGATTGGTGTCGCTTCTCTGGTAAACGCTAAATTGGTAATGCGTTTTGGTATGCGGCGCTTGTCCATTGGGGCGATATTTGTTATTGCTTTGTTATCGGTGCCGTTTTACTTATTATCTCAGCATTATGCTGGTAGTCCCCCACTGTGGCAGGTTATGGCGTATTTATTGATGGTATTTTTTTTCGTTGGTATTTTATTTGGGAATTTAAATGCGTTAGCAATGGAACCACTTGGGTCAGTGGCAGGCTTGGGTGCCGCAGTCGTTGGCTCACTGTCCTCATTAATATCTGTGGTGCTAGGCGTTGTTATTGCTAACGCCTATGATGGCACCATATTGCCTTTGGTGAGCGGCTTTGCTCTGCTTAGTATCGGTTGCCTGATGGTGATGGTCTGGACTGAGATCATGTCTGCCAAAGCCTTGAAAGCTACTACTAAAATTTAAATCTATGCTTGCTCGTTTAGAAAACGCAATATTTCATCTTCGATTAAATGCTTGTCGATCACTGTGCTGTGGCAGACAGGTTTATCAAACAAAGCTTGAATAACGGCTGGGATGCCAATATTGGCTTTAGTCGAAATTGATTCAAGTGCCTCCCTATCGGAACTACCCGACTTGCCGGTAATAGCTTGGTCAATTAACGATGAAAATTTAGTCCACTCAGCGGTGGAGTAGACAATACTAGGTAATGCTTTTAACAATGGATTGTCGTAGGCTTTAAAGCAGGTAGCCGTATGAGGATCCATTAAATAACCATTTGCAAAATGTTGTTGGATGAATTGATTACTCTGCTCGTCAGTGCAAAAGTCGGCGACGAATATTTCTTGTAATTTTTCAAGTTCGTTAGGTTCTAACTGGTAGCAACGTTGTTCATCCAATTGTTGCATGAGTTCACGCGTTCGTAATGCGCCAAATAGATCAAACAGTACCCGTTCAACATTTGACGATTTTAATATGTCCATGGCAGGCGATGTGGTTTTAACTAGAGACTTTTCAGAAATGTCATATTTTCCTGAATTAATCAGTTCAGTCAGCACGTTGTTAACATTCGAAGACACAATTATTTTTTCTACTGGCAATCCCATTTTGCTTGCGTAGTAAGCCCCCAGGGCGTTACCAAAGTTACCACTTGGAATATTCAGATAAACCTTGTCCCCCAGTTGTATCACCTTTTCCCTCACTAGTTCTAGATAGGAGTGAATGTGATACATAATCTGGAAAATAATTCGTCCAAAATTGACCGAGTTAGCGGCAGATAAAGAAATGTTCATTTCATTCAGCTGTTGCTTAAATGTTGCAGAAGCGAGTAAATATTTTAATGCCGCCTGTGCATCATCAAAATTGCCTTTAATGCCAATGACTTTTAAATTAGGTGCTGACTCAGTTACCATTTGTAAGCGCTGTACATCCGACGTGCCGCCTTCTGGATATAGACAGACGACTTGAATATTGTCACGATTCTTGAATGTTTCCAATGCTGCGGGACCGGTATCACCACTAGTTGCAGCAAGAATTAAGTATTGTTGTTGGCGTTGTTTGGCGAGAGATGCCAGCATGTAACCAAATGGTTGTAGGGCCATATCTTTAAATGCCCGAGTTGGGCCATGGAATAACTCGCTGACATAGACGTTGTTACCGACGTTAACCAACGGTACTGGATTGGTCGCGTTATCGAATTGATCGTACAAATCAAGTGCTTCGTGTAACGTTTGAGCGTCGATATCGACTTCAAACAAATTTAATATCGATAGCGTCAGGGACTTATAAGATTGATTAAGTTGATCTTGAAGAAATGTAGGACCAAATTTGGGCATGGTCTCAGGGCTATAAATGCCACCAAATGATGCGATAGGTGCCAATATTGCATCCGAAAATTTAACCTGTTTTGGAAATGAAGCATCGTTTCCACGGGTTTCAATAAAAAACATGAGGGTTCCAGCAAATTATTATCAAGTATCACCGAATTTTTCAATCATACCGATAGTTAAAAAAACAGATTATATCGCACCGAATAGGGCGAACAAGCTGTTTTGGTTGAGTGTTCGCAATAAACTGGGCTGACAGAGCAAAATTTAGTGTCTAATCACTTCAACTTGTCAGCAATTGTGCGTAAAATCTATAAATAACTTAAGACTATATCTTGTCTTACCTAAATGAGCGTTCAATGTATTTTTGCTCGTTTGTAGCGTTCCAAGGAGCAGTTGGTATTAACTGACGTCATTGTCTAAAATTCCAGTTGTTTTGGGAGGCTACTTCTTTAACTATCTACTCACCATTTGAGGCAGAATGTCCGATCTTGAAAAGACAAACTTACTTAATCTGAACCGTTCGGGATTAGAATCCTATTTTATCGGTATTGGAGAAAAGTCTTTTCGTGCCAAACAACTCATGCAATGGGTTCATCAGCGAGGCGTTACTGATTTTGAAAAAATGACAGATATGTCTAAGTCATTACGCGAAAAGTTGAAGGCAGAAGCGTGTATCGTTTTACCTAAAGTTGATGTGATTCAAAAGTCGAAAGACGGTACTCGAAAGTGGCTGTTAAATGTGGATGGCACTGAAAACTCGGTCGAATGTGTTCTTATTCCAGAAAAAACCCGAACCACTCTGTGTATCTCTTCACAGGTTGGTTGTACGTTGAATTGTACTTTTTGTTCGACTGCTAAACAGGGTTTTAATCGGAATTTAACCACAGCAGAAATCATTGCCCAGTTACACCTAGCACACCACAGTTTATTAGAGGAAGGTAATGAAAAAGGCATTACTAACGTTGTTATGATGGGTATGGGCGAACCGCTTATGAATTTTGATGCTGTTATAGCCGCAGTTGATATGATGTGTGATGATTATGCTTATGCACTCAGCAAACGTCGGGTCACCATCAGTACTGCAGGGGTTGTCCCTGCTATGGAAAAAATGAGTCAGGTAACCGATGTGAGTCTGGCTGTCTCGTTACATGCGCCAAATGATGCTATTCGTGACGAGATTGTGCCCATTAACCGAAAATACCCAATTCACCAGCTACTGGCAGCCTGCCATAGTTACATTGATGGCTATAAAAGCCGTAAGATCACTTTTGAGTATGTCATGTTAAAAGGTATTAACGATAGCCTTGAGAATGCACAAGAGTTAGCAAAACTTATTAGTAATATTCCCTGTAAACTCAATTTGATTCCTTTCAATCCCTATCCACATGCCATCTATGAATGTTCCGATAAAGAAACAATCGACCAATTCCGAGAGTATGTTTCAAGTAAAGGCATTATTACCGTGACGCGTCGGGCTAGGGGCGAAGATATAGACGCAGCCTGTGGTCAATTGGCGGGTCAATTTAAGGATCGAAGTAGACGTAGTCAGAAATACCAGCTCAGCCTGCAAGATATTGGTGGGTTAAAAAATGCACATTAAAGCAGTGCTTCTAGTCTTAGTGCTGCCCATCGTGACTGCCTGTGTCACTGTTGGTGGTGAGCCGATGGCTCAAAACGAAAAAGCCAGCGCGATCAATGTGCAGCTTGGCCTTGGTTATATGAGTCAAAACAACCTCGAACAGGCAAATATAAAATTACTGAGAGCAATAAATAAAGATCCAAAATCGGCATCTGCACACAATGCCTATGCAATACTCCAAGAGCGGTTGTTGGAAAATGGTACCGCTCAAAAACACTATAAAATAGCAACTGAGCTCGACCCGAATAATTCTGAGGCCTCTAATAACTATGGCGCCTTTCTATGCAACAATGGTTATGAAAAAGAGTCAGAAAAATATTTTCTAATGGCTCTTAAGAACCCCTTATATAAGACACCAGCCTATGCCTATACTAATGCCGCACGATGTCTATTGAAAATTGAGGAAAAAGCAAAGGCAAAAAAGTACTTGAGAAAAGCGTTAGCGGTTAAAAGTAACTTTGGGAATGCATTGATTGAAATGGCTACCATTGTTCTAGACGAGGCAAACTTTGCTGAAGCAAAACTTTATATTGACCGGTTCCATTTGGTTGACCGACCGACGTCAAGAAGCCTGTGGTTAGCGATTAGAATTGAACTTGGAATTAGCGGATCGAATAATGTTGAGGCATTAGGGAAGCAGCTCGAGTCGGAATTCCCGAACTCAGCAGAATTTAAATCTTGGTTAGCATTACAATAAATCATGAATGAAACAGAAATAGTTGACGATAAAGAGAGTATGAAAGTCAATAATGGCCCTGGTAATCAGTTACAGGCGGCTAGAATTCTTAAAGGTTTATCAATTGAAGATGTTGCATCACGTATGCATCTTAGCCTAGCTATTTTACAAGCAATTGAAGAAAACAACTTCAGTGACAGGGCTCCTATTTTTGTGAAGGGGTACATACGTGCCTATGCTCGATTGGTATCGCTTGATGAAGATGAGCTTGTTAAGTGCTATGTCGAGCTTTACGCTGACAATGATCCGCCCATCAACGCTACCAGTTCTATCAGAGCAGAAATTTCATCCCACAGTGCTAGTATTAAATGGACGAATTATCTAGTTATTATTGTGTTAATTGCGCTGTTGTCAGCTTGGTGGTGGAATAAGACTCAAAACAATTCAGAATCAGAATCAGAATCAGTACTACTAGACTCTGAAACGTTAAGTGATATTGCAATAACAGATCAGAATAATGAGTTTGAGACAATCGTAGTTTTTGAGGAGTCTGCTGCCGTTGTCGATGAGTCTAGTTTGGAGCCACTTCTAGAGCCATTACCCGAAACTGATGCAACAGTTGACGATATCCCAGTAGGTAAAACTTTAATAGAAGATACATCCGTTGATCTTACCCAACAAAAGATTGACCCCATCGATGTAAAGCCAATTGCTGTTGCCCCGATTCCTGTTGAACCCGACGTTATCTCAGAGGTTATTGCCTCTGCAGATACTTCAAAAACTGACGATACACTTGATAAGACTGTGGCTCAGTTTTTTGACGCCTCCTATATAGCACCCACGGGTGTTGATCTGCTTAATATTATCGTTAAAGCAGACACTTGGGCCGATATTAAAGACGTTAACAACCATCAATTAGTGTATGACTTATTACGTGCTAATCGGAGCATTCAAATTAGAGGAGAAGCCCCATTCAATGCTTTTTTTGGTAATGGACGCGGCGTTGAAGTTACTTTTAATGATCAACCAATTGATATTGCTAGCCGAGTGTCGGATGACAATACTGCTCGGTTAACTATAGGTACCAATTAGTCGTGGGGAATCAAGTTCAGGTAATACGTGGGATGCACGATATCTTACCATCAGACATGCCTGTCTGGAACCAATTAGAAGATAACTATAGAGCACTAGCCGAGTCTTATGGTTACCGCCAAATACGTACACCCATAGTTGAAAAAACTGCACTATTTAAACGTTCAGTAGGTGAAGCAACCGATATTGTTGAAAAGGAAATGTATACTTTTGATGATAGAAATGGGGATAGCCTTAGTTTACGTCCAGAAAATACTGCTAGTGTTGTGCGTGCTGTGTTAGAAAGTGGCATTGTTAATGACCAGCTTCTTAGGCTCTGGTATTGCGGTCCCATGTTTAGACATGAGCGACCTCAGAAAGGTCGTTACCGTCAATTCCAGCAATTTGGTGCTGAAACTTTTGGTATGTCAGGTGCTGATATTGAAGCCGAATTAATTTTTATGGCGGCTCGATTTTGGAAGCAGCTTGGTTTGGAAAATATTGCACTACAAATCAATACCTTAGGTAGCAATGAGTGTCGAATAGATTTCCGAAAAGTATTGGTTGAATACCTCTCTGATCACCGATCTTCTCTTGATGAAGACAGTTTAAGACGTTTAGAGACTAACCCACTTCGAGTGCTCGATAGTAAAAATCCTGATATGCAGTCAATGATTGATAATGCACCGAAATTACAGGACAGTCTTAATCAAGCGTCTAGTGAACATTTCTCTCAATTGAAGTCTATTCTTGATCACAGTGGTATCACCTATGAAGTTAATCAAAGACTGGTTCGCGGATTAGACTACTATTGCCATACAGTATTTGAGTGGATTACCGATACGTTGGGTTCACAAGGGACAGTTTGTGCCGGTGGAAGATACGATGGTTTGGTCGAACAGTTGGGTGGAAAACCAAGTCATGCAGCTGGATTTGCAATGGGTTGTGAGCGATTAATTTCAATGTTAATCGATCAGGGTAAAGCCAATACGGAGCATCCTTGTGATATCTACCTGTCTATGCGTGGCGACGATGCGGCACGCATTGGGCAGACATTAGCGGAGGGTTTACGTGATCGTCACCCTAATCTTGGGCTAACGGTTCACTCTGGTGGTGGTAGCTTTAAAAGTCAGATGAAAAAAGCCGATAAGTCAGGTGCAAAGGTTGCCTTGATACTAGGTGAGTCTGAAATTGAATCAGGTTCGATATCGGTGAAATATCTTCGAGCAGATCGTCCTCAAATTGAAATAATGCAATCTGAACTAGCTGACAAATTGAACGAAATCCTTTAAAGCGTTTAGATCTAAGTACCTAAAATATCTGGCTTGATGCTATTTAAAACCATCAAGTCGTTAAAATAACTAACAAAAAAATAGTCGAGAATACAATGGCAACAGATGAAGAACAGGTCGAAAAACTAAAGCAGTGGTGGAAGGAAAATGGACGAGCCGTTGTCGCTGGTATTGTAATAGGCATCGGAAGTTTAATTGGATACCGATATTGGATCGATTATCAAGAAACTAATGCAGAGCAGGCATCCAGTCATTTCATTCAAATGGTAGATGCGATTGAATCTGGTAATTATAGTGTTGTAGACGATCAGGCTAATACATTGTTAAACCAATATGCCTCTAGTGAATATGCCACCATGGCGCGTTTTGCATTGGCTAAAATGCAGGTTGAAGCTGAGGATTATGACAAAGCAGAGCACCATCTTCAGCAGGTAATTGGCAATGCTGGGGATAGCCCGCTGGCCTATGTTGCTCGTAAGCGCCTTGCAACTGTGCAGTTTCAAATGACTAACTATGATCAGGCACATAAAACGCTATCAATCGATTTCCCTGAACAATTTGCTGCCAGTATTGAAGAGCTAAGAGGCGATCTTTATGCCATTCAGGGTAAAAAGGCTGAAGCCGCTGATGCTTATCGTAAAGCACAGCAAAGCCTGCCTGCACCGGCCAATGCTGACTTTCTGCAGCAAAAGCTGGATGACTTGGGAATGGGGAATGCTGGATAAATGAAGTTGAATTCTTCACTACTCTTTTCGTTACGAATTTTTTTGGGCGCAAGTCTAATTATATTGTTGGTGGCTTGTAGTTCACCAGATAATAGTGAGCAACCTGCACCTTTAACTGATATTGAGAATGGCCTTAGATTTGATCAGTCTTGGGCTATTAAGACTGGGGCGGGTATTAGTTCTGGTTCATATAATCGACAACCATTGCTAGTAGATAATGAGATTTTTACAGTTGATGTCGATGGTCTAATAAAAACCTTCGACGCTAAGAGCGGTAATCTGAAATGGGACTATGAGACCGATATTCAATCGATAACAGGTTTGATTGGTAATGCTGAAATCGTCGTCGCCAGTTCTCGTAACGGAGAATTAAATGTTTATGACCGAGTTATTAATGATCTTGAATTACGCTGGTCAGCAAGACTGTCGGGAGAAATTCGTTCGGCACCCGTTGTTAATGCTGGTAGTTTATTTATTCGCACTGTGGATGGACGGTTATCATCGATATCAATGGCAGATGGGAGCATTCAATGGACAGTGTCACATCTTGTGCCAGCTTTAACACTGACGGGTAATAGTGCGCCTGTTTTATATAATGAATTTGTGGTTGTTGGTTTTGACGACGGAAAGATTGTTGCATTCGATCAAGCAAATGGGCAGGTTGTTTGGGAAGTTGAAGTAAGCCGTCCGACAGGCCGCTCTGAAATTGAAAGACTAGTTGATATTGACGGACAATTTTTAGTCAGCAATGGCGTTATCTATGTGAGCACCTATCAGGGGCGGTTGGCGGCAATTCAAGCAATCGATGGTGAAGAGTTATGGTCCCGTAAGTTTTCTAGCTTCAACTCGATGACGATGGACGACAATGCTATATATATTAGCAGTGATACAAGTCATCTCTGGTCAATTGATCGACGAACAGGTAGCGCATTATGGAAGCAGGATGTCTTAAATGCTCGCAAAATCTCTGCGCCTTTATTGTTTGAAGATAAAATCATAGTGGGCGATATCCATGGCTATGTTCACTGGTTTAATCAGTCGGATGGTGCATTGATTGGCCGACTTCGTCCAAGTAATAAACGTCACTACTCAACGCCGTTTCAATGGGATAACAAAATTTTTACCATGGATAGTGACGGTATACTTAGTTCATTTAGAATGATCCAAAAATGATTCCAGTTATTGCACTCATTGGTCGACCCAATGTAGGTAAGTCAACCATGTTTAATGTGTTGACTCGTAGTCGTGACGCTATTGTTGCGAATGAGCCTGGCCTAACAAGAGACCGTCAGTATGGCGTTGGTCTACGTGAAGGTAAAAAATTTATCATCGTTGACACTGGCGGTTTAAGTGGTCAAAAACAAGACCTTGATGACCTGATGGCTAAACAAACGTTACTTGCACTCGAAGAAGCGGATGAAGTAATTTTTATGGTTGATGCGCAAGATGGTCTCATCAGCGGTGATAGATTCATTGCTGAACTTGTTCGTAAGTCTGGAAAGCCAACCCGAGTAGTCGTTAACAAAGTCGACGGTATTAATCCCGATCAAGCAGAGGCTGAATTTTATGCCCTTGGTTTTGATCGAGTTTACTTAACGTCTGCTGCACATCGCAAAGGTATTAATCCCTTACTCGATCAAATTTTATTAGGTTTTTCTGACGGAGTAGCGGGTGAGGTAGAGCCAGATGGCCCTACTATTGCTGTTATTGGGCGACCTAACGTAGGGAAATCGACTCTGATCAACCGACTGGCTGGTGAAGAGCGAGTGGTTGCTTTTGATCAGCCAGGCACGACACGTGACACCATATCAGTACCCTTCGAGCGACATGGTAAGCATTACACATTAATTGATACGGCTGGTGTTCGAAAGCGTGGCAAAGTACATGAAAAAGTTGAAAAATTTAGTGCTATTAAGGCATTGGAAGCAATCGAAAAGGCTCAAGTGGTTGTGCTCGTCATCGATGCACGAGACGGTTTAACCGATCAGGATATGTCATTGCTTGGCTTTGTGCTGAATAGCGGTAGAGCATTGGTAATTGCTGTCAATAAATGGGATGGCTTAGAGCCAGAGCAGCGTGACTTCAATAAGACAACGCTGCAGCGTCGATTGTCGTTTGTTTCATATGCAGCTCAACATTATATATCGGCTCTGCATGGCACCGGCGTTGGTGAAATGATGGCTTCTATTGATCAGGCTCACGAATCTGCGTTTAAAGAATTTAATACACGTTACCTAACTGATTTGTTAGAAGAGGCTGTTTTTAAGCATAATCCACCGCTGAGGAATGGTAGACGAATTAAGTTACGCTACGCGCACCAAGGTGGCAGAAACCCACCCATTATCGTAATACATGGCAATCAAACCGAATATTTGGCTGATGCTTATCATCGCTATTTGATGACGTTTTTTATTACCAAATTAAAACTAAAAGGGACACCAGTTCAAATACAGTTGAAATCAGGCAAAAACCCTTTTGCTGAAAAATCGAGTCCTTCAACTAATAAGCCTAAAGCCAAGAAATTTGTTTCCAGAAACAAACAAAATGAATCAAAAGGCGCCTCAAAAAATGCGCCTAAACATGTGCAAATAAAACACATTAAAAAGAAGCACTAATTTTTGATAAACGGCCTGTTTCTTTGAGTTAAATTATAATTAGGGATATAATATTATTCGTACAATCTAAACTCTAATTTATGGATATAATTTTAATTTATGGATATAACTCGAATTGTTGTAACCAATCCTAAAGGTGGTTGTGGTAAGACAACTATTACTACAAACATCGCCTCACATTACGCTCAGCTTGGTTTGAATGTTCGATTGTTTGATCATGATAACCAAGGCTCATCATTAGCTTGGATCAAACGTCGTTCGGATAGTTTGAAACTAATACATGGCGTTGACTCTTCTAAAAATCAAGCGCATCGACTGACTCGTTCTTGGCAGTTACATGTTCCAATCGAGACAGATGTGGCTATTATCGATACACCTGCAGGTGCTGATATTTTGGAGCTAGCTGCCTTGTTTACAACCAGTGATTCGATTTTGATCCCCGTTTTGCCATCGCCTATCGATATCCATGCCACAGCCCATTTTATAAAAAAATTACTCACCATTGGGAAAACACGAAACAAAATGATTCGACTAGCTGTGGTTGCCAACCGGGTCCGTAAAAATACCATTATGTACAAGTCTTTAGAGCGCTTCTTGCTCAGTCTAAATATCCCATTTATATCAACCTTAAGGGACACACAGTTGTATGCACGGGCTATAGAACAGGGCGTTGGGGTTCAGGAAATTAACTCATCAAAATTGGATTTAGATAAAGCGCAGTGGGCGCCTATCATGAAATGGATCGAAAATTCAGAAAATGTTGAAAGTACCAAGCCGATGCACTCTTCTATCCAAAAAGAAACATAGCATTGATATCTTCTTATTGTTGTTACTAGTACGAGCAACTATTCTTATAAAATAGATAGTTAGAGTTACTTGCTACAAACTTCAAATTCAAATCAACTAAATTTCTTATATCTTAGGTTTGAACATTAAAACTTTATGGTATTATGATAATTGATATTTCAGGGGAAAGTTAATCATGAAAATGATTCGGATTTTACTAGTTACTTTTATTTATTTAGGCGTATTTTCTCAGGCTCAAGCGAACGATCTAGAAGTTGCCTTGAGCTCAGAAACTGCACAATTTACAGTTAGGACTGATTCGAATGTGATTGGTGGCTGGGGTGGTGCAGACTTAGCGTTTGGTTTCCTCTTTAATGACGACGATGACTTCGTTGGACAAGTTAGTTTAATGCAATCAAGGCAGGCTTCGGAGGCTTCTCCTTTAACTTTCGGTATTGGTCTGCGTGTTTATGCTGGCAGCTTAGATAACATTAATGAGGACGTTCTTGCTTTGGGTGTTGGTGGTGAGGTGCGTTATACGTTTCCTGGTAAGATGCCAATGGCTCTTTATCTTCAAGGGCATTATGCACCTAAGGTAACCAGTTTTTCAGATGCTGAAAGTGTGTCAGACACATTAATCCGATATCAAATAGAAATATTGCCGCAAACAATGGCGTTTGCTGGGGTACGGTTATTAAAAGCTGATACTAAAACTGTTAAAAATTACGAGGTAGACGATAACAAATTTCATGTTGGTGTGCGATTTACCTTTTGATCATAATTCAATTTAATTTCAGCTGATCTACATTCATTCATTTAGAAATAATTTGGGATCTATCCAGGTCCCATTTAAGCCTAGGCTCCAGTGCAAGTGAGGGCCAGTGACACGGCCCGTCGCACCGACCTCACCAATGACGTCCCCTTTTTTAACTGATTGACCTAGCTTGACATTGGTTTTGCTCAAATGAGCAAACATTGTTATTAAACCTTGCCCATGATCGATATAGACTAAATTGCCACTGAAAAAGAAGTCCCCTAACTCAATTACCTCACCTGCAGCCGGTGCCAATACAGGTGTACCTTGATTCGCTGCGATATCCATACCGCTATGTGGACGTTTTTTCTGGCCGTTAAATATACGTCGTCGTCCAAAACTTCCAGTCATAATGCCTTTAACCGGTTGAAGTAGATCGACATTAACTGTCATTGGCGTAAAGACTAACCGTGCTATTTGCTTACGTTTCTTTTCAGCCAGAATACGATCCATATCTTTTGCGTAGGGATTCACTTTACGTTTATCTTTGATTTCAATTCGTTGTGTGGTGTATTGCTTGTCGACTATTGAGAAGAATCGTTTGTGCAGAAATTTTTCCTTGCCCCAACTGCCTTGAATAAAATGCTCACCAAGTTTGAGATTGAGGGGGAGACCAACAATGGCTATTAGCGTTCCCTGATGCAAAACAGTCAGTACTGGTTTACCCATAAAGGTAAAGTTTGGTGTTTTATCGACGCGTTTCAAATCAATCAGAGCGATGCCCCCAGGTACTAGAGATTGCTTAGGAAACGCCCCTATTGTAGGTGAGCAAAGCATTAGCAAGGACAGAGATATCAGGGTAAAACTTGATCGCATAAAAAAACCGCCAAGAAATAAGATTATAAATTATACATTGATTTTTTATTCATTCGTTTCGTTCGTCATAGATTTTTGATATAGATTAAACTTATTCGAACTTTAGTCAATTTGAGGCGGTCTTAGCATTCTTTTATTTCACTCTTTGATATGAACAGATTTTAAAAGGAGTTCTATCTTGAATCAGTGGTTACTTTTTTTTGTTGCTGGCTTCGCACTATTGTCTATTTTTTTGTCGCCGCGAGCACAAACGCAGTCAACTTTTTTCTTTGGCCATTCAGATACCGGCGAAAGCCCTAGATTACTCACATTAATATTATCTCAGGTAACCACCTGGATATTTGCACGTTCATTAATGAATGCAGCCATCTTGGGTTTCTATTATGGTTTGTGGGGCACGTTAGCCTATGCGACTTATTATCTTTCATTTCTAACGGGCGCTAAAGTTGTCGATAGTATTCGATTTCGGCATGGTTTTTCGAGTATTCAACAATTCTTGCTGGCACGTTTTGGTTTTGCCGGCACCGCTTGCTATAACTTTGTAATCGGCATTCGTTTGATTAGTGAAGTGTTCGCAAACTTACTGGTTATTGGCATTTTGTTTGGTGTCGCTGGATCATTGGGCTACACAGTCACCATACTCGCGTTTGCGACTGTCACACTGGCTTATTCGGTGATGGGGGGATTACAGGCTTCGTTGCGCACCGATGTATTTCAAATGATGGTATTTTTGATTACCTTGATAGTATTGGTTTTCATGACAATTAATAGTGGCGCCTATAGTTTAGCTGCACTTCTCTTCAAGCCCTTCGTCACCACCGAACCAGGGCCAGTTTTACTGATGGTGGCATTGCTACAAGTTTGGAGTTATCCGATGCATGATCCGGTAATGATGGATCGTGGATTCTTGTCTGATCGTGAAACAACGCGTAAGAGCTTCCTTCATGCGGCTTGGATTAGCGTGCTATGTATTATGACTTTCGGTAGCCTTGGGATTCTGGCGGGCGCCAATGCAACGAGTGGCGAGGTAATGAATAACGTACTCACTAGAATGTTAGGCGAAGTGCCTATGCTACTTTTCAGTGCCGCTTTAGTGATATCAGCGATGTCGACCCTAGACAGCACGCTTTCGAGTTCAGCAAAATTGGTGGTAATCGATATGCAAGTAGTCAAACCAACGTTACAAAATGGCCGACTAACCATGGTCGCCTTTATGTTGATGGGATTGGTGTTTGTCTTCTTTGGTAATCAGGATTTATTTAGTGCTGTTGCGGTTAGTGGTACCGCTTCAATGTACCTTGCACCTGTCATTTTCTTTAGCCTTTGGGGTGGACGTGATGACATTCCGGTGTGGAGTTATATTTGTTCGTTTGTCATGGCTGTTAGCGCTGCTGCACTCTATTTTACAGAGTCATCGGGTTACTCAGCAATGCTGGGTGAGTTGCACAAATATACCAAGTTGCTGTTTTTATCTCTTGGAGTATTAATAGGCGGTTGCCTAGTGTTCTGGATTGGCGGTAAAACAGCTCAGCAAGCGGTATCGGGTTTAAAAGGAAATGCTTAACTTGGCTAATGAGGTAAACAATCTAGGTGACATGAGCACCGCATCTAGACTGCTCGTATTTGGCGGCTGCTATAGCAACCTGGCTGCAACTCAGGCAATGCAGGCTGTTGCAGCTGAGTTAGGTATCAAACCTGAGCAAATCATCTGTACTGGAGATTTAATTGCCTATTGTGCGGAGCCTGTTGAAGTACTTGAATTAATTCAAGACTGGGGCATCCACGTATTAATGGGTAACTGCGAAGAGTCTCTCGGTTTTGAACAGTTGGATTGTGGCTGTGGCTTTGAAAAGACAAGCGTTTGTTCAGCCTTGTCTATAGCCTGGTATCAATATGCTTCACAAAGGGTAGCACCCGAGCATCGATCCTGGATGAAGTCATTACCCCGCGTAATCGAGTTTCAGTTCCAATCGACTCGTTTTAGGGTGGTGCATGGCAGCGTGACGAGTATCAATCAATTTATATTTCCTTCCACTGAAGCAGAAATGAAGTTGGCTCAAATTAATCAGACTGATGCAGATGTTATCATTAGTGGTCACTCAGGCATTCCTTTCGGACAGTCGCTCGTCGATGAGGCTTTAAAAAGCAAAATTTGGCTTAATTCAGGTGTGATTGGTATGCCAGCTAATGATGGCACGGCTGATGGCTGGTATATGTTAGTCGAGTCAGACAGCTCTGGTTACCGATTGAACTGGCATCGATTACCCTACGATGCAAAAGCAAGTCAAAAAACAACGAGAATAGCCGGAATGGTGGAATATGCCGAGGCTTTAACAACCGGGCTGTGGCCGAATATGGATATTTTACCTATCAAAGAGCAAGGAGAGCAGGGGCAACGTCTCGAGGTTGAAGCAATGACTATAGCTAATTCAAACTAATGACTTGGAGCTAGACTTGGGGTTTGACCCGTTAGGACTAGTTGCCAATTGCTCTACCCAAATAATAGTGGCACCCGCTACGGCCAGCGGCATGACAACAAAGTTAATGAGTGGAATAGTAGTTAATACCATCACACTGCCACCAAACCCAAGCACTAAACCTCGACGAGTCCCTAATTTTTTCTTTTGATTGGCAAAGCTGAGATCATGGTTTCCCATCGGATAATCAAAATATTCCAGTGACAATAACCACGCGCCAAATATGATCCAAAGAAAAGGGCAGATAAAGTTGATAACTGGAATAAAACTAATCAGCAATAAGCCTAAGCTCCAGAGCAGTATATAAATCAGCTTACCTACTTGGGATCGAATACTGCTAATCGCAACCTCAGTAAAACTTGAGTTTGATTCTAACGGGTTACCAGTTAGAACCGCTTCGATTCTTTCAGATAGTAGGGCGTTGAAGGGTGCAGCGACGACATTAGCAATTGGGGTGAAGGTAAAAAACACAACTATGGTCGTTAATCCAGTAATCAAAAACCAGATGATCCAGCGAATAAAGTCTAGAAAATCGGGTATGAAAGACATCAACCAATCAACAGTCGAAGATAGCTGAGCATAGCCATACCAAATTAATCCGCCAAACAAAATCACGTTAATCAACAACGGCATAATTGCATAAAGCCGCACCTCAGGCCTTTTGATGACTTGAATAGCTCGGGCCAAAATGGCAGCGCCAGATAAAAAATCGCGAATCATCGTAACCAGACCTAGTTAATGTTGACAATATTAACTAGGTGCCTAATGGGCTTAACCAGTCGTATAAAGAATAAAGTCGATATGATTTTAATTTTTATCCAATGTGACATATAGAGTTCTGTTTAAGAAATCGGATAGGTCATTAAGGCAGAACCACTGGCTCAGGCGCAACCCAACCATCAGCACGATGCTCTGCGATGACCTTAGTATAGATGCCGCCTCGAACATTGAATTCGGCGCTCACACGCATAAACCGAGGTTTGATTGCATCAACAAAATCGGATAACATTTTGTTAGTTACGGCCTCATGGAAAGCGCCTTGATCGCGATACGACCAAAAGTACATTTTAAGGGCTTTGAGTTCCAAGCACTTCTTATCTGCAATATACTCAATTAGAATTGTGGCGAAATCAGGTTGACCTGTTAGCGGACACAAGCAGGTAAATTCAGGCGTATCAATGCGAATCGTGTAATCACGATCCTGCTGTGGATTGTCAAAAGTATCGATTGTCGAAGAGGCTTTAGATGGATTAGAAGAGGGTCGAGTGCTCACAAGTAGGTCTCATAGTGTTAAAAAATTTAAGTTGAATATTCTACCCCAAGCTATGCCTAACAGACAGTTTATGTGGATGGTTTTTCTACCAACTAAAAATGATTATAGAGAATAAATGAGAATTAAATTTTCAGTCGCATTGATGTTGATTCTATTTTCTAATGATATACTTGACTGACTAAAAATTAAAAATAACCATTTTAATACATGCGCTTAAGCCAAATCAAAATCTCTGGTTTTAAATCCTTCGTGGATCCGACCAAAATTCTATTTCCCGCCAGTATTACCGGCATTGTCGGTCCTAACGGTTGTGGCAAGTCGAATGTGATCGATGCCGTGCGCTGGGTAATGGGTGAGTCGTCAGCCAAACATCTGCGCGGTGGCTCGATGGAAGACGTTATATTCAGTGGTTCATCAGGTAGAAAACCCGTTGGACAAGCCGTTGTTGAATTAATATTTGACAATACCGATGGCCGCGTCAAAGGCGAATACGCTAAATACAACGAAATTTCTGTTAAACGACTGGGTACAAGAGCTGGAAAATCGCAATATTTTCTCAATAATACGCGTTGTCGTCGCCGTGATATCGCCGATATTTTTCTAGGCACGGGGTTAGGCCCCAGAAGCTATTCTATTATCGAGCAAGGCATGGTGAGTCGCGTGATTGATGCCAAGCCAGAAGAGCTTCGCAACTATCTAGAAGAAGCCGCAGGTATTTCCAAATACAAAGAGCGTCGACGTGAAACTGAAACTCGAATGCGCCATACGCGAGAAAACCTCGACAGACTTAAAGATTTAATCGATGAAATTGAAAAGCAACTGACCCGATTAGATCGGCAATCAAAAACAGCTGAAAAATACAAGCGTTTGAAGAACGACCAGCGCAAACTTGAAGCAGAGAGATTATTGCTTGAAAAAATGTCTTTTGATGTAAGCATCAGCGAACAAGATAGAAAACTAGCCGCTGTAGAAACTTCAATGGAAGAGCGTCTGGCCCAGTTTCGACAGATCGAAAAACAAATTGAAGAAAACCGTGAGCAGCTAGTGATCGCTACTGACAGTCATAATGAGGTTCAAAGTCAGTATTATCGACTGGGCTCCGAAATATCGACTCAGGAACAATCAATAGAACATCAACGAAACCTTCGTCAGCACAATAGTCAGGAATTGCAGAATATTCAGCAGTCACTCAAAGACTCTCAACGGATGATCGATAGTGACAAACAAAAAGTAGTCCAATTTGAATCTGATATTGCCAGTATTCAACCGCAGCTTGAATCTGCCACTACTGAATTCCAAATGCAGGAGCAGGCATCAGTTCAAGCCGAAACTGATATGTCTGTCTGGCAGGAAAAATGGGATCAATTTCGACGAGACTTTCATAAGATTCACGAATCGGCACAAATTGAAAATCGTGGGATTGAGCACATTGAACGACAGTTGCGCCAGTCAGATCAGCGTCGCGAAAAATTCCAAGTAGAGTTAAAGACGCTCGATACCTCTGCTTTTGATCAGGAAATAATTAATCTTGAGCAGCAAGTCGAAGCCAAGAGTCAGGAGCATGCGGCTACTCAGGAGCAGATGGAAGCCAAGGGCGATGAAATCCTTGAGCTGCGCGATAGCATTGAACAGCAATCATCTCAGCTAGACGAGAAACGCACTGAAGTACAAAATCTACGTGGCCGTTTAAGCGCGCTAGAGGCATTGCAACAAAATGTCCTAGCTGAAGGCAGTGAGGACGTGCGGCATTGGTTGTCACAACACCGAATCGATTCAGGTAAACGTCTAACCGAAATACTGAAAGTGAGAAATCAGGCCGAAAAAGCGGTTGAAGTTGTTTTAGGTCCTTTCTTAAGTGCCTATTGTGTTTCGCCAGGGCAGGCTATTCCCGACACACTATTGCCGAATCAAACTTTGGCATTATTTGATAGGCAGCGTAATAGAGACAAGCTTAAAAGTCAGAAGGATTGGCCTCGATTGCTCGACACTATTGATTGTGATATAGATTTGTCTGCTTTGTTGACGGGTATTTACCTCTGTCAGGACGCACAGGAACTATCTCTCAGAAAACCCCTGTTAGAAGCGGGTGAGAGTCTCGTTACGCGTGAAGGATTATGGGCAGGCACTAATTGGGTTTTACAATTAGGTGATGAGGATCAACACAGTGGTATGCTGGCACGTGAGCAAGAAATTAAACACATTCGCAAACAGCTAGATGACATTACTCAAAATGCTTTGGATTTAAAATCGCGCACAGACGGTGACAGACAGCGTTTACAGCATTTTGAGCAACAGCGAGATGGCGAACAACGGGCATTGAATCAAATGCAACAGCAAGCCTCCGACTTGCGAAATCAATTGACACAGCACAAGGGCAGGGTTGATCAAGTTCATACCCGTCATCAGCAGCTCGAAAAAGAATCGCTCGAGTTAGATGAATTGCAATTCAAGCATAATGCCGAGCTACAGGCCAATAGTGAAAAACGCAATGCTTTATTAATTCAAATTGAACAGATGGCAGAACAGGATGCCGACTTACTGATTCAAAAAGAAGATTACCAACAAACTCTGAACAGTTCGCGTAATCGATTAAAACAAAGTCGTGAACAGGCACATCAACAACAAATGCAGTTGCAGTCTTTGCAGGCAGAACATCGTTCAAGCCTTGCTAATATTGAACGCATGCGCCAGCAAAGCGAACAGTTTGAACGTCGGTCTGAGGAACTCGCACTGGCCATAGAAGAAGTGATTGCACCGATTCAAGTGATGGAAGAGTCTTTACAGACTCTACTCGAGTCACGAAGTCAAAATGAAGCGGCGCTGGCCCAATCACAAGAATTGGTTACCAAGCTCGACAACCAGCAACGTAACTCTGAAGGCCAAAGGAATACGCTTCAAACGCAAGTAGACGACACTAGAAACAGTCTTGAAGAACAGCGTATGGAGAGTCAAGCATTAAAGATTCGTTGCAATACTGTTGAAGAACAATTGCAAAAAACGGGTGTGGATCTAACTGAGCTGGCAGAAAACCTGGACCCTGAAGCCACACCAGAGCAATGGCAACAACAACTCGACGAGATAGTGGCGCGCATAGATCGTCTCGGCCCTATCAATTTGGCTGCTATCGATGAATACCAAGAGCAATCTGAGCGTAAAGTGTATCTTGATGCTCAAAATGAAGATTTAACTTCAGCGTTAACCACGCTTGAAAATGCAATTAAAAAGATCGATAAAGAAACTAGAGATCGATTTAAAGAGACATTTGATCACGTCAACAGCCGAATGGGCGAACGTTTTCCTAAGTTGTTTGGTGGTGGTGAAGCCAGATTAGAACTGACAGAAGATGATTTGTTAAATACCGGTGTCGTCATTATGGCGAGGCCGCCCGGCAAGAGAGTCACTAACTTGCAATTACTCTCAGGGGGAGAAAAAGCATTAACTGCAGTTGCTTTGATTTTTGCAATATTCGAACTAAACCCGTCGCCTTTTTGTATGCTCGACGAAGTTGATGCACCACTTGACGATGCCAATGTAGCCCGTTTTTGTGCGATGGTCAGTGAAATGTCGGAGAAGGTTCAGTTTATAATGATTTCTCATAATAAAATCACGATGGAATTGGCACAAAATCTAAACGGTGTCACCATGCACGAACCTGGTGTTTCACGACTAGTATCAGTCGATGTCAGTGCCGCAGTGGAATTAGTTGGCGTACAATAGTTAGTTTAAATTAATATATTTGGTTTAGGATCCACAAAATGGATGCATCAGCATTACGCTGGACATTAGCAATCATAGGCATAGTGCTGCTTGTCGGTATTTATTTATACGGCTTGTACCAAAACCGCCTGCGAAAGCGTATTGCAATGGAAACTTTGACTCGCAAAGAGGTTGATTCTGCGTTCATCGAAGATGAAGAACTGCGTGCCGAGCTAGAAAATCTAAGCCAGATAATGGCCAAATCAAACGAACAGGATAATTTTGATGATATTAAAATTAATCCAGCTATCGAATCAGATTTGCATCCTTTTGAGCCATTACCTCCAGAATGGTTTATTGCTGACGTAGTGTCGTCTTTGGATTATGATCAAATGCTGAGCTGCTTGCTCTATCATGATGATTTTCAGTTGTTGGCCAATGAAGAAGTTGAAAATGCGATGCGGCTGGTAGGCCTAGTGGTCAATAGCGATGGTTATATGGAGTATTATCATGAAGACGAACTGAGCTTTACTATCGCGAGTCTTTCTGCTCCTGGGCACTTTTTTAATATCGACAAACTTGAATTTTCAACCTATGGACTTAATTGTTTTATTGATTTGCAAACTAATAGCAATCCACAGCTGTCGTATGAAACCATGTTGAAGAAAATTGATGAACTGGTTCATTATCTCAATATTGAAGTATATCAATCCAATCACGATCTGCTGACTATCAGTGAAGTGACTAGAATTCGATCAAAACTGAGCTCTTAACTGTTATCTATGGAAGTTCCCGCAGACATTCGTCTTCAAGTCGACAGGCTAAGGCAGGAAATCAACGAGCATAATCAACGTTATTATGGGCTAGATAATGCCAACATCACGGATCAGGCTTATGACCAACTATTTCTTCAACTGCAACAGTTTGAACAACAATATCCCCAACTAGAGTCTGCTGAATCACCTACCCAAAGAGTGGGCACAGCGCTATCTACTCACTTCGTAAGTGTCGACCACGAAGTTGCTATGCTATCTTTAGACAACGCTTTTGACGCATTAGAAATGCAAGCCTTCGAAAAGCGACTTAGTGATAGAGTAATCACCAATGAAGCGCCTTTTCATTTCACTGCAGAACCTAAACTCGATGGGTTGGCGGTTAGTTTACTCTACGAAAATGGCACTTTAATTCGCGCCGCTACCAGAGGTGATGGAAAGACAGGAGAAAATATTACCGCTAATGTCCGAACCCTTAAATCAATTCCACTGGTATTAAAAGGCAGCTATTTGCCCACTCGTATAGAAGTGCGTGGTGAAGTGTATATGGATCATGCTGGGTTCGAAAAGCTCAATAACGATCAACGTCGAATAGAAGGTAAGGTTTTTGCCAACCCACGTAATGCCGCTGCGGGTAGTTTAAGACTGCTTGATTCGCGTATTACAGCCCGACGGCCGCTAACCTTTTGTAGCTACGCGATTGGTTGGGTAGAGGGCTATAAATTACCCGATAGCCAGTTTCAACAAATGCAGTATTTAAGCACCATTGGTTTGCCCATCAGTCCCTATATCGAACGAGTTATGTCGGTTCAAGGTTGTATTGACTACCGACAACAGATACTCGAAAAACGTGATCAACTAGAGTTTGATATTGATGGGGTCGTTTTTAAACTGGATGATATCAGTCAGCAACAACAAGCAGGCTATGTTTCACGAGCGCCACGATGGGCCATTGCTTATAAGTTTCCGGCGCAAGAAGTAATGACCAAGTTACTTGATGTCGACTTCCAAGTGGGTCGCACAGGTGCTATTACCCCTGTTGCCAGACTGGAGCCAGTGTCTGTTGGTGGCGTTATGGTGAGTAATGCAACTCTTCACAACATGGCTGAAATAGCACGCAAAGATGTCCGTATTGGTGATGTTGTGATTGTCCGCCGTGCCGGCGATGTCATACCGGAAGTTGTTGCACCGGTTATCGAACAACGAAAATCGGAACTTCAACTGCCAAAAATGCTCACCCATTGCCCAGTTTGCCAGTCTGAAGTGATCAAGTCTGAAGGCCAAGCAGCTTATCGCTGTACTGGCGGTTTAGTTTGTGCAGCACAGCGTAAAGAGGGCATAAAACACTTTGCTTCGCGTAAAGCACTCGATATTGACGGCTTAGGCGATAAACTTATTGAACAAATGATTGAACTAAAACTGATCCAGTCAATTGGGGATCTCTACCATCTAGAAATGTCACAACTGTCTTCACTCGAGCGAATGGCAGAAAAGTCAGCGACTAATTTATTAAAAAGTCTTGAGGCCAGTAAATCAACCACATTGTCCCGCTTTATCTATGCGTTGGGTATTCGCGAAGTAGGGCAGGCAACTGCCGAATCGCTTGCCCTGTTTTTCAGGGACATTAAAGTATTAATGACGACCGATTTCGAAACCTTACAACAGGTTGATGATGTTGGGCCAGTAGTCGCCGATAATATCGTCCACTTTTTTGAGCAACCAAAAAATATTGCGGTAGTGACTGATTTAATAGAGCAAGGTATTCATTGGCCTGAAGTCACGGCACCAGATCCAGTTAATGCGTTACCGCTTGCTGGTCAAACGTTTGTCATTACTGGAACACTAGATGGTTTAAGTCGAGAACAAGCGGCACTCATGCTAAAGCAACGCGGTGCGAAGGTGTCGAGCAGTGTGTCAACAAAAACAACGGCGGTCATAGCGGGCGAAAAACCTGGCTCTAAAGTGACTAAAGCCGATTTACTAGGTGTTGATGTGCTAAGTCAGGTACAGTTTGAAGCCTTAATGGTAACAGTCACCTAGTATGGGCAACCAGTATGAAAAATGACGACACGCGCTTTGATATTAAGCAATATACCTACGCTGTTTATATCTTACAGGCAGCTTCTTTCATTCCATTTTTGTTATGTGTTCCCGCCATCATAGGCATTATGATCAACCATATTAAAAGTGATGATGTAAAAAGTAGCTGGTTGCAATCACATTTTACTTGGCAAAAAAATACCTTTTGGTTTGGGTTGCTGTGGATCAGTCTAGGCATGCTCACTACTAATATTTTGGTAGGATATGTCGTATTGTTTTTTGTACCCATCTGGCTTATCTATCGAATTGCCAAAGGTTGGATTTATTTAGTTGATGGCAAAGAACACTATCGAGTATCTTAACAATCAATAATCACAATTTTCAGGAAAATAAAACGTGGACGAATCAAATTTTAATCACTTAGCAGAAGAGACCATGGCGGCAATCGAAGAAGCGATCGAAACGTCGGGTGTCGATATTGATTACGATAATATAGCTGATATTTTAACACTAGAATTTCCTAATCGAAGTCGAGTCATTATTAACAAACAAACGCCATTAACCCAGATATGGGTAGCGGCCAAGTCAGGTGGCTATCACTTCGACTTCGATGAAAAAAGTAGGACCTGGTGTCTCAATACAAATCCTGAAAAAGAGCTTTTTACCCAGCTGAGCTTGTATTGTTCGGAACAATTAGGTGAACCAGTTGAGCTCAATAGCAATATCTAATGGTTAACAAAGCGCCTAATAATGCGTCTAAAAATATGGCCTTTGTTACAAAAAAAATTCGATGTCTATAAATGCCCTTAACAAAAAGAGCGTTACTTTCACGCATAACAAAGTACCTTATTGGTATAACAATTTTCAGCTTAATATGGGTACTGATAGATTTCTCAATTGATATTCGTCCAAAAAATGTGATGGCAAGTTATCATTTTACTATAACGGCGAGCGAACTTAAATTTGATAGCCCAGTCTGGTTACAGCAGGATAATTTGAGTATCCTGCTAATAAAACGGTCGACTGACCTTAACCATCAACTCAGCAAGACTAAAAAAGATCTTCAGGACATTGACAGTAACTCAAGTCATCAGCCTACCTATGCAAAGAACTTGCTTCGATCCAAAGATGAAACCTATTTCGTCTCCTATGCTTTTGGCACAGACTTCACTTGCCCCTTAGAATTAAAAGAAGACCAGACATTAAAAGAAATATGTAGTTCTGCTAGATACGACTTTGCGGGAAGAGCGCTGTCAGGCAAAAATCAATTTCAAAATCTTTCAATTCCAGATTATACTTTCAATCAGGATTATAGCCGTTTAACCATTTCTATTGATTAACCCACTCTCAATTAATCTAAGTAAATAATATGCCTACATTTGACACAGTTTCCGAAGTCGACCATCACGAACTCAGCAATGCCATTGATCAAGCTAATCGAGAGATCGGAACTCGGTATGATTTTAAAGGTTCTGATTCAAAAATTGAACAGTCCGCTAATGAGTTGACGTTAATATCAGAGTCTGAATTCCAAATTAAACAAATGGCACCTATCCTAAAAGAAAAAATGGCTAAAAGAGGCATTGATGTTAGCTGCCTAGATTTTGCTGAAATAATAGAAATGAATAAGAAGGCAAAGCAACAGGTCACTGTAAAAGAAGGTTTAGATAAAGATATAGCCCGTAAGATTATCAAACTGATTAAAGAATCAAAAATTAAGGTTCAGGCAGCCATTCAAGATGAGCAGGTGAGAGTGACGGGTAAGAAGCGGGATGAGCTTCAACAGGTTATGCAATTATTACGAGAGGCTGATTTGGGCATTCCCTTACAATTTAATAACTTCCGTGACTAAATAGGAGTTTTTGGCGTCTTTAGTTCTTAGCCGTCAGGTAAACGTCAAAACGAATCGTTTTCTCACGATAAACTATATCTGGTTGTCGATCACAAAACGGGGGTGACTTTAAAGGCCGTTTCATAACCACGCGATTATTCGCTTGTTTTAAGGCAAGGCTAAAGGTTAACTCAATGTCGACATTGCTGGTCATCTGCTGCAGTAATTGCATTTCTTTCGAAGGTTTAGCGCTTGATTTATGATTCGAGAACATAGGATCTAAATAAATGCAGTCAAATTCACCTGAGCCCTCATGTTGGACTAAAAAGTCACGGCCTGTAATGTTCAGTGTAATAATGCGATCTATGGTCTGTGTCAGTCTCGAATGTGCTTTGGCACATTTTAATGAATGAGCGGTAATCGCGTAAATCAATCTGTTTTGTTCAAGCATGGTAACGAATCGACCCCCATGAGCGATCATGACACTGTCCATTCCCCAACCGCCCGTTAAGTCTAAAACCGTTTTGATACTGCGCTGCTTATTGCTACAGGCTTTTAATAGCAATTGATTGGGCTGCAGTAACCGAGTTAAAAAATGTTGATCTAAGAAAGAATGATTGATATTGAATTGTTCGCCCTGAATCAAAACACCGTTATCACCAAGATCAATCTGATACCTTAAGTTAGCATTCGGATTCGATTCGAATGACTTTTTTAATTCTGCCTCAATGACTGAAGATAAACAGATCATAATATCTGACTAGTAATGAGGTGGCACCTCAGAGCCTGATCCTTGATCTGGCATCTGAGATTTTAAGTCCAGATATTGAAATTTAAGGTCTTGGTAATCCGCCTTCAATTTGGCAATGTCTCGATCCTGGCGTGTGACAATGTCATTAAGCGTTTGCACCGTGTATTCTTGCTCTGCAAACAGAATTTCAAGTTTAGCAATTTTTTCAAGGCTAGTAGTATTCATGAAAGTTAACTCGTTTAAAAGAATGATATTTTATCAAAAATACATGATTCTAAGTGAGCGATCTTTAGTTATTATCGACAATGTCGCACTGAGTAACTTTTTGTACTGATATCTCCGTGATAAGGGGCAAAAATTGACATTGATTTTAAAGATGCAACTTACCATAAGTCATTTTAGTATCATAATTAGCCTTAATGAGTTGACTGTAATGGCCGATATCCAATTGCTGATTAACGCTCTAAAACAACAACAGGTGATAAACGTGAACGATCAAAAGATTGATGCAAACGAAAGTGACACAAAGGTCATTCCAGTAGAAATGGACCATAGAGAGCATCAGTTAAATACCATTCAGTCGCTACTGACTAAAAGGCAGGCTGTTTTAGTGGCGATGTGCAGTTTGGCAGAACTTGAACTAGAAGAAGTTAAATTC
>JBNMQI010000007.1:0-38099 GCA_051277905.1 Gammaproteobacteria bacterium | reverse complement strand
TGCCAAAACCAAACAGAATAACGGCAGCAATAAGTGTAGTGACATTCGCATCAGCAATGGTTCCAAATGCTTTTTCATATCCGGTAAAAATAGAAGCTTGAGGCGAATTACCCATTCTCATTTCTTCTTTAATGCGTTCAAAAATAAGTACATTGGCATCAACCGCCATGCCGACCGTGAGCACAATACCCGCAATACCCGGCAGCGTTAGCGTGGCTTGAAGTAAAGATAAAACAGCCACAAGCAACACTAAATTTAGCGTGAGTGCGACATTAGCTACCAAACCAAATACTTTGTAATAAATCGCCATAAACAACAACACTGCAGAAAAACCAATCATTACCGATAAAAAGCCTTTATCAATATTTTCTTTGCCCAAGCTTGGACCAACGGTGCGTTCTTCGACGATTAGCATGGGCGCTCGTAAAGCACCCGCACGCAATAACAAAGCTAAATCATGAGATTCACGAGTGCTGTCTAGACCTGTAATCTCAAATCGCTTACTCAGCTGAGCTTGAATAGTAGCAACGTTGATCACACTGGAAACCGTGGTCTTAAACCGTTTCTCTTCACCATTAACTTTGCGAAATTCATATTTATCTTCTATAAACACAACGGCCATCGGGTTGCCGATATTATCGCGAGTAACGTCACCCATACGGTCAGCTCCCTTACCATTCATGGTAATGGTAACGTTCGGTGAACTACTTCGAGAATCAATGCCTGATACAGCGCCAACAATTTGATCACCCGTAACGATAACACTGCGCTTTAACAAAACTGGTGATTTGTCAGTGCGCTCATATAAGCGTGTGCCAATGGGCGCTCTACCAGAGGCTTTCGCAGCTGTCCAATCGGTGAAGTTGCCGTGTACCATACGAAATTCTAAGGTGGCGGTGGCGCCTAAAATTTCTTTTGCACGCACCGTATCTTGAACACCGGGTAATTGAACTACAACTCGATCTTCACCCTGTCGTTGGATTACCGGTTCAGCAACACCCAATTCATTCACTCGGTTTCTGAGTGTTGATATGTTTTGTTCTATGGCGAGTTTTTTCTCAGTTTCCAATGCCGTCGGGTTCAATGACATTTTAATGAAACCTTTATTAGCCTCATCACGAGTGATAAATACAAAATCCCTAAATTCATTCTCGATTTCTAATTTAGCCGTATCACGAACGGCTAAACTAGCAAATTGCAAATTAATCTCGGTCATGTCCGATTGCACAGATTTATAGCGGATTTTTTTACTGCGCATAAACGATTTAATTTCGCTTTCTGATCGTTGCAGTGATTTTTCTATAGCTGAATCCATATCCACTTCCATAAGAAAGTGCACACCACCACGCAAGTCGAGTCCTAAATACATAGGCAATGCATTTAGTTCGGCCATCCATTCTGGCGTCGCTGGTGCCAAATTAAGGGCAACAGAATAACGACTGTCAGAGTTTTGAAGAGCTCTACGAATTTCGCTCGAGGCTCTTAACTGTTCATCTTCACTATCAAAACGGACTAATAAATTAGTCACATTTTGTTCAATCGAACGAAACTTGATACCTTCAGTGACGAGAATGTCTCGCACATGTGACAGCTCACTTTCATTTACTAAATTAACACGATGCGAAATTTGTACCGCTGGATCTTCACCATATAAGTTAGGTGAGGCATAAATTACACCAAATACGGAAATTATAGCGAGTAGCAGGTACTTCCATGCTGGATATTGATTGACCATAGGGGTTACAGCTTCTTAATTGTGCCTTTAGGTAAGACAGTGGCAACAGCATGAACTTGAATTTTAACTTCAACTTTGTCGGCAATTTCACAGGTAAGGAAGCTTTCATCGACAGCATTGATTTTGGCTAATAAACCACCAGTAGTGATTACTTCGTCTCCTTTTTTTAACGCTTCTACTAAATTTTTATGCTCTTTCGCTTTCTTTTGCTGCGGACGTATGAGTAAGAAATAAAAGATAGCAAACATTAAAACTAGTGGAATAATTAGTTCGAAAGTACCACCCGACTGTGCGCCGGCACTCTGAGCCATTGCGTCATTAATAAAAAAACTCATACTTTATTTACCTAATTATCTAAATGGATTTGTTCGCCTTCACGAAGTGTCAGAATAGTTAGTACCTACCCCGAGGCGGCGCGTATTATGGCACTAGCCTAGTATTCTCACAAGTATTCAGTTTACCGAACCAAAGTCCTAGATGTAACACTTATTGAAACTATTATTTTGAACGAAACTGCTCATAAAACTCATCACAAAAGTGTTCGTATCGGTCATCTTCTATCGCTTGCCGGATACGACTCATCAAGGCTTGGAAGTAGTAAAGATTATGAATAGTGTTGAGACGAGCACCTAAAATTTCCCCACATTTGTCTAAGTGCCTTAAATAGGCACGTGAGTAATTTTTACAGGTATAACAACCACACTGTTCGTCAATGGGTAATATGTCATCAGCGTAGCGGGCATTTCGGATGCGAACAATACCCGTATGAGTATAAAGAAAACCCGTTCGGGCATTGCGGGTTGGAATAACACAGTCAAACATATCAATACCCCGACGCACGCCTTCAATTAAATCTTCAGGTTTGCCGACACCCATCAGGTATCGTGGTTTATCTGCAGGCAAATGTGGCAGGCAATGGTCAAGTGTTTCATTCCGTTCATCTGCTGGCTCGCCAACTGACAAGCCACCAATGGCGTAGCCATCGAATCCAATCTCGGTTAACCCCAAGGCGGATACACGACGTAACTCTGGGTAGGTGCCCCCCTGAACAATGCCAAACAGAGCACTAGGGTTATCAGCGTGGGCAACCTTACTTCGAGCAGCCCAACGTAATGACATTTCCATTGATTTTTGGACAACGTCAGCTTCAGCTGGGTAAGGCGTACATTCATCAAATACCATCACAATATCAGAGCCAAGGTCACGCTGAACCTGCATCGAAACTTCGGGGCTAAGAAATATCTTAGATCCATTGACAGGTGAATTAAAGTGCACGCCCTCCTCTGTAATTTTACGCATCTTCGCTAAGCTAAACACTTGAAAACCACCAGAATCAGTCAGGATGGGGCCCTGCCAGTTCATGAAATCATGCAAATCGCCATGTTTCTTAATTATATCTGTGCCAGGTCGAAGCATTAAATGAAAGGTATTACCGAGAATTATTTGTGCACCTAATCCGGTTAACTCTTCTGGTGTCATGGCCTTTACTGTGCCATAGGTTCCAACTGGCATAAAAGCAGGTGTCTCAACCACACCCCGATCAAAGGTGAGTCGCCCCCTGCGGGCAGTACCCAGTGTTTTATCAAGTGTAAATTTCATTGATGATCTCTAAATGTGGAGTTTTTTACTAAACTGAATTTATTAGAAAGAGCTTATTTAGTTTTAGCTGGCTAAAATTAATTTTCTTGATCTAGCTTTTTTGATTCGATAAACATGGCGTCACCGTAACTAAAAAAACGATATCGTTCTTCAACGGCCTGTTGATAGGCTTGTTGTATTAACTCAGTCCCAGCGAAAGCACTCACTAACATCAACAGGGTTGATTTAGGTAGATGAAAATTGGTAATCATCGCATCAACGGCCTTAAACCGATAACCCGGCGTAATAAAAATTGAAACATCGCCTTCAAATGCTTTTACCGAACCATCAGACGCTGCAGCTTCAAGACTACGAACAACAGTTGTACCAACGGCCACCACTTTATTTCCCCTTGATTGAGCCTTAGAAATAGCGTCACTCACTAACTGTGAAACTTGAACCCATTCAGTATGCATGACATGTTCGTCTATATTTTCGACTTTGACCGGCTGAAAAGTACCGGCTCCAACGTGTAATGTTATGTGAGCCGTTTCAACCCCTTTGCTTTCTAATGCAGTAATAAGTGCTTGGTCGAAGTGCAATCCCGCTGTCGGTGCGGCAACGGCGCCTGGATTTTGGGCATAAACAGTTTGATAACGCTCTAAATCTTCGTCGTCGTCTGCACGCTCGATATACGGAGGCAATGGCATATGGCCATATTCGTTTAATAAGCTTAACCAGCTTTTATCACCATCTTGAGTTAACTTAAACAATGCCCCCTCTCGCGCTGTCATGACGCAACTAATTTGACCTTCTAAAAGTAATACAGCGCCTGGTTTGGGGGATTTACTGGCACGAACATGGGCTAACAACGTGTGGTCATCAAGGATTCTTTCAACTAGCACTTCAATCTTACCACCCGTTTGTTTTTGGCCAAACAAGCGCGCAGGTACAACTCGAGTATCATTGAAAACGATCAAATCACCGGCATTTAAAAAAGTAGTAATATCTGTAAATTGTCCATTGATCATATCACCCGTTAGAGGTGAAATTCGCAAAAGCCTCGAGGCACTGCGTTGTGCCAATGGTTTTTGAGCAATTAGCTCGTCTGGCAAATGGTAATCAAAATCGTTTAGTTGCATAAGGCGTGCTTCATGGGTAGATTAAATCGATTCGATTGAGGGTTGAGTTTAAAGTTTCGATTCTTTAAACGTGCGTATGATACCGCTCGGTAAAGAGATTGCCACTGATTCTAAGTTTATGCTTTATTATTACTCTAAGGCCTACCACAAACTAACAAATTGCATTAGAATTCGGCCTATTCAAGCCGGTGTGGTGAAATTGGTATACACGATGGATTCAAAATCCATTTGCGCAAGCAGTGGCGGTTCGAGTCCGCCCATCGGTACCATATATAAATTTAAGGGCGTCCATTGACGTCCTTTTTTGTGCCTGAATCCTAGCTATATAGCCAAATAGCACCTATTTTCAATCTATTCATGTACTTTAGCGTCCATTAATATCCACGACTCATGGGGGTACATTTGGTTTGATTGGAAGTACAACCCCATAATAGCGAGGCAAAATACCACTGGAAAACTAACAGATATTGCATTTCGGCAGGCGAAGACAAAGGAAAAACCCTACAAGTTAAGTGATGGTGGCGGTCTGTATTTCCTAATAAACCCAAATGGCAGCCGTTATTGGCGGTTGAAGTAAAGAATAGACGAAAAAGAAAAGGTGCTTGCTTTAGGGGGCTATCCAACCGTTTCCGCGAAGGACGTCAGGAAGACAGCCAAAGAGGCCAAGTTGCTCATCAATGAAGGCGTAGACCCTAGCATTGTCAAGAAACAACAAAAGGCGTCAATAGGTCAAAGCGCATTTTCCGTTATAGCCAAAGAGTGGCACGAAAAGAAAGCCGGTCGATGGAGCAAGTTCCATTCAGAACGAGTCTGGCAAACCCTCAAAGCTGACGCCCTGCCCCATCTTGGTAATATGCTTATTACAGATATAAAAGCGCGTGATGCCCTTTATGTTGTGAAGCAGATCGAAGATCGTGGCGCTTTGGATATCGCTGGTCGTGTTAAACAGCGCATTAGCTCAGTATTTCGTTACGCCATGCAAACAGGCTATGCCGAACATAATCCCATTGAACTCATTGCTCAGTCGGTAAAGGTTCGGAAAGCTCAATCTACACTGTGATATGAGCGGCAGCTAATTTGCCCATTGCTGCCATTGACCAAAACCTATCTGAAATAAGTTTACGGCTATTCACATTACGAGTAATTGTCAGTTCGTGGTTTCTTTATGGCCGCAGCTTTTACGATGTTGTTGACATGAGAGTAGAGGCGGATCAAAAGTCTAGCGCCCAATAGTCTGGTAAGCGTCGGCATAGTTTAATTTTTACATCCTCAAAATAAACGTTTCAGTTTGGTTGGGTTATTTTTGGCAGGTTTTCGTTTAAAAGCACCTGATAGTAATAATCCCAGTGAAAATTTATAGGGGTATCTATGGGGGTATTTTTTAAAAAGAGAAAAATATTTATTATTAAATTCAGTCACTTACCGAATTAATTCGAGTCCGACCATCGTACCATATAAAAAAGATGTCTATTGGATGTCCTTTGTTTTATTTCAACTTTAGAAAAGCCATCAAATGTTAATTTAGTTTTAGAAGTTAGTAATAAAGGAAACCTCGCCCTCAAGTTAAGACGAAATTAAATCCTAAAATTCACTTTAGTCTGCCTTAAAGTTACTATTCAAAGCTTATATCTAGGTAGGTAACAAGCCCATCTAACTCACTTTCTATATCCGACCCTATTGTATTAGCGGTTAAGTCCGCTAATGAGAGACTCATTGTTGTACTCGTTATTGCAGGGTAGCTAATTGAAAATGTATAAATATTTTTGGGGTGTTTAGCTGACCTAAAGTGTAATCCATTTAATGGCACAACCCCTATATTATACTCTTTTAGCAACCGTTGAATTTGTGATACGTGTGGTGCTTTGCACTTAAAAGACACGACAGTTTTAACATGTTCCATCAAGAACCTCTTTTAATTATTAATTTGCCAAAAGGCCTTTTCATTTTTGAGCCGAACCAACTCAATTATTAGTATTATATTTTAGGACTTTAAACTGGGTCGTATTTAACCACTAATCAATAGGCAGCATTGCAGTTTATTTTTATATAAAGCAAACCTTTGCGTTTATTGACTTACCTTCTTTGATTACTTGCAATTTTACTTGAACTTTTTACATCGCCTGTTGTTTCGGGTTAGTACCATTAATACTGAGAATTTAAATTACTATAGCCATTTAGAACATAATACAACTGACCGGCTTACTCAATTTAGCCAGCTAAATTTTAGACCCAACGACAATTTTTCAACTGCTTTTTAGAAATCAGTGACTTTTTATCGAAGGGCTGTCGAAGGCCTCCGACCTAACTATGATCAAACTGCCATTTTATTAACCATTCTAGGATTTGATCAAATGGCAATGGCCTTGAAATAAAATAGCCCTGCACTTGATTACAGCCAAGCTCCAACATTAAATCCCATTCCTGTTGAGTTTCAACGCCTTCTGCTACTATCGTCATATCCAATTTTTTTGCCAGTAAAATACTTGACTCTATAATTGCCAATGCAGAATCGTCCTCGTCTGCACCACTGACAAAAGCTCGGTCAATCTTAAGCTCAGAGAAAGGTATTCTCTGGAGTTGCTCCATCGAAGAATAACCCGTACCAAAATCATCAATGGATAGGTTAAAGCGCTTTAAACTGAGACGACTAAGGATATCCAGCGCCACAGCGATATGCGCCATTAACCGGCTTTCAGTAATTTCAAAGGTAATACAAGAAGCAGTAATTCCAGCGGCATCTATCTGTTCAGCCATTTGATTTGGCCAGTCTAAATTGTTTAGGGTATCAACCGAAATATTGATTGCTATGTTGAGGTTAAATCCTTTTTCTTGAAGTATCGCAGTCTGTTTAAGCGCCTTCTTACAAACAATATCCGTAAGCGCTGAAATTAAGTTGTTTTCTTCCGCCATTGGAATGAAAGATCCAGGCATTATTATTCCTTTCTGCGGATGCTCCCAACGCACAAGCACTTCCATACCCACTACTTTAGCGGTCCTCATCTCAACTTTAGGTTGGAAAAAGATAATTATTTCATCCTTGAGAATTGCCTGCTTAAGCTCTTCTGGCGTTATACCTTCTCCTAGAATCGGCGACCCTCCTTTCTTTGCATAGTGAAACTGTTCTAACAATGCCCGAATTTTTACAGGTAATAGTGGTTTTTGTAGTATGCCCAGCACCTGTAATTGGTGCTCGATCGCGAGCTTTTCTACGGTTCTTAAAATGCGAACATCTTCACCACTGGTAATAATTATAGCGCCACTAAAATTTAGATTAGCAAGGTGGCGCATTAACTCGACGCCATCCATACCAGGCATATTTAAGTCACAAATAACAACGTCAATTGAATCAAAACTCTGTTTAATAATATCTAATGCGATTGATCCAGAGAGGGCACTCTGCACTGATCTAATTCCTAAATCATTTAGAATAACGGTTGTTACGCGATGGACAATATAATCGTCATCTACCACGAGTACCGACAATCTGGATGGCAATAAATCAAATGTTTGGCTATGATTAATGCGGCTCTTTTCTTTAGGTGACTGTTTGCAAAACTTTTCGACAAATAGAGTCACTTCATTATGAGCGGCGCTTAATTTTGGCATTAACCCAAGTATCTGAGGCCAATCACTGATGTAACCAGATGATTCAAGTCGGTCGCAAATATCCCCTAGGGCGATTGCACCCAAACTTCTTGATGAGGATTTTAGTTTGTGAGCAGCATCTGACAGCTTGCTATGGTTATGTAGGGAAACAGCTTCTATCAATTCATTAAATTGAGACGGCAATTCGACAACAAATGCACTCAGCAACTGTTGGTGAATCTTAACATCTGAACCCACTGACTGCTCTAAAACGGTTAAATCAATTGAATTAGCCCAATCATCAATCTTGTAAGTATTACTGTTGTCTTCACTGTCTTTAACTTCAATCTCGGTTATGTCAAGACTGCTAGCTCGTTTCTTCGGATTCCATTGCTCTAACATTTTTCTTAATTGTTCGAGTTCAACTGGTTTTGAGATAACAGCGTCGACACCCACGTCAAAACATTGTTGAATATCACTTTTCATTGCGTTAGCGGAGACCGCTATAATGACTAACTTTTGTTTAGATCCAATTTCTTCTGATCTAATAGTACGAATCAATTTATATCCGTCCATTTTAGGCATATTGATATCAGTTAATAACATATCATATTGCCCTTTACGCCAACGTTCCAATGCCTCGAGACCGTTTTCTACATAATCAGCTTTATAACCAATAACTTTGAGTTGTGCCTTAATTAACGCCTGATTAACTCTATTGTCTTCAGCAACCAAAATTGAGGGACTAATTAAGGTGATTAGGTCGGATGCGTCAAGATCAGTGTCAACAGATCGGTCGATTGCAAGCTCTGATGAATCAAGTTCCGTTAAAGCTATCCAAAATGTACTGCCCTTACCACGTAAACTGTCAACCCATATCCTGCCCTTCATTAGCTCTACTAATTGTTTGGTAATGACCAGACCAATACCCGTACCTTCCTCTGTGCCTAATTCGGCACCAAGTCGATTAAATGGTTGAAACAAATTATCAAACTGAGACTCTCGAATTCCTGCACCGGTGTCACTAATGCCGATACTAAACATGTCCTTTTGATGTCTGTTACAGACAACTTTAATACGCCCATCTTGGTGGTTGTACTTAATAGCATTGGTTAAGAAGTTAAGAAAAACCTGCTTCAAGCGAAGCGCATCTGCACTAACTAAAACATCAACAAAAGGTACCGAATCAAAGTCAATGCTTATTCCCCGGGCGTTAGCCATATCCGCTACCCAGGTCAGGCTATCATTAATAATATCGAGCAATAGAACGGGTTCAACTGATATTGTCATTACTCCAGACTCTATACGCGATAAATCAAGCACTTCATCCACTAACATTGTTAGGTGTTTTCCTGCTCGGTTTATTTCCAACGCGTTTAAACGTTGTCGATCATTTAACGTTTTGTCATATTCAAACAATTGAGAAAAACCTAAGATTACGTTGAGCGGTGTTCGCAATTCATGACTCATATTTGACAAGAATCTTGATTTTGCCTGGCTGGAATTCTCAGCCACTATTTTGGCCTCTATTAATGCCACCTCATCTTTTTTTCGATCAGTAATATCTTCAATGATCGTGAGAACTCTTCCCCAGCTCTGTTCATATCCTGGAACAACCGAGGTTATAGTGCGGGTTTCAATGGAAGAGCCGTCTAGGCGAGTATCAAAACGTCCAGCTTCATAAAATTTTGAGGAATTTGAGGCCAATGAACTAATTTGACGTGAAAAAAAGTTACCCCAAGCTTCATTCCACCACTTATCAACATCTTCCTCCTCTTCAATGAACTCTTGTTCCGTCATAGCCCCGTGCAAGTTCAACAATGCCTGATTCACTTTTACACAACGAATGCCCTTGAGAAGATTAAACAGAAAATCAGGATTATCTTGTAAATAAAACTTTAAGTTGACCACACCTGTTTTGTCTAATTCATCCAGCGCTTTTTTTACTGAGGAGTAATTTTCTTCCTGTACGCCTATAGGTAGGTTAAAAAATAATGAACTGTAGCTTTCCTCACTTTGTTCCAAAGCCCTTACTGTTAATTTAAGCTCTGTTATATCTTGAAGAACACCATAAGAACTGATTATTTCTTCATCAGAATTTACAATTAAATGTTCAGTTTCTTTTACATGGCGAACCTGTCCATCAGATCGAATGATTCTAAATTCATGAGAAAAACCTTGACCAGTTTTAAGGCTGGTGTAATTACTGAGAGTTAAGTTCTGATTATAATTTTCTAAATCATCTGGATGCACTTTTTTAGCAAAATCATATAATGTTTGATATTGCTGTTCTAGTTCTTCGCGACCTATTCCAAAAATTGTGGCATATTCTTCGGAATAATAAACGGCTCGATTTTCTATTTCGTCCCATTCCCAGAAGCCCAGATTAAGATCTTTTGATATTATTTTGAGTTGATTCTTTTCGGTCTCATGAGTCTTTACCGAAAATTCTAGTTTTTCCCGCAGCACTGCAACTTCATCTATTAACTCCGCATGTGTTAAAGCTGAATCGATGCCATTAGGCTTGTTAATGTTCAATAGGTAAAATCCGTACTAAAAATTAGCCCAGAGTATAGATGTAGTTAGCAAAAAAAAAAGCATGTTCGCTTAAGCATCACTTTAGATGGTAAAAAATATTGCCATAGATCAATAAAAGTTATGGCTAATGGAAGAAAAACTCGCAAGAAATTTATTTACCAATATCTAAACGATATTGAATACGCACGAAGCCATGGCTAAAAGCGAAGATAAAAACCCAATCAGTTTGTCTGTAATGACCTAGGTTAGGACAAAGCCATACTAGATAAGTACCTAACCGATCTTTTAGGTATTAGTGAAGATTTGGCCTTCTTAGCACAACCATTAAAGCAACTTCTTAGGCATAATGCCCAAATACGGTCCTTTGATGCTCGATTTAAACAACGAACGTCTGCCGCACATAAGACTCCACTAATGAATAAAGAAGTCAGCTTTTCGACATCCACCTCAATTTGAACTGAGTGAGTCACTATTAACTGGGTATCCGTTTTCACTTGTTTACCTGACTAACTTTTTTAGTTACCGCAGTTAATTCTTTATTGGGACAGTTGCAACAGTTATTGCTGCACTTTTTTATTTTTTCTATTTCTAGGGTTATTCCCCATTGAGTCTTAGCGTTTTGAATGCCTACCAATTCCATATTTTCACAATTCATTACATCAGCCTTAGTTAATAAACAAGCTGTAAATCTACATGATAATCATTCGCATTAAAACCATTATTTAAATACCTCGTAAAAGAGCCCGCTATATAAAAGTCGCGAATGGCTATTAAAGTGGCGGATACACAACATCCACTTATTTGTAAGACAAATGAATAAGCGCTAATATATGGCCCTAATTACCTCCTTTTGTCCAGTCAGAACAATGCTAACTAGCCGTTTAAGAATACTGGCATAACAACCTTTACCCTAGTGAGGCCTGACCTTGGCAAACAGATTTCTGTGCATTTCTCGTCGTACACGTTCCACCGTGTTTTCCGAACGAGTAGAAGCAACTAACGTTCAATCGTACACCGTATACAACCACATGTTGCTACCCACAGAATTCGAATCATTCGAAGCTGACTATTGGCATTTGTGTGAACATGTTCAGGTGTGGGATGTGGCTGCAGAAGTTCAAGTCGTAATAACAGGTCCCGATGCCACGCGGCTTGTACAATTAATGACTCCCAGAGACATCAGCCGAGCTGTTATAGGTCAAGGCCTTTATGCTCCCTTGTGCGATGAAGACGGTGGTATTATTAATGACCCAGTAGCAATTAAGCACTCAGATGAATGCTGGTGGCTTTCGATTGCCGATAGCGATGTTAAACTTTGGGCTAAAGGTCTTGCCATGGGGTACGGATTAAATGTAAAAGTAACCGAGCCAAGTATTTCACCTTTAGCCGTGCAGGGCCCAAAGGCTGAAGAGCTAGTGGCTCGTGTATTTGGAGAATCAGTTCGTGATATTCGTTTCTTCCACGGAAAAATTCTTAATTTTAAGGGAACAGATATGTACGTAGCTCGCTCTGGGTGGAGCAAGCAAGGTGGGTTTGAAATCTATTTGAACAACCCTGATCTCGCACTCCCTTTGTGGGACGAATTATTTGAAAAAGGTGAGGATTTAAACGTCAGAGCAGGTTGCCCAAATGCGATTGAACGTCTCGAGAGTAGTCTATTGTCTTACGGCAATGATATCGATTCTTCGAATAATCCGTTCGAATGTGGGTTGGATCAGTTCATTAATCTTGATGCTGATATCGACTCTTTAAGTCTTCCAGCCTTACGCAAACTCGCTGGTAACGTGAAGCAAAAGCTGGTCGGCCTTATGTTCGATCAACCAATGATTTTTACGGATAGAAAATTAAGGCATAATGACCAAGTCGTTGGTGAAGTAACCGCTCATATCTGGTCGCCTCGTTTCGAAAAACACCTCGCTTTCGCAATGATCCAATGTGACTACTTAAACAATCAGTCGACAGTAGAAATCGGCGGCTGGGAAGGAGCCATCACCTACCTCCCCTTTATTAATAACCAACCGATAGTCAAGGTAGATGATGAAACCGGTAACGTAAAAGAACTACCTTTAGATCATGAAATGCCTGAGACATTAGAAGTAACTGCTGAAGAATAATTTATAACTAGAGATAATTTGCATGAGCCGATCCTCCTACCTTAAGCCAGACACCATCGCTCTACACAGTGGTTACACGCCCGAAAGTGACCATGGATCTCGTGCTGTTCCTATTTATCAAACAACTTCCTATGTGTTCGAAAGTGTCAGTGATGCCTCTTCCTTGTTTAACGTCGAACAAGGGGGGCATATTTATAGTCGAATCACTAATCCGACGGTTGCCGTGCTTGAACAACGGATCGCTGCGTTAGAGGGTGGCACTGGTGCTATCTGCACCGCGTCGGGTATGAGCGCAATATTTACAACCTTTATTACCCTCTGCTCTGCCGGTGATCATATTGTTTCATCTGCTCAAATATACGGATCTACCGCAACCCTGCTTCGTCACACCTTAAAGCGCTTTAATATTGACTGTAGTTTCATTCCAATCAATGATGAACAAGCGTTGCGTGATGCAATTCAACCCAACACCAAATTAGTCTTTTGCGAATCAATTGGTAACCCTGGCCTTGAAGTGGCAGATTTACCTCAGATCAGCAAAATTGCCAACGAGATGGGTGTCCCCGTCGTGGTCGATGCGACATTCGCCACACCTAGTTTATGCCGCCCTATTGATCATGGCGCAAATATTGTGGTCCACTCCGTCACAAAGTGGATGGGGGGCCATGGTGTCGCTGTAGGTGGTGTCATTGTTGATGGTGGCCTGTTTGACTGGGCGGCCAGCGGCAGATTCCCTGAATTAACAGAACCCTATGCGCCCTTTAATGGCATTCGCTTCTGGGAAGAGTACGGGCCTTCTGCTTTGGCGATGAAAATCCGGGCTGAATCGATGCGTGATATCGGTGCAGCTTTAAGTCCACACAGTGCTTTTTTGATTTTGCAAGGCATCGAAACTCTCAGCTTACGCATGAAGCAACATGTCGCCAATGCAAAGCAAATGACTGATTGGCTGCAAACTCAAGAAGATGCTCTGTGGGTCAATCATCCTGATATGGAATCTAATCCAAGCCATCAAATTGCGGCGCAGTTGTTCCCTAATGGCGCAGGGTCTATGGTGTGTTTTGGCGTTATTGGCGGTAGAGCCGGCGGGGCTGCTTTTATCGATGCGCTGCAATTAGCCTCTAATCTGGCGAACGTTGGAGACTCCCGCACACTGGTATTGCACCCGGGTAGCACCACGCATTCTCGATTAACACCCGAAGCTATGATGGCCGGTGGAATTAGTGAGGATTTGATTCGAGTTTCTGTTGGTATTGAAGATATTGTAGATATAAAAGCCGACTTCGCACGAGGGTTAAGAGCCGCAAAGCGCATAGCAGAGGCACAGTAATGGAATTTACAGTCAGGGACACCAAAACTTATGCCGCTACCGGTGGTAAGGATTTTGACAATAACCTTGAAACCGTAATTTTCCTTCATGGAACAGGCTTAGACCACCGATGCTGGGCACTACAAACCCGATGGTTTGCTTACAATGGCTACTCTGTTTTAGCGCTAGATTTTCCTGGCCATAGTTTGTCTGACGGCAACCCTTTAACGAGCATTGAAGACACCGGCAATTGGTTGATCGAAGCACTGGATGCAACCGGTGTCAAAAAAGCAAATGTGGTTGGTCATTCTCAGGGCTTTCTGTCCGCTTTGGAACTCACACGCCAAGCACCCGATCGAGTGACGTCTCTCATTGGTATTGGAACTGCTGCTGCTATTCCGGTTAATCCAGCGCTCATCGAAGCAGCACAACGATCTTCGGCCGAGGCGGCTAACATGTTAATACAGTGGGGGTTTGGTCAAAAAGCGCACATGGGAATTAGTGCCGTACCCGGCATGCAGCCTATCGCAATAGGCCGCCAAATCATGTCCGATAACCCTGTCGAAGCAGATCTCCGAGCCTGTGCAAGCTACACGTCTGGCGAACAAGCCGCCTCTGAAATCTCAGTACCCTGCCACTTGATACTGGCAGATCAAGATAAGTTAACGCCTTTAAAGGCAGGTTTGGCCGTTGCTAAGCAGTTAAATGCCAATCACACGATTATTGACGGTTACGGCCACATGCTCCCCATTGAAGCACCTAAACAGTGTTTACAGGCATTACGCAAAATTATTACCTCATAAAATAATCATTTTATCTAATAAATAGTGTAATAAATAGAGACAAGAAAATGTTCAAAAAAGTAGCAGTGATTGGTGCAGGCACCATGGGTGCAGGCATAGCAGGACAAGTTGCCAACGCCGGTATTGAAGTCTGGCTACTGGATTTACCGACCGGTAACAAGGGAGATGACAACCCGAATGCTCTCGCCGAGCGAGGTCTTGAACGCCTTCGTGATCCAGATCAACCGGGACTTATTAGTGAAGACGCAGAATCCTTTATCCATTTAGGCAATACGCGCGATGACTTCGATCAGCTAGCTGATTGTGACTGGATTGCAGAAGCCGTAGTTGAACGTCTGGATATCAAAAAGGCGCTCTACAAACGGCTTGATGAAACTTGTCATGACACGGCTATTATTTCTTCAAATACATCGACTATACCAATTAGTTTACTAGTCGAAGATATGCCTGAATCTTTTCGACAACGCTTTGCGATTACGCATTTTTTCAATCCTGTCCGCTTTATGAGATTACTAGAATTAGTGCGTGGTGCAGATACTGATCCTGCAATCATGGCAACGCTGGCCAGCTTTTGCGAACAGCAACTCGGCAAAGGGGTCGTGCAATGTCTTGACACTCCGGGATTTTTGGGTAATCGGGTCGGTGTTTTTGCAATCCAATGTGCCTTGCACGCCGCTTTCGACCTTGGCTTAAAACCGTTAGAGGCGGATGCACTATTCGGTCGTCCGATGGGCATCCCAAAAACAGGTGTATTTGGTCTTTATGATTTAATTGGTATCGACTTAATGTCTGATGTTGTTCAAAGCTTGGTCAATATCCTCCCCCCTGAGGACGCCTTTCATCAAGAAGCGGCAAGTATTTCAATGATGACCCAGATGATCGAAAACGGACAAACTGGCAACAAAAAAGGGCTTGGCTTTTACCGGGAATCTGACGATGGTCGTCAAGTACTCGATCTGACAGGCTTAACCTACGGCCCGGCACCTCGATTGAACCTAGCGCTGGCCGAAAAAGCCGAGCAACACGGCGTTAAGCACTTACTAGACGATAATAGTGTTCACGGTCAATTTGCTTGGCGTGTCTTATCACGATCACTGTGTTACTCAGCGTCACTCATTCCTGAAGTTGGCAACAGCCCCATTGGCATTGACGATGCCATGAAGCTCGGCTACAACTGGATTAAAGGTCCATTCGAACTACTTGATGACATCGGCCTTGATTACTTTATTAACCGACTCGAAGCAGAAAACATGGTCGTTCCTACTTTTCTTTTAGAAGCGCGTGGATCAGGTTTCTATCGAGTTCATCAGGGCGAGTTACAATGCCGACTCATTGGTGGCCAGTGGCAAACCATTCAGCGTGACAAAGGTGTTGTCCGATTCACTGAAAAACGCCAAACTATTCAGCCAATTAATACCTGCGCGGTTGCTAGCTGGTACGACCTTGATAATATTGCCATGGTTGAATTTCATAGCAAAGCAAATGCGCTGGATGCTGAATCTATGGCAATACTGGCAGATGCAATTGATCAGGTAGAGTCAAAGAACATGCGTGGCCTGGTTGTTCACAATGATGCTCAACATTTCTCTTGTGGTGTAAACCTACAAGCCGTTCGTGGCTTCTTCCGCAAAGAAGATATGGATGGCTTAGATCAGTTTCTGGCCCAATTTCAACAAACGGTGCACCGTATGGCACACATTCAAGCGCCTGTCGTTGCAGCACCAGCCGGACTTTCGATCGGCGGTGGTTTTGAAGTGGTATTACACGCCAAACAGGTACTCTGTCATGCCAATTCAACCATGGGACTTGTCGAGTCTTTAGTTGGCGTTGTGCCTGGTGGCGGTGGCTGTAAGGAAACGTTATATCGGTGGATTGAGTTACTTCAATGTGGTGAGGATATTACTAAAGCGAGCTGGAAGGCCTTTATGAACCTTGGCTATGGTAAAACCTCTACCTCACCTATCATCGCAAAGAAAAATGCAATGCTGCGTCCAAATGATCGCTTTTTAATCAATCGTGATCGCTTATTACCAGAAGCTATTAAAGCCATCAATGATGCATCGGAACAGGTATCATTTATCCGCCCTAACCTTTCAATGCCAGGCGCTCCCATATTCAAAGAGATGACAGAATGGTTGGCTAAAAATAGAGACAAAGGCTTTTTTACACCGCATGATGTTGTGGTAGGTACCGAGATGGCGCGTATTGTTACTGGTGGTGAAGTTAAACCTGGCACACTTTGGAGTGAGCAAGATTTATATGATGCTGAGCGTCGCTCTTTTCTCAGGCTAGTATCGGGTGAAGCAACCCGTCTCCGCATTGAAACAATGCTAGAAAACGGCTCGCCAGTCAGAAATTAATGGTTGATTCAATCAGAACATAATAAATATAAAAACGTTATACAAGAGGAGATCAACATGACCATCGAATATGATCAATTACCAACAAATGCGGCCAATTTTGTTGCTCTTACTCCGCTTTCTTTTTTGCAAAGAACGGCGGATATCTACCCTCAGCGCGAGTCGCTAATTTATAATGATCGCCGATATACTTGGTCGCAAACCCGAACAAGATGTACTCGCATTGCCTCCAGTATTGCAGCCCGCGGACTGGGTAAAAATGACACTGTTTCTGTCTTTGCCTTCAACACACCAGAAATGTTTGAAGCGCATTTTGCAATTCCCATGTCAGGTGCTGTGCTCAATACAATCAATACTCGTCTTGACGCTTCAACCGTGTCTTACATTATTGATCATGGTGAAACTAAACTGTTTATTGTTGATCGTCAACTTTGGCCAGTCCTTGAAGCAGCACTTGAAACATCAGTATTGCAACCAGAAATCATCATTATTGATGACCCAGACGCGACTGAAAAACCATCCCTACCCACCGAGCATGAATTCAGTTATTACGAAGACTTGGTCGAACATGGCGATGATACTTTTGTCTGGCGTCAACCAGAAGACGAATGGCAAGCTCTGTCACTAAATTACACATCGGGCACTACAGGCCAACCTAAGGGTGTGGTTTATCATCATAGGGGTTCCTATTTAATGAGCATGGGTACCGTTGTTTCCTGGGCCTTGCCTCAGCATCCAAGATATTTATACACTGTTCCTATGTTTCATTGTAATGGTTGGGGTCATGCTTGGACTATGACGGCAGTGGCCGGCACCATTATTTGCATGCGTGCATTTAATCCCAAGTTGTTATTTGATTTAGTCGATGAACATAAGGTCACCCATTTTGGTGGCGCACCCATCATTCTGAATATGCTAGCTAATGCACCAAAGAGTGATCAAAAAACTTTTGGCCGAACCATTCAAGTGATGACAGCAGGTGCACCACCGCCATCAAAAGTGTTAGAAAGGATGACCCAATTTGGCTTCAATATTATGCATGTTTATGGCTTAACCGAAAGCTATGGACACATTTTACAATCTGCTTCTCAGGAAAGCTGGAAAAAAGAAAATATAGAAACTCAGGCAGAATTGAAGTCACGGCAAGGTGTCCGCTTTGCCATGACAGAGGCCGTTGAAGTGGTAAACCCTGACACCGGAAAATCAGTCCCAGCCGATGCTGAAACCATTGGTGAAATTATGATTCGGGGTAATACCACTATGAAGGGCTATCTAAAAGATAGCGACGCCACCCAAAAAGCATTTCAAGATGGCTGGTTTGTCAGTGGTGACCTCGCTGTAATTCACCCTGATGGTTACATACAAATCAAAGATCGTGCAAAGGATATCATCATATCCGGTGGTGAAAACATATCATCAGTTGAAATTGAAGCCATACTATACAAACATCCTGCAGTGGGTGAAGCAGCAGTGGTTGCTCTAGAGGATGATAAGTGGGGTGAAGTACCCTGTGCCTTTGTAGAGTTGAAAATGGGTTGTGACGCCACTGAAACGGAATTAATTGAATTTTGCACTGACCATATGGCGCGTTTTAAACGACCCAAAAGAGTTGTTTTTGGAGACTTACCTAAAACAGCCACCGGCAAAATTCAAAAAAACATACTGCGTGAGACCGCTAAAACTTTGCCTGCAGTTTAGTTTAGGCCCTAGGATATTGATCTGTTCTTAATGTACCAAGCTCTAGGATAAAAAGACGATTAGTGCGGAAGGTTTAAACAATTTGTTTCCCATAGCTGTTGTTGTTTGTGGAAGCATCAACCACCAATATAAGACATTTCAACTTTCTTCATCCGTGCAGTTTCTTCTGTACGAATTTCCGAGTACTGGTCATCACGCTGACTCCAAATTAACCCTATAGCATCAGCAATTTCTTTGTCGCTTTTGCCAGACCGTATGAGCACGCGTAAATCATGGCCAGACTGAGAAAACAGGCAGGTGTAAAGCTTGCCATCAGTAGACAGCCGAGTACGAGTACAGCTAGAACAGAAAGCTTGTGTCACGCTGGAAATGACACCAATTTCGCCGCTGCCATCTGCATAGGCCCAACGCTCAGCAACTTCACCGACGTAGTTGGACTTTGCTTCGACAATGGGCATTTCTGCGTTGATCATACTTACGATCTCAGCCGAAGGCACGACATCGTCCATACACCAGCCGTTAGAAGAGCCGACGTCCATAAATTCGATAAAGCGCACAATATGACCACTACCTTTAAAGTATCGAGCCATGGCAACCACATCCTTATCGTTAACGCCTTTCTGAACCACCATGTTAATTTTAATGGACTTAAAGCCGACATTGCACGCAGCATCAATGCCATTTAGTACTTCGGCCACTGAATAATCGACATCGTTCATAGCGCAAAATGTGGTTTCATCAAGTGAATCGAGTGAGACAGTGACACGATTCAATCCAGCATCCTTGAGCACCTGAGCTTTCTTAAAAAGTAGCGAGGCGTTTGTAGTCAGCGCTATATCTAAGGGTTTATCGTCTATGGTCTTGATGGCGCTGAGCATTTGAATCAAAACATCAATGTTTTTACGCAACAGGGGCTCGCCACCCGTAAGGCGAATTTTCTCTACGCCATGTGCAGCGAAAAGCGTTGCCATACGCGTGATTTCATCAAAGTTTAACAGTTCAGTTTGGGGCAAGAAAATATAGTCTTTGCCAAATACTGACTTAGGCATGCAATAGGTGCAACGGAAGTTACAGCGATCCGTGACTGAGATACGAAGATCACGCAAAACTCTGCCACGCGTATCGCTAAAAAATGGCGTGTGGGTTGAAGTAGTAGCTGGTTTGCTGCTGGCTGCATGGTGGTCAACAATATTAATTATCTTGGTTGTCATGGTGGCCTCTAACTATTTTTAAACGCACTGTTTTGGCGTAGGAAAAACACTATTGTGTATTGTGACATGTATTTGGAGCTCTGCCGGTAATAGATTCATACAGTGAGCATATTGTTCATCTTTGCGTTATTCAAGTTGCGCAGAGCGTTATATAATATTAATTTCATTAGTTAAAAGTTAGACGCAAACAGGATCCACTATTTCTAGTTTATCGGGTTTTCCCAATAAAAATCTAAGCCAATGCGACATCATTCTTATTTTCCCTCATGATGAACAACTCAAGTGCGAAACACCCCCGAGCTCGAAGAACTCATTCGGCTTCAATTTATAGTATTTTTCTTCTACATCTTCTGACTGTTCAGTATATGGCTCAGTCATCACTGTTTGCAATTCTCTGATTAATGAGTACTGACTCGAGGTTGCTTGCTGATAAGCCGGAACGACGAACCACTCACGCAAGCTGTATTTTGGGTTAATGAGTTTCATCTGCCTAGAAAGCGCTTCAGGCGATTGGGGCACAGCAGCATTCACATTGGCCGAAGCCGTGCTGTTAGTGGTAATAATCAATTTCCATTTTGCAAACCACTCCAACCAGCGCTTGTCCATCTCTTCGAAGCCTGTCTCATACACTGAACCCATTGAAGCATTCTCATTCTTATAAAAGCTTTTTTTAAGTGGCTCAATATCATCTGGTAAGCTCGAAAGCTCACGGAAGAAAATCGTGTAATCTACAGAAGTTTGCACCATAAGCGCTTCGAGCTCACTAAACAAACCCGCATGAAAAATGCCAATCCCCAGTTTTTCAGCCCACATTTGCTCCATTTTCGCTTTCATCACTGCTGAAAAACCATTCCGAATTTCATCGAGCTGTTGTACAGAATCTGGATGTGACGTTAAGAGTGGCTGCAAAGCGGTCCAAAATGCATGAAAGTTACGTTCTGCAGCTTCTGGTTGGTTCATAAATGAGAAATGATCTCCACCACCCGTCCACGGCTGGAAGTTTGGATTAAACTCATCACAAAATCCGAATGGCCCGTAGTCGAGTGTAAAGCCACCTGCAGCACAATTGTCGCTGTTAAAATTTCCTTGACAGTAGCCTACACGGATCCAGTTAGTGACCAGTGACGTCAATCGGTTGCGGAACTCACTTGCAAGCAACACCACTTTTTCTGCGGTGGTTAATTTCTGGTCAATAACGTCTCCATACTCACGTTTGATTAGGTGCAACACAATCTTTTCCAGCTCCTCCATCGCCTTTGGATGTTCCATCTTTCGAGCGCGACGACTAAAAAGCTCAATTTGACCAACCCGGATGAATGACGGTGCAACACGTGTCGAAATCGCAACGGGCTCCAACATAAGCACGTCGGGATCTTTTGAACGAGAACCCTCCGAATACCATGGCCGTTTAACCTGCTCCGTTTTCGAAACGTACAAACTCAAAGATCGTGACGTTGGTACTCCAAGGGCATGCATGTGCTCTTGAGCGAGGAACTCACGAATACTCGACCGCAAGACTGCACGGCCATCCGCACCGCGACAGTAGGGTGTTCGGCCGCCACCTTTAAGTTGCATTTCCCAACGTTGACCCTCAATGACTGCTTCAAATACAGAAACAGCCCGACCGTCACCATATCCATTACCGGTTTGGTACGGGCACTGCTGGTAGTATTCTCTGCCAAAAATAGAAAGTGCATAACCGCAGGCCCAACCAACCTTGCGCATTGGATCAGGAACCTGCGAGATGTCACCAGAAAACACACGAACAAAATCATCCGACTGTGCCATATCGTCGGCGAAGCCAAGTTCACGAAAAAGATTTTTACTGTGTGCGATGTACTCAGGGTTTTTGATTGGCGTTGGATTAACGGGGACATAGTGCCCCGTAAAGACTTGCCGTGGTGCGTGATCAGTACCGTTTCCTTTAGCATCAGGATCGCAGTTGAGCGTATCCATAAGTGAGTAGTCTGCTAACTTTGCGAGATCATCGATCGTTGCAATAGCTGGGGACATTTCCTGGGACATTTGATTTATCATAGAGCTACTCATGCTGTTGAGGTAATGTGTTTTTAAAAATGGAATTGGCTATTATTACTAAAGCCCTGAGAGGCGCTCTTTCATCCAATTAATCAAACCACCGCGAAGTAAGAACTCAACTTGTCGTGGCGACATGTCGTGGCGCATCGAAAATTTCTGTTGACGGGTAACGTTTTCAACCACTAAATCACCTCCTTTTTTCAGCACACGCCTTAAATCTGATAGGCGCAATACATCATTCGGCTGGAGGCTGTCGTAATCTGCTAGATTGATAAAAGTTAGTGGTAACACACCGAAGTTAATTAAATTTTGCGCGTGAATCCTTGCAAAACCTTTGGAAAAAACAGCACGGAGTCCAAGATACTGAGGACCTAACGCAGCGTGCTCACGACTCGAGCCCTGCCCGTAATTGCTGCCACCTACGACGATGTGTCCAGACACCTGCTTCGCTCGCTCGACGTAAGTAGGGTCGAGCCTATCGAAGGAAAACTCGGCAATCAAGGGAATGTTACTCCGAAATGGCAGCACACGTAAGCCAGGCGGCATGATCTCATCAGTAGAAACGTCATTCTCTACTTTTAACAAAATAGGAACTTCAATCTCATCTGGCAGTGGCTCAAAATTTGGCAGTGAAGCAATATTTGGGCCCTTCACAAGGTCCACATGTTGCGCTTCTTTTAGCGGCAAGGGTGGAATGAACATAGCACGATTAATCATCGGTTGGTCTGGATCCAAAATGACCGGATAAGGGATATCGAGTGTTCGTGGGTCGGTAATCACACCAGTGAGTGCTGACGCAGTAGCAGTTTCCGGACTAACCAAGCACACCTTGTCCTCACGCGTACCAGAACGGCCTGGAAAGTTACGCGGCACGGTGCGCAATGAGAGCTCATTGGTTGCCGGCGCCTGGCCCATGCCGATACAGCCATTACAACCGGCCTGATGTAACCGAGCTCCAGCGTGCAGCAGATGGGAAACGTATCCGTCGCGCACTAAGGTTTCGAGCTGTGCTCTGGATGTCGGATTAATATCAAACGAAACGCGGTCATTCACTTGGCGATCCTTCACCATCATGGCGGAAATAGCCAGATCTCGAAAACCAGGATTGGCTGAAGAACCTATGTAGGCCTGATAGATTTTTTCTCCCGCAACTTCGCTAACAGGGCGAACGTTTCCAGGACTGGAAGGCATCGCGATTAGCGGCACCAAGCTAGACAAATCTATTTCTTCGTATACATCGTAGGTCGCGTCCGTATCTGCAACCAGCTCGACCCAGTCATCGCCTCTCTGCCAAGCACATAGGAAACGTAACACCTCCTGATCGGAAGGAAAAACAGTACTAGTCGCACCCAATTCAGCACCCATGTTGGCGATCACGTGTCGATCCATCGAACTCAGCGTATCCAGCCCCGGCCCATAGTATTCAACGATCCGACCCACACCACCACCGACTCCATGGCGGCGTAGCATTTCTAGGATCACGTCCTTGGCACTCACCCAGTCAGGTAGACTGCCAGTGAGCTTCACGCCCCAGACTAAGGGCATACGTGTAAAGAACGGTTCGCCCGCCATTGCCAGCGCTACCTCCAAACCACCAGCACCAATGCCCAACATACCAATTGCGCCGGCCGCTGGTGTATGACTGTCAGAACCGAGGAGTGTCTTACCCGGTTTCCCAAAATTTTCTTGGTGGCAAGGGTGACTTACCCCGTTCCCCGGCCGCGAGTACCACAAGCCAAATCGCTGACAGGCGCTGCGCAGAAATAAATGGTCATCAGGATTTTTGGAATCTTCCTGAATAATGTTGTGGTCAACGTACTGAACACTGACTTCCGTTTTTACACGGTCTAAGCCCATTGCTTCCAGCTCTAGCATCACCAGCGTACCGGTTGCGTCCTGTGTGAGTGTCTGATCAATCCTCAGACCAATTTCTTCGGTGGGTCTCATTTTACCGTGCACTAAATGCGACTGGATCAGTTTCTGCGTGACGTTCATATTCATAATCAACCTCTTAAAATTTGATAAAGTTTGGTCCCTGCCCCTTTTTGAACCCTTAAAAAATACAGTTCAATTCAACTCAACTCAACTAGTATCGTTTCAATACTATATGGTTGTCAACATGGTTTTTAAACGCTATTATATTATTATCATGAAGGAGTTTAAGATGAACAGTCGTGCTATTGCAGAATTGGTCTTTCATTTGGGCCGCATAGCCTCCGGCGAGGGCCTTGAAGAAAAGCTAACGGCAGCTCAATGGGCTGTACTCAGATACTTTGCCTTAGCTAATCGCTTCTCCCGTACGCCATCTGCTTTTGCCGCATTCCATTCCACGACTCGAGGAACGGCGTCACAGACAATCAAAAGCCTTGAAACCCAAGGCTATCTGACACGTATACGCTCAGAAAACGATAAGCGCAGTGTTCAACTCGTCCTAACCGAAAAAGCAAGTGGCATTCTCGCGAACGATCCCTTCGAATCGCTGGTTCGTGCTGCCGATGCTCTACCCAAAAGCATTCAAAGTCAATTTGCCAATACCATGCAACGAATGCTCGGTCACGTCGCTCAAGAACGAGGCAAACTCCCCTTCGGTACCTGTACGTCCTGTCAACATTTGGAAAGTGACAACTGCAACAAGGATCAACAGTCACCTTATGCCTGTGGCTTCACCAGCGAACCACTATCACTAGAGGAGCTCAACGAAGTCTGTTTCAACTTCGTCTCAGGTAAGCCTATTTAACAATATTTGAGAATTAATAATTGATCATATCCGAGTTTAATACTATTTCAATTACTTACAGCCTCATAGTCGTAGCCCGATAAGACTTAACCTCACCTTAATTAGATTTTTTAAATTCAGCTTTAAATAATATACCTTAACTTAATATTTGGACTACTTTTCCACCATCTTATCGGCATGCACCCAGCGTTCGAATTCTTTTGTCGTGACATACCCCAAAGCCATCGCAGTCTCGCGCAAAGTGGTTCCTTCTATATGAGCTTTATTGGCAATTTGTGCGCACTTATCATAGATTATGTGAGGGTTTAAAGCAGTTACCAGCACAATAGATCGGTGTAACAATTCATCTATACGGCCTGGGTGGCGTGAATACCGACGACACAATATTGGTTAAAACTATTAGCGGCATCTGCGATCAGACGCGTACTTTGAAGTAAGTAGCGCGCAATCAGCGGCTTGCAAACGCTAAGTTCAAAGTTACCAGATGCCCCACCTATATTAATGGCCATATCATTGCCCATGATTTGGACACACGCCATAGTGAGAGCTTCTACTTGGGGTTGGGTTGACCTTTCCCGGCATAATCGAACTGCGAGGCTCGTTTTCAGGCAGTGTAGTTTCACCTAGGCCACAACCAGGGCCACTGGCTAGCCATCGAGTATTGTTGGCAATTTTTGTTAAGGATACTGCAACGATCTTCAGCGCCCCGTGCACATGCACTAATGCATCATGGCTGGCAAGCGCTTCAAATTTATTGGGTGCTAAAACAAACGGTAAACCAGTCAGTCGCGGCAACTCTTGAGCTACCCGTAGGCCAAATTCTTTATGGGTATTAAGACCCGTTCCTACAGCGGTGCCGTCGATAGCAAGTTCATACACATGGGGTAGCGCTTGCTGAAAGTGATCAATGCCGTGATCCAGCTGTGAAACGTAACCAGAAAATTCCTGCCATAATGTGAGTGGCGTGGCATCCTGTAAATGGGTCCAGCCGATTTTAACAATATCGTCAAATTCTTTTGCTTTGTCTGCCAGCGCATCGCGCAACCCTCGCAATGCCAATATGACCTTTCCATTCAGCACCTGTGCTACCGCAACGTGCATTGCGGTAGGGAAAACATCATTGGAGCATTGGCTCGTATTCTCATGGTCATTTGGGTACACCGAGCGCAGGTTTCCGCGTCCAGCACCAAGCAATTCAGATGTGCGATTGGCCAGCACTTCATTCATGTTCATATTGGTTTGTGTACCTGAACCGGTTTGCCAAACGGAGAGAGGGAATTCTTCGTCATACTTGCCAGTCAATAATTAATCAGATGCTTCCATAATAGCTTCGGTTATGGCTAGGTCCAACTATCCCAGGTCACAATAGACAAGCGCTGCGGCCCGCTTGACTTGAGCAAGGGCGTATATCGATTGCAGCGTCATAAGCTCTGTTAAAAGGCAAAATGATCGAGAATACGTTGATTTTGTGCGTCCCTTAGTCGATCTGCCAGCACCTCGATCTGCCCGAAGCTATCGTGTTCTATGCGGAATGTCGTCATGGTTTACTCCTGATACTCTAAGACATCTAGTGGAATTGTTATGGCAGATTTTCCTACCAATAGAGATATTTAGATTATTGTAAAAAACCACATTAAAATACGCCTGCCGCATGCGCCTGTTCGTCGGCATGGTACGAGCTGCGCACCAGCGGTCCCGATGCAGCGTGCAGGAATCCCATCTTGTAAGCTTCTTCTGCATACATTTTAAACGTGTCAGGATGCACATAGCGGCGCACAGGCATGTGCCCGCCAGTCGGCTGCAGATACTGACCGATGGTCAACATGTCAACTTTGTGAGCGCGCAGCTCACGCAGTACTTGGAGAATTTCATCATCGGTCTCACCCAGCCCGACCATCAAACCTGATTTAGTGGGTATAGTGGGATGCAGAGCCTTGAAGCGCTGCAACAAGTTGAGGGAGTTTTGAAAGTCAGCTCCAGGACGCGCTTCCTTGTATAACCGGGGCACGGTTTCGATGTTGTGATTCAACACGTCCGGCGGCGCAGTAGCGAGGATGTCCAGCGTATGGTCGAGGCGGCCACCGAAGTCGGGCGTCAGTATTTCGATGTAAATGTTAGGTGTCAATGCGCGGATATGCTTGATGCATTCGACGAAATGGCCAGCACCTCCATCGCGCAAGTCATCGCGGTCAACCGAGGTGATGACGACATAATTGAGTTTCATTAAGGCGATGGTTTGGGCGAGACGTGCTGGCTCGTCAAGGTCCAGCGAATTGGGACGACCTGTGCTGACGTTGCAAAACCTGCAGCGACGAGTGCATTTGTCACCCATAATCATGAAGGTCGCAGTGCCTTTACTCCAGCACTCTCCAATATTAGGGCATGATGCCTCTTCACACACCGTCACCAGATGATTCGCGCGAACAATGTCCTTGATCTCACCAAAACGGCCCGAGTATAATGGCACCTTGACGCGAATCCAGCTTGGTTTTCGCAATCTTTCAGCAGGATTGGTCTCGGGGCGTTTAGTCTTGAGGGCGCCTCTTTGTTGATCCGTTCGAGGACTAGTCACTGCGGCCACTGAAGTGATTTCGATGGAAATACTACCTTTATTTTCCACGTTATGTCTCACGCGCTAAAGCAAAAAGCTCTGCACGCAGAGCCTGATTAGATTGCAGTGTACCGAGCATCGATGAGGTGAAAGTTTCCTCGCCCTGAGTTCGAATACCGCGGCTTTCCATGCACAGGTGGCGGCAGCGAATAACGACACCAACCGCTTGCGGTTCCAGATGTGTCATCAAGGCGTTGGCAATCTGAGCCGTGAGTCGTTCTTGCCCTTGTAGTCGATGGGCAAAGCAATCGACCAAACGGGTCAATTTTGACAAGCCGACTATCTTCCCGTTCGGAACATAGCCAATCGCGGCACTGCCAAAGAAAGGGGCTAGATGGTGCTCGCAATGACTATAGACAGGGATGCCGCGTACCACGATGAGTTCATTGTAGTCGTCTGCCCCCTCCTCAAACACTTTTAGACATTCAGCCGGGTCTTGGGCATATCCGGAAGTCCAATGTTTCCAGGCCTTTACAACGCGAGATGGTGTTTCGATGAGGCCGGCTCTATCGGGGTCCTCTCCCAAACTTGATAAAAATCTGCGCCAATCTTGTTCGGTAAATTGTGGTTCTGACATTTGTGTGTTTCCTTTCGGGGTTGACACTAATAAAAAAAATAAAAACTCTCTACATGATCTTTTGATTCACACTATTCCTTAGGCTTATCGATCCTGTTGTCGATCCTGCTCAGACCCCAACCAGCCATTGGAAACCGGTCAAGGAATAGGCTATTCAGAAAGACTGCGCTGAACGATCGATGAGCTACAGTCAATTTAACCTGACGTTGGTCACCAGGACTCTAAAATGACCAGCGCCTCTCCCAATAACGACGTGGCCAGCATATACCAATGTCTCTCGTCATCAAGTTGGATCGCGGCCTTCCAAAAAGCCTGCCGATAGTGATCTAGCAATTGTTTGTTAAACAGCCACGACGTCAATTCCAGGCTCTATGCTTCTAACCAGATTTTCGATGCCTCTGAGCGTTCCAGATATCGAGCTCGGACAGGAGCCGCAAGCGCCTTGGTAATGCACGCTGAGTTGGTTGCCAACCAGACCTATCACTTTAAGATCACCTCCATCGCCCTTTAAATAGGGTCGCACCTTTTCATCTAACAGTGTGCTAATCGTATCGAGGCGCTTCTGATCTTTTGGGCTTAGATCCAATATTGCACTGGTGGCTGCGGCAACAGTAACCTCTGTTTGCGCATCCGCCGTGGGCGCGGCTCGGATCGGCACCGCTACTTTGCGCACCAACTCCGGCCAGCCAGCACCACCGTCCTGTGTCACCGTGATCCACTTATCAACGTAAAACACGTTGCTCACATGATCGATGTCGAACAGCGCAGTAGCGAGCTCATCATCCTTTGCTTGTTCAGCGTTTTCATACGAATGAGTTATTCCCCAAGTCACTGGTTCCTTTAGGATAAACTTCTTTGCGTTCGGATTGGGCGTATCTTCAATTTCTGCTATTTTCGGCATATTAAATCTCCTGAAAGCGAGGCCATCATCTTAGTGTCATAAGTACGACAACGCAGTTGTGTGGACGATCTGCTTATAATCTGTATCAATGTTATCAACCCGTTGCTGAGTCGAGCAATTTCTGTAATTCACCTTGCTGATGCATATCGCGCACAATATCGGCACCACCCGCTAGCTCACCTTTGACATAAAGCTGAGGGAAGGTCGGCCAGTTGGCGAAGTGCTGGAGGTTTTCGTAGACTCCCCTGTCGGCTAAGACGTTGACCGCGACGAAATTATTAATACCGCATGCTTGGAGAATCTTCACCGTCGCACCAGAAAAACCACATTGCGGGGACTCTGGCGTTCCTTTCATGTAAAGCACAATCGGGTTTTCGGTAACGGTTTGTTTAATTTTTGCCAGTACATTTTGATCCATAACTTTCTCCTAATATGAAACCTAGTTCAATTATTGTCGCGGGGCTAAAGGTATTCATAGATAGCGCATGAATTTCCACGCACATACGATTTTTAGAGTCAGATACACAGTCTCATGGTGTTTCTCAGCTCATTCTTAATCATCTTATTATCCTCTCAAAGCCATTGGTTAAAATATTTCCAACCTCAGGCGTTACCGACCGGGGCATGCATCGGATCGGCCTCTGCTTCTGTCGATATGCTTGCGACTGAATTGAACGCGGCGTGCAATGTGTGCCACGGCAGGATGGCACATTTAACGCGTGTTGGCAGATCGCACACACCCGCAAATACAGCGAGACGACCTATTTTATTTGGCGCGTTTAGGTCGAGTTTGCCGGTTGCCATGGCGAGGAATTGTTGGGTCAAAATTTCCGCTTCCTGACGCGACTTGCCCTTGACGGCGGCTGTCATCATTGAAGCCGACGCTTTGCAAATGGCACATGACTCTCCTTCAAATGCGACGGCATAGATGCTCTCCTGATCAAAATTAAGAGCCACACTTATTCGATCACCACACAGAGGGTTATGGCCTACCGCATGATGACTTGCATCTATTAGCTTTCCGTAATTTCGCGGTTTTTTGTTGTGATCGAGAATTACCTCTTGATAAAGCGCTTTTGAGTTAGCCATTATGCAAATACCTTTTGTAGGGTGCTAATACCGGCAATCAGCGCATCTACTTCATTTCGGGTGTTGTAAAACGCAAACGAAGCCCGCGACGTCGCGGGCACATGGAAACGATCCATTACTGGCTGAGCACAATGATGACCAGTTCGCACCGCGACGCCCTCCTCATTAAGCAGAGTGCCAATGTCATGTGGGTGCACACCGTCGACAGTAAACGAGATGACTGCCGCCTTGTTAGCAGCAGTACCAATAATGTGAACGCCTGGCATGCATGTTATTTGTTCAGTCGCATAAACAAGCAAATCGTGTTCGTGTGCAGCGATCTTGTCCATGCCTATCGCTAATAGGTAGTCAATGGCGACACCTAGTCCAATTGCTGCGGCAATCGCTGGCGTTCCAGCTTCGAATTTTTGTGGGATAGTGTTATAGGTAGTTTTTTCAAATGTGACAGATAAAATCATGTCACCACCACCTTTAAAAGGTTGCATTTTTTCTAGCAGCGCGGCTTTACCATACAGCACACCGATACCCGTCGGACCGCACAACTTATGGCCTGAAAACACATAGAAATCGCAATCAAGATCCTGCACGTCAACCGGCAAGTGAGGCACCGCTTGCGCACCGTCAACCAGGACAGGCACGCCGTGTTCATGTGCAAACGCTATCATCTGTTTGACTGGATTAATCGTTCCCAGTGCATTTGAAACATGTATCACGCCAACAAATCGAGTACGCGCATTGAACAACTTTTCATAGTCATCGATCAACACTTCACCAGCATCGTTTACCGGCGCCACACGAATCTTCGCACCAGTCTCTTCGGCTAGCATCTGCCAAGGCACAATATTTGAATGATGTTCAAGTGTGGTGAGAATTATTTCATCACCTGCCTTGATGAATTGACGCCCATAGCCGTGCATTACTAAGTTGATCGCATCGGTGGTTCCACTGGTGAAGATCACTTCGCGTTCTTCAGGTGCGTTTATGAAACGTTTTAGTTTGCCTCGAGCGGCCTCATATTCAGTTGTCGCCGTCTCAGATAAGTAATGCACAGCACGGTGGATATTAGCGTGCTGCATTGTCTGATAACGAATCAGTGAGTCGATAACCATCTGCGGCATTTGACTCGATGCTGCACTGTCGAGGTAGACCAGCGGTTTATCCTCAACTTTTAATTGAAGGATAGGAAAGTCGGAACGAATACGCTCTACGTCAAATACTGGTGACGATGCCAACGTGAATTGGGTTTGACTTAAACTCATAGCTTTCTGCTCGTCTGCTCTAACACCGTTTGTTCGAGCTGGTGCTTAAGAGATGGAATAGGAATGCGGTCGATAATCTCAGCACCAAAGGCATAAGTAAGCAGGTTTCGAGCAACACTATCGGACAATCCGCGACTCCTCAGATAAAACAATTCATCTTTGTCTAGCTGACCAATGGTCGCACCATGTGCACATTTCACATCATCAGCGAAAATTTCCAGCTGAGGCTTCGTATCGACTTGAGCCTTGTCAGTCAGCAGCAGGTTGCCGTTCGACTGGATCGAGTTGGTATGCTGGGCATCCTGACGCACCCTGATATTGCCGTTAAACACAGCATGCGCTTTACCGCCAACAATGCATTTGTGCAGCTGATGGCTCACGCCATGTGGTTGTGCGTGGTCGATGCAGGTATGCGTATCGGCCAGCTGGTTGCCTTTGATGAGCGCAAGTCCATCGACCGCACACTCGGCACCTTCGGCCATAACCACGTTAAGATTATAGCGTGAAATCTGTGCGCCCAAAGCAACGCTCACCGATTGATAGTTGCTCGAACGCCCAAGGGACACGGCACAATTTGAAATATGAAATGCCTTTGCACTATCCCGCTGCACCCGAATGTGGTTAACGTGTGCGTTATCAGCCAGCGCTATTTCAGTCACCGGGTTAATGAGGTAGGAATCATCTTGCAAAGAGACATAATCCTCAATCAGCGTCATGCTACTGCCAGATTCAGCAACCACCAGACAGCGCGGACAGCTTGAGACCGCAGCTTGCGTCGAAATGAATAACACCTGCACGGGTGCTGAAAGTACTTCGTTGCGAGCTACCACAATCAATGCCGCGTCGTGCAACAAGGCAGTGTTGAGCGCAGCGAATAGATTGTTACTTACGGCCACATGGCGCCCAAGATTAGATTCGATCACCGAAGCCCGTGCGGCGTCTGCCAACGGCAGGTTCGCAATCATTACGCCACCATCTGATAACATATTAGACAGATGCGGTGCATAGAAACCATCGACAAACACCAATCGGGTGGTAGCTTCTTCGAGATAAAAGTGTTCGACATCTGCACCCTGCAGACTGATTGCTGAACGCGCAGGCTGAAACGACAGTTTGGTGAGCGGCGAAATACTGGTAAATCGCCATGCCTCGTCTCGTTTGGTCGGCATGGTTAACCCACCAAGGCAGTCAACCGCATCGGTGCGCAGCTTGTTTATAGACGGCAACGGACTGGCCGGCAACATCGGCTGGCCCGCCAACAGTGTTTCGAGAAAACCCGAGGTAGGCGTTGGGCGAATAGCGGTTACTGTATTCATCATGCTACTACCTCACCAGCCATCGCCTCACTCGCTGCCTGGCGCTCTGCAGCTACCCAGTCGTAACCTCGCTCTTCGAGTTCGAGCGCCAGATCCTTGCCGCCAGTCTTGGTGATACGGCCCGCATCCATTACGTGCACGAAGTCGGGCACGATATAGTTGAGCAGTCGTTGGTAGTGCGTTACGAGCACGATCGCATCGTTCTTGTTAGCAAGCTGGTTAACACCGTTGGCAACAATACTGAGCGCATCAATATCGAGTCCAGAATCAGTTTCGTCAAGGACCCCCAAACGCGGCTCGAGTAGCGCCATCTGCAATATTTCATTGCGCTTCTTCTCACCGCCAGAGAAACCTTCGTTAACACTGCGATCTAGAAAATCAGGACTCATTTCGAGCAGCTTCATTTTTTCGCGCACTAAATCATCAAACTCGAGTGGGTCAAGCTCTTCATTGCCACGCTGCGCCTGCATCGTATTGTAGGTAAGGCGTAAAAACTGGCTGTTCGCGACACCAGGTATCTCTATCGGATATTGAAAACCAAGAAACAAACCGGCACGCGCACGCTCTTCAGCCTCTAGTTCGAACAGATTGCAGCCTTCAAACAGGGCAGTGCCAGCCGTCACTTCATACGCTGAGTGACCCGCTAGCACCTTTGCAAAAGTACTCTTGCCCGAACCGTTCGGCCCCATGATGGCATGCACTTCACCACTTTTAACTGTAAAGTCCAATCCTTTTAAAATCTCGATGCCGTTCACGGTTGCGCGGAGCCCGCGAACTTCGAGTATGGTCTTGCTGTCTTGGTAAATCATCCGACACTTCCTTCGAGCTTTAAACCGAGCAGCTGGGTCGCTTCGACCGCAAACTCCATCGGTAATTGTTGAAATACGTCTTTGCAGAATCCATTAATAATCATTGATACGGCTGCCTCCGCGTCGATCCCACGCTGCGCGAAATAAAACAGTTGGTCCTCCCCGATTTTCGAGGTCGATGCCTCATGCTCGACTATCGCGCTGTTGTTGCGCACTTGGATATAGGGAAAGGTGTTAGCACCAGACTGGTCGCCAATCAGCATCGAATCGCATTGCGAAAAATTACGAGCCCCATCGGCAGGGGGTCCAATCTTGACTAACCCACGATAGCTGTTGTTAGAACGACCCGCTGAAATACCTTTACTGACTATAGTACTGCGGGTATTTTTACCTATATGAACCATTTTTGTGCCGGTGTCAGCCTGCTGAAGATGATTAGTGACCGCGACCGAATAAAACTCACCGACCGAATTGTCGCCACGCAAAATGACCGAAGGATACTTCCAAGTAATTGCTGAACCAGTCTCGACCTGGGTCCATGAAATACGCGAGTTGACACCTTGAGCCATGCCTCGTTTAGTGACGAAATTATAAACACCGCCAATACCATTTTCGTCTCCCGCATACCAGTTTTGCACCGTTGAGTATTTAATATCGGCGTCGTCGAGCGCAACCAACTCGACCACCGCTGCGTGCAACTGGTTAGAGCTGAATGCAGGTGCCGTACAGCCCTCTAGATAGGACACCGACGCACCTTCCTCAGCAACGATAAGCGTGCGCTCAAACTGGCCCGTTTCTTCGGTGTTAATACGGAAGTAGGTTGACAAATCCATCGGGCATTTGACACCCTTGGGGATAAAGCAAAACGAACCGTCAGTGAATACCGCCGAATTTAGGGCGGCAAAAAAATTATCACCAGTCGGCACCACTGTACCAAGGTACTTCTTCACTAACTCCGGATGCTCATGCACCGCTTCCGACATCGAGCAGAATATAATACCAACCTCAGCAAGCCTGTCCTTGTAGGTGGTAGCCACCGACACACTGTCAAAAATAACGTCGACAGCAACGCCAGCTAGCGCCATACGCTCATGTAATGGCACGCCGAGTTTCTCAAAGGTGCGCAACAATTCAGGGTCGACCTCGTCCATGCTGTTCAACTTCGGCTTCTGTTTGGGTGAAGCGAAATAGCTGATCGCCTGTAAATCGATCTTCGGATAATGAATATTTGCCCACTCCGGCTCTTCCATTTTAAGCCAGGCCTGGTAAGACTTGAGCCGGAAATCGAGCAGCCACTGGGGCTCATTCTTTTTACTCGAAATCATGCGGATGGTGTCTTCACTGAGCCCTTTCTCTGCAACATCAGACTCGATGTTGGTTACGAAACCGTGCTTATAAGGCTGGTTGACGAGATTTTGTAGTACTTCACTCATGATGTTGCTCCTAAGTTAAGCTGAAAAAGACGAGCCGCAGCCGCAGGTAGAAATAGCGACAGGGTTGTTCTTTACAACGAACTGCGCACCGTCCAGATCGTCTTTATAAACAATCTCTGCACCCGTCAGGTACTCGTAGCTCATTGAATCAATTAAAAGTGACACACCGTTTTTGGCTATCGTTGTATCGTCTTCATTCGTGTTTTCATCAAATCTAAAACCGTAAGAAAACCCTGAGCAACCACCGCCTTGAACAAAAACACGTAACTTCAGGTTTGGATTGCCTTCTTCGGCAATCAAGTCGGCAACTCTAGTCGCCGCACTATCGGCAAAGGCCAGTGGAGCTAGCGCCTTAGGCTGAGTGCTTTCTGCTGACACACTCAAGATGTCAACTCACTGCTTAAATTAAATCCCGCTTTCATGTTGAAGCTTTCGCCGCAACCGCACTCGCTGTCGACGTTTGGATTATCGAATTTAAACATTTGTCGGGGGCCTTCAGTAACGAAGTCAATATGCGAACCATCAAGATATATCAGGCTATCGGAATCGATTACTACGCAAGCATTATGTGCTTCGAAGCTGTGATCGGTTGGACCAACTTCGTCAGCAATGTCAAAGGTGTGTGCTAAGCCTGTGCAGCCTACGGTCTTCACACCAATGCGAAGCGCAATGCCCTTGCCACGCTTTTCTAGCTGACGCTGAATTTGTCTTGCCGTATTTTCAGTAAATGTAATTGCCATAATTTAAGCTCCAAAGTAATCAAAGAGAACAACGAAATAACCTAAAGAATGTAGGGTAGAAATGCGGTCTAGCTTGTCGATAATAATCACGTCAACCCGCTTTTCTTTTCCTTGAACTCGTTCATGGACTGATTAGCCACGATATCTTGGAAATCTACCGTGTACCAAAAAGCTATAAAACATAGTATCGTTACGAAACTATATTTTGTCAATAATAGTTTTTTAACGCTACTACATTTTTAGAGTGATATTTTGATTTAGAGCATTCATATTAGGGATATAACTTGAATAGCATCTTGCGAGGTCATGAAATGACTAAAGCGGCATATCAGATTGTCTGACACATCATTTATAAAAATCACTAAATATCATTGTTAGAAGGAATTAAAAACGATTACGACTAAATATCTAACGGTGATCTCGAAGCATTTCATTTTTCTAACAATCCGAGACTTATGATTCATTTAACACTGTTATTTAAAATAATATGAAATAGCCATTAGCGAAATACAACAAATGAATATGAGGCACCAGGGTTCCTTCTGGATTTCAAATAAGGCAGAGGCAACCAAAAATAGCTTTGATAGAGCTGGTATTTGAATCGCTAAACCGCCTTTTTAAGGACTTTCGATAAATTGGGCAAGAGAGCAAAAAGCCCTGTTTAGATGGATTTTATGATATTTGACTTCAACTTAATTAAGTACTAATGCAGACGGCCGACTTCATAAGCTAATAAACGTAGCGGCCTTATTAAGTTCAACCATTTACACCGACTCTGGCGTATTAATCGTAATTGACAATAGAATATTGGTGACAACAAAGACGATTATTGATCAGTCGGTCACTACTGGGTTAAAGCAAGCTCTTTTTTTGGCTGCATGTCTTGCTTCTCGAGCAGTAATACAGCAAGCACTTGAAGGCGTTCGGCCATTTCGTTATATTCTTCCATAAGCTTTTCAGCCTGGCGATGCAATGACTTCAAATAACCCATTCGATTGGGTAACTCCCAATGTTCGGGTGAAAACAGCAAACTACCTTTACTTTGCATCAGTTGCAGGTATTTGGGTGATGCCCAAACCTCATCTGATTCACTCGAGTCATAATAAAACCAAAAATTCTCAGCTTCGGCTCGCTTAAAATAGGGCTTTAAGCTCATAATAATGGCTTGTGCCTGTACGTTATTACTCACCGAAACTCTCCTTATTCCGAGATATTTATCAATTAATACTACGCCTAATCAATTTCAAACGGTAGAGATTTGAACTTTGCATTTGAATCTATAACGTTGCATAAAGTATTAGAGTATATTTTTGAGGACCGAATTGAACTTTGAGTCTTGACTTCATTATCAACTAGACTGCAGGCAATTACTTATAGGTTGCAACATCAGTCATAACCATATCAAGTCGAACGTCCCATTCTTCTGGTACCAGCTCATCTACTTTTTGAAGTTCATGCGCAACACCGATTAAAATAGGCACATGGCATCCTGCCTGTTTACGAAACTCAAAGCTGCGATCATAATATCCACCACCCATGCCAATACGGTTACGCTGTGGATCAAAAGCGACCAGTGGCGCTAATACTAAATCTAAGGCTTCGGGTGCTAACATTTCAGCCTCTGTTACATCGGGTTCAGGCAGCTTGAAACGGTTAATACGCATTTTTTGATCATGAAAATACGGGGAGAAGCGAAGTGATTTAAGGTCTAGGTTTGGTAAGTAAACTTGCTTACCTAATTCTAGCGCTAGATCGATGACTGGATTCAAGCTTATCTCACCATTGATGGCAGAATAAGCCGCTATTTTATTGGCATTAATGAATTCAGGTAATGCAGAAATCCGATCTAACAAAAGCAATGCAGCTTCTTCCAGTGCACTTTTACTGAGTTCTGCACGTCGCTTACGATTTTGTTGACGCAAGTGGTCTGCTGAAAATTCCATGGTTATTCCTTTGTAATCATTCAAAATAAAGTGACCAATATGATACATACTTTACTCAAAGAGTTTAACTTAAACCCACAACCTCATTATCAATCAATTCGGGTAACCAATTTCGAAACGCACAAACCGCAGGATTATTTAAATCGAATTTAAAATAGACAATCTAATGAGCAAAGTCATTTGCCAGAGTGATATCAAATTGGTTAATTAGTCGATCAGTCTCCGAGTGGTCTTGCATAAAAAATAGTAAACCCTAAAGCCACATTCTAGCCACCTACCCCAGCAAGAATCGCGACGTTGATATCATTGATAATAATCCCTTTGTTTGAAGGCGTATCTTTTACACCCGCGAGCTTTAACCACTTATTCCAGCATTCAAACATAGAATCGCGCAATAGCCTGTAATACTTAAGGTTATTCATATTCTTTAACAGCTCGTCATTTACAAGAAATAAAGGCTTGCAAAATGTGAAAAGACCAAATTGAGTAATTTTTTCAACCACGACACTAGGCCAATCACCTTTGCCATTTGTGAAGGCCGTAATAATAGGGTCTCGGTCGATATCAACTATGG